>NZ_JAAXYC010000009.1 GCF_018619185.1 Streptomyces sp. McG3 | reverse complement strand
GACGAGCTGTGGGGACAGGTGGGGGGTTGGGGGGAGCGATGCAGTTTCTAGCAGCTCGCGGTACCCGCCGGTAATGCCCGCGCGAGAAGTCGTCTGATATGCCCGAATGATCGTTCGGTGGACCGGGCTCCGCGCGTAGATAAACCCTCAACTCCGTGCCGGAACAGGCAAGTTAGAGGAAATCCTGTGCGTCCAGGAGAGGTCGTACGGGCGGCGACGCGCGGTCCGGAAGGGCCCTGTACGGGCCTCGCCGCACCGGCGATTTCATCCGGACGGGTGAGGGGGCCGACGCGGCGGCTCCGCAGGGCCGCCGACTCGTCTCATGCCGTCAGGCCACCGCAGGCCCCGGTCCAGATGCTGGTGATCGCGCTGACGTACCGGGCCCCGCAGCGGTCGGAGGGAACCACGAGTTGGCTGCCCGCCGTATCGAGGCCGTGGCCGTCGAGCCGGGTGGCCAGCAGGATCGGGCTGCCGGCGAAGTCCCGGTCGATCTCGGCCCACGACAGAACGGTGTGGTGGCCGTCGCCGCCGCTGACGGCGAGCAGGAAACGGGCCCGGTCCTTCCGCCGCCGCGGGTCGAATCCGGGTTCCGCCGCGCGGATGACGTCGTACAGCAGAGCCCCTTCGAACCGGTGGTGCTGCGGCCCGCTCGTGGCGCAGTCGAAGGTCACCTCCGCCCGGTGCTGCTGCCAGCCCTCGCGGAGTTCGGCGACGGTGAGCGTGAACGGCTCCGCGACCTCCCCGCAGACCGAGAAGGACACGGCCCCGGCCGAGGAGGTCGGCCCGGTGCGGGACGCGGCGATCGGACGACTCATCAGTTCCCCTTCGGGCCGGCGGTCGGTGCCACGGAAAGTGATACCCGACCGCCGGCCCGGGGAACCTCATGTGCCATCTGGAAGGCGGCATTGGGTGGGTATTCAGGAGGGCGCTACGAAGAACTGCCTGGCATCTTCCGGAGCATCATCCGAGAGTCTCCGCGGACCGCCGGTCCATCGCGAGCCAGACCCGGTCACGGGTCACCGGCATCTCCGTGAAACGGATCCCTGTGGCATCGCGCAGCGCGTTCGCGAAGGCGGGGGCGACGGGGTTGAAGGGACTCTCGCTCATCGACTTGGCACCGAGTGGGCCGATCGCGTCGGTCGTCTCCATGAAGTGCACCTCGGTGCGCGGCACATCGGCGTACTGCGGGAGCCGGTAGCGCCGGAAGGCCGCCGTGGTCACCGCACCCCGGTCGTCCGTCCCAACGGTCTCGAAGAGGGTGGCGCCGAGCGCCTGGGCGACTCCGCCCTCCACCTGGCCGCGGCACTGCAAGGGGTTCATCACCTTGCCGGCGTCGGCGGCGTGGACGCTGCGCAGGATCCTCATCTCGCCGGTGTCCGGGTCGACGGCGACGCGGAACCACTGGGCGTTGAAGGCGACCGAACGCGGGCTGCCGCCCCAGTGGCCCTCCGCCGTGATCTCGTCCTGTGCCCCGGAGGCGTGGGCCGCCTCGTGGAGCTCCTTCAGCGTGACGGTCCGGCCCGCGCAGTCGAGCGCCTCCTCGCCGAGCGCGCACAGGTGGCGGGCCACCCCCGTGTACCGGGCCGCGAAGGTCTTCAGACGCCCGGCCAGGGACTCCGCCGCGAGCAGGACCGCCTTGCCGGCCACGACCGTGCCGGCCGAACCGAAGGCGCCGGTGTCGTGGCGCACGACGTCGGTGTCGGACTGGCGGATCGCGATCCGGTCGACGGTGGTGCCGAGCGCGCCCGCGGTGATCTGTTTGTGGACGGTGGTGGTGCCGTTGCCGAACTCCGCCGTGCCGACGGCGATGTCGTACGTCCCGTCGGCCAGGAGGCTGACGGTCGCGTCGGCGTAGTGGCCGCCCGGCGGTCCTGTGGCGATCATCGCCATGGCCGTGCCCTGGCCGGTGAGCCAGCCCTCGGGCACATCGTCGGCGCTCCGGTCCTCCGCGATGGCCCTGCGGACGATTCCCAGGCACTGGGCGAGCCCGTAGGAGGCGATGTGCAGGTCCTCCTCCTCGCCGATCGGGCTGACCATGGGGTCGCCGGGGCCGATGATGTTCTTCTCCCGGAAGGCGAGCGGGTCCATGCCGAGACGGCGGGCCACCTCGTCCATCGCGGACTCGACGGCGAAGGTGACCTGGCCCAGGCCATAGCCCCGGAAGGCGCCCGCGGGCACGCAGTTGGTGTAGACGGAGTAGGCGTCGACCTTCTTGTGCGGGGCCCGGTAGACGGCGAAGGACTCGCCGACGCTGTGGAACATGACGGCCGGTCCGTGATTGCCGTAGGCGCCCGTGTTGGCGACCACGCGCATCCGGATCGCGGTCAGGGTGCCGTCGGCGCGGGCGCCGACCTTGATGCGGATGGTGAACGGGTGGCGGGTGGTGGCCCCGTAGAACTGCTCGGCCCGGGTGTACTCGAGCTTGACCGGGCGGCGCAGGCGGAGCGCGGCCAGGGTGACGATGTCCTCGGTCAGCATCTCCTGCTTGCCGCCGAAGCCGCCGCCCACCCGGCCCGCGACCACCCGTACCTCGTCCTCCGGCAGGCCGTACAGCGCACACAGCGCGCGGCGCGTCAGGAACGGCGTCTGGGTCGAGGAGCGCACCGTGAGCCGCTCCCCGGTGCCGTCCTCCTTCGGCTCGAAGTAGGCGACACAGCCGTGCGTTTCGAGGCTGGCGTGCTGAACGCGCTGGGTGCGGTAGGTCTCCTCGTGGACCACGGCCGCCTCGGCGAATCCGTCGTCCACGGAGCCGGTCTCCCCGTGGACCTCGCCCGCCACGTTGTTCTCGACGCGCGCGATGCGTGCCTCCGGGCCCTTGCCGGAGTGCAGGACGGGCGCCCCGGGGCGCATGGCTTCCTCGGGGTCGGTGACATGCGGGAGCAGCTCGTACGTCACCTCGATCCTCCGGCAGCCCTCCTCGGCCGTCTGCTCGCTCGTCGCGACGACGGCGGCGACCCGCTGGCCGACGTACCGGACGGTGTCGTCCAGGACGCGGGTGTCGTCGGGATCCTCGGTGGGGTGCTCGTGCCGGGCGCTGGAGTACAGCGTGGCGGGGGCGTCCTCGTGGGTGAGGACGGCGTGCACGCCGGGGACCCGCAGCGCGGCGGAGGTGTCGACGGCGAGGATGCGGGCGTGCGGATGCGGGGAACGGAGGAGCTTCATGTGGAGCAGCCCGGGGACCTCGACGTCGAAGGTGTAGCGGGCGGTGCCCGTCACGACCTGGGGCCCCGCCGGAGCGCCGAGGCTCTTGCCCACAGCCTTCCCGGCGCAGGGGCGTTCGGTGTGCTTCACACCGCGGACGGCGTCCTCGATGGCGCGATAGCCGGTGCACCGGCAGAGGTTGCCCTTGAACGCCCGCGGGAGGTCGTCCAGCTTCCCGTCGTCGTGGGCACTTCCCCTCTCCTCCTCCAGGGCGGCCGTGGTCATCAGGAACCCGGCGGTGCAGAACCCGCACTGGAAACCCTGGGCGTCCAGGAACTTCTGCTGTACGGGGTGGAGTTCGCCGTCATCGCCGGCCAGGCCCTCCACGGTGGTGACCGAGCGGCCCTCGGCCCGTACGGCCGGGTAGATACAGCTGTGCACCGGCTCGCCGTCCACATGGACCGTGCAGGCCCCGCAGTCACCGGCGTCGCAGCCCTTCTTCACGCCGAACCAGCCGCGCTCGCGCAGATACGTGCGCAGACACTGTCCGGCGCGCGGCTCGGAGTCGAAGGGCTGGCCGTTGACCTGGATCTGGAAGCTCATCGCACACCGTCCCGGGTGAGTTCATGGCGGACCTGTTCGGCGAGGTGGAAGGCCATGTGCCGGCGCCACTCGGGCAGTCCGTGGATGTCGTCGAACCAGTCGGTCTCCTCCACCGCCGAGCCGATCGCCCGGCGCAGCCCGGACCGGTCGGGCGGCAGGGCGAACCAGAGGCGGAAGGGCCGGACGGTCGCGGCCGTGATGGTCACGGCCAGCGAACCGTCCAGCGGATCCAGCGACCCGATGACGAGGGCGCCGGAGCGTCCGAGGCCGTAGAGCGACGCCTGCCGGAACGCGGTGCGGCCCCCCAGGGAACGGGCGGGGAGCGTCACCGACCGCAGCAACTCGCCCTCGGCGAGATCTCTGCGCCCGGCTCCGGTGACGAAGTCCGCCGCCTTCACCCGCCGCAGCGTGCCGTCCTGCGCCCGCAGCAGACACACGCCGTCGAGTGCCGCGGCGAGGGAGATCATCGGCCCCGCGGGCAGGGCGTTGCAGAGGTTCCCCCCGACGGTCGCCATGTTCCAGATCTTGAAGGAGGCGAGGAAGGCCCGGCAGCACTGCTCGATCAGCGGTGCCGCGACCGCGTCGAGCGTCCGCCCGAACCGGGACAGCTGGGCGATCGTGCAGGTGGCCGCGATCTCCACCGATCCGTCGGGACCTTCCCGGACCGGCGCCCAGCCCATCCGGCTCAGATCGACCAGCCGCCGCAGCTGCGGCTGGGGTTCGGAGAAGAGATACGTTCCGCCGCCGAGCCAGGCGTCGCCGGGACGCCAGGGCTCGTGACGGCGTCCGTCCCGCACATCGAGAACCGTGTTCAGATCCATGTCCCCACCGCCGTCGACCGCTGTCTGACTGCCTCAGTGAAGCCGCGCCCGAGGCCGAAAACGACTGGTGTGCCACACGGAAAAGCTCCAGCCGGAGGCCTCTCGCCCTGGTGGATCAACCAAGAGGCATTCTGTTTCCTCACCCTTGCATTTACGATGACGAAGCCCGTCTTCGCTTGAGGAATGTGAGAAGCTGGAGCCCGTCTCCGATGACTGTGCAAGGAGTCAGCAATGCGCGTCGGAGACCTCCTCCGGACCGAGGGGCTCGACCTGACCCTCCTCTGGGGTGGCGAGAACCTGCTCAGCCGGGCGATCGGCGGAGTGACCGCCACCGACCTGGAGGACCCCGCCCGGTTCCTCCGGCCCGGAGAGATCGTGCTCAGCGGCCTCGTGTGGTGGAACGAGGCGAACGGCCGGACCAGGACCGAGCGCTTCGTCTCCGCACTGGCCCGGGCCGGAGCCACGGCGCTCCTCGCCGGAGAGGAGACCCACGGCGCTGTCCCGGCCGACATCGTCGACTCCTGCCGCGAACACGGCATCGCGCTCCTGGCCGTACCCGCGCACACCAACTTCCGGGTCATCACCGAAGTCGTCTACCGGCACCAGTGGGGCGACCTCAGCCGCCGCCCCGCCGACCACTTCGCCCTGCCCGAGCAGGTACGCGGCGACCTCGGCCGTCTGCTCGACCACGGCACCGACGCGGACGAACTGCTGGGGCGGGCGCTGGCCCCGTTCGACACACCCCCGGCCTACGTGCTCACGAGCACCGGGCGCACGATCGCCCGCACCGCGGCGGCCCCCGCGCTGCCGGCCGGGCGAGCGGTGGCGAGCCTGCGCAGCCCCACCGGTGCGACGCTGCGCGTCCAGGCCGAGACGACGCCGTACGACGCCTGGTACCTCCACGTGCCACAGGCCGGCGCGGCGCCTCCCCGAGCGCTGCACGAGATAGCGGAGATCATCGGCCAGTACCGCGACCACCACGACCGCGGACACGCGGCCCGCCGCCGGACCGGCCGGGACCTGATCGCCCTCCTCGACCAGGGCGACACCGACGCCCCGACGCTCGCGAACGCCCTGACCTCCTGCGGGCCGCTCGCCGAGGGCCCCTGGCGGGTCGTGGTCACGACCACCGGCGAGCGACACCCGGACGGCGCCGCGGAGGCGGCGCTCACGGAGGCCCTCCAGCACCACCCCGCCACGTTCTTCGCCGCAGGCACGACCCCGGAGACCGAAGCCGTAGCCGTCGTACGAAGCGCCGGCGAAGCCCCCTTCGCCCTGGACGAGCCCTGGCCCCTGCTCCACAACTGCCGCCCCGACACTCCGCTGTACGCCGGAGTCAGCGCCCTCACCACGGAACCCACCGGACTCCACGCGGCCCTCACCCAAGCCCGCTACGCCCTGGCGACAGCACGCCACACCTCCCCGACGGTCGGCCGCGTGACCACGGTCGAGGAACTCGCCACCCTGGAATCACTCCTGGCCGGCATCCCCGCCGAGGTACGAACGATCTTCAGCGCCAGGACACTCGGCCCCCTCGCCGACAGCGGCACGGCCTCGCACCACACACTGCTGGAGACCCTGGAGGTCTTCCTCGCCCACAACTGCTCCTGGGCCCGCACGGCGGAGGCGCTCCACCTGCACGTGAACACGGTCCACTACCGCATCGACCGCGTTCAGGTGCTCACCGGAAGGGACCTCTCCCGCCTCGACCACAAGCTCGACCTGCGTGCCGCGCTGCTGTGCCGCTGAGCCACCCACGACCGGTCCGGCCACCCGGCGGCCGAAGGCACGGCCGGCGCTTCAAGGGGTGTCGATGTGCACGTTGGTCGACTTCACCCGGGCGGTCACGGTGACACCGACCTCGATGCCGAGCTCCTCCACCGACTCCCGCGTCACCAGCGAGACGATCCGGTGCGGCCCCGACTGGACCTCGACCTGCGCGGCGACGTCGTCGAACGTCACCCGGGTCACGATCCCGCGGAACGCGTTCCGCACGGAAGTGGCCACGGGACTCTCCGCCACCGGATGCATCCCCTGCGCCCGCTCCTTCGCGAACGCGGCCAGCCCCACCCCGTCGATCGCACGGTTGCCCGGCCCTTCCCGGTCCATGGCCAGACGCCCGGAGTCGGCCCACCTCCGGACGGTCTCCGAACTCACGCCCAGCAGCTTCGCTGCCTGCCCAATGCTGTACGACGGCACAGAGCGAACTCTAGGGCAGACGCCGGACCTCGAAGGCGGCTCCCGAACGGCTCCAGGAATGGCCCCACATCGCAGGTCAGGCCCGGCACTGATTTCTCAGTACCGGGCCTGACCTGGTGTTTCAGCTGTCGGGGTGGCGGGATTTGAACCCACGACCTCTTCGTCCCGAATGAGGGTCGGGCGTGATCATCACCGGTCGGTTTGTCGTTTTGCCTGGTCAGGGCGTTGGGGTGAGATGGTCTCGGTTGGTGTCGAAGGGGCTCGGGGAGCGGGTTGGCTCCCAGATGGCTCCCAGCCGACGGCTGAGGCCGCATATCCCTCAGTATCGGCTTGCGCGGAATCCTTGGCGTGCGACGCTCGATCGGCGGGCTCAGATCACCGTTGAGGGTGAGTGCTTGCTCAGGTAGCTCTTGAAGGTCTTCCTGATCTCCGCCTGCAGATAGCCTGCCTGCGGGGAGTTGGGTACTACGTCCGGCTCGAAACCTCTCTTTCGGGCATCGAGGTACCGCACGATGCTCGATGATCTGGTGTTAGCGACGAAGAGTTCGTTCTGGGTGCGAATGTCGGCGCGTAGTCCCTCGAAGTTCCGCGCGAGACCGATGCCGAGGTTGGAGACGTAGTACTTGCACTCGACGACGAGCACGCTCTGACTGCCTCGTGGTGCGATGCCCTGTGCCCGGCTCAGGGCGGCTTCCTCGGCTGGCAACACCAGCACATCGCACTCGTGCAGGACGCCCGACGAGCCGGTCACGTAGACGCCGAGGTGGACTTCAAGGGCGGGAGCGCCGTCGAACTCGATCACAGCGTGAGTGAAGGGCTGGCTTTTGCTGTACAGGTGGCCGGGCCCCGTTCGGAAGACAAGGCTGCTGGCCTTCACCCCGTACACGTCTTCGTAGGTGACATTGGCACCGTGCCGACTGGCAGTGGCGACGATTAGGGAGAAGATGAAGCCCTCATAGACGTCGGACGGCTTCGAAGCAGAGTCGTATGACACCGCCCCTGCCGCCAGCAGGCTCTTGATCTCGTTGACTAGGCGGTCGACCGTACTCACCTGACAAGCTCCCTCGTCACGTCGGCGAGCAGTTGGCTGACGTGGATACGTCGTTCTGTCGGCATCCGATTTCCCTGAAAATCTGTTCGACTACGTCGCGATCGAGCGCTTTCGTCCGGCTCGAACACGACCGCTTCGCCGATGCTCCGGCTGCCAGTGTCACCCTCGGGCTCGGTCCGGAGCGTCTTCAGCACCTCCAGTTCAATTTCAGGCAGTTCAACGAGAACTCGCCTCACGGCATCCAGGAGGAGCTGGACGCGCTCCTCATCCGTCATGGATCGCGTGGCGATGACCAGCGTCCCCCGCTTGCGCGATGCCTCGTACTCGCCGAGGCCGAGCACGCTGCGGTCCACGACCTCGTATCGAGCTGCTGCTGCGGCCGGGCTCGCGGCAGGGGAGTCATCACCGCGGCGCTGCTGGCGTCGGCGGAGGATCTTCTCCTCGGGCACTCCTGCGGCGATTGCCGCGTCGACATCGTCGAGCACCCAACTCAGGGCAGTGTCTTGTAGCGCTTCGCGGAGCTGGTGCTCTACGCCGCGCAGTTCGAGTTGATTCATGTTTCCCTCGTCATTGAGAGCCGCTTTGGGGCAACTGCTCGGTCTATGACCCTTCTGGCGCTTTGCCACTTCGCGGGGGTGCGGTCATCGGCGCATCAGACGTTCGACGTCGACGGCGTCGCTGCCTGTTTCTTCCGTGCCGGGCAGGTGTCCGGCGCGCAGCCGTGTCCGACGCGTGCGGTGCCGTCGTCGAGGCGGAGGAGGACGGCAAGTACGCAGCCATCGACGACCTTGAGTTCGAGCGCGTGGCGGCGGAGGCTGGAGAGCTGGGCGCTGCCGGTGCGGCGGCGGACGACGAGCGGCGAGTGGTCGCCGGGCGTCGTGAACGTGCGGCTCGTCGGGGCCTGTCGCAGCCCGAGCCGCCAAGTCAGCCAGGTGTGCACGTTGACGCCGCTGCCGCGCAAGATGTCCCGGTTCACGGGGATCCGCACACCGAGGACCTCGCCTTCAACGGCCATTGTGTCCGGTCGGGTGGGTTCCTCTTCCTCGAAGGGGCGGGCACCGCGGGAGACGAGGTCGACGAGGCCGTCAGAGGTCTCACCGAGCTGGTTACTGAGCAGGCACTGCTTCAGGCGCCACGGGGTAACCGGGTACAGCTCTGTCACCCTGGCGAAGAGCCGTGCACGCGATAGAGGGCCCGACTCGGTGACTACCGCGATCATCGCCTCCACCGCAGTGGCGTACGTGGACGCTTGCAGATGCGTCCACTCGGCCAGGGCCCAGGTGCTCTCGGGGCGGATCTGCCGGAACCGGTCATCACGGCGCAGCGCCTCCCGCACGGCCGCGACGGTCGTCGCGGCCATCGGGGTGAGCAGCTCGTCGGCCCGACACGGGCGCCCGGCCTCCAGCAGCCACAGGTACGCGGCGTCGCGTCCCCGCGCTTTGCGGCGCACCCAGTGCCTGTCGGAGCTCAGGGCGAGCCGCGACTCGGAGTGGCTCAGGAGCCAGGCCAGGGGGAGACCTGCGGGCAGTCCAGCTTCGGAGGCCGCCCGGCCGAGGTCGTCGCCGCAGAAGGGAGCGGTGTCGACGAGACGGCGCAGCGCGCCGTCCAGCGCGCCGGGGTCTGCACTCCACCAGCCGCGCAAGGGTCCCGCCCACGTGCGAGGCACGTCCAGCCCCGCTGCGGCTAGCAGCTCCTCCAGCGCCACGTGGTCGACGACCCCAAGCGCGGCGGCGAAGGCTGCTCGCGGGGTGGCCGGCCCCGTGCCCGCAGCGTGGGTTGTCTCCCGCCAACCGTCCTGGACGATGTCCGCCATCTCCGAGAGCCGCCTCCGCGCCTGGTTCTGGATCTGACGCGCGCGCTCGCGGGTCAGCCCGAGCGTTGCTCCGATCATGTCCAGCGTTCGCCCTTCGGCCCGGCCCGTAATGACCGTCCGCTCACGCTCGTCGACGACCCCGGTTTCCCACGCCCTGACAAGCCACTCGCCCATAGGCCACTCGTCCCCCATCGGTCCCCCTACATCTCGTTGAAATAGACGACCCGCACGCCGAGGAACTCGGCTACGCGCCGGTGTTCTTCCTTCTTCTCGGGCGGCACAGGGGCGCGGAACGGATCGACGACGCAGATCGTCCAGGGCCAGGTCTCCCCGTTGGACCGGTCGAGCACCGCAGGCCACACGAGGTGCTTGAGATTCGCCGCCGTGCCGGCCACGAAGTGCCGCTCCTCGTCCTCTGTGCCCACCTCGCGGATCTTGGTTCGCATCGGCTTCTGTTGGATGGTCCCCGGGATGACCTCCCAATCAGGGCCGAGGGTTACTGCAACCATCTGCTCAAGCGTCGCGGCTGGACGCGACACGTACTTGGCGTACTTGCCCTCTCCTCGTCGTGCCCGCTCGTACTCCTTCATCGGGCAGTCCTTCAGCCACGGGCGGATGTTCGCCCGCTGTTCCACGAAGTTGAGGAGACGGCCGCCGATCTCCGGGTCCTCCGTCCACTCCCGATAGAGGCGGGTGCGGTCCGCGTCCTGGAGGTGTGGCCACCGTGCCTCGTCGGCCTGGGTGTAGATCCGTGTGACCACGGCCTTCTCGACGGCGGGCGGGATCTTGTAGTCGGTCACAGAATTCCTTTCGGCAGGGGGAACTGGAGGCGGACCTCGTCCGCTGCGGTCTCGAGGTCGGCGGCGTCTTGGATCCACATGTCCATCAATGAGCCGACCGTCTCGTCTTGGAACTCGATCCGGGATACGCGCGGGAGTTCCAGATGCTCGGTCTCCTCGGCCTCTAGCGTCCGGCGCAGGTTCAGTACCGCCGCGGCGCGACGGATGTCGGTCACGAAGTCGAGGACCTTCAGAGCCTTCTTGCCGGGGCTCAGACGCAGCCCCCGGCCGAGCTGCTGCACGAAGATCCTTCGGCTGTGGGTGACGCGTAGGAAGGCGATCAGGTTCACGTCGGGCACGTCGACGCCTTCGTTGAACACGTCGACACAGGTGATCACTGGGACGCGGCCGAGGCGGAACTCGTTGAGCAGGACGTCACGGTGACGCTTCGGCAGACCGCTGTGCAGGTGGGAGGCGTTGGCCCACGCCGGGTCCGAGACGGCGAGGAGGCCGGCCATGTGCTCGGCGTGCTCGATGGTCTGACAGAACAAGATGGCGCGGGGCTCGGCGGTCTCTCGCCAGGCCGTCCGCAGGTGCTCGACGATCTCCTCGTCCCGCTGGGGAAGGAACAATCGACGGTTCAAATCCTTGATGGAGTAGCCGTGACGGCTAGTGTCCTGGACGGCGTCCCAGTCCACGCCATCCGCGTACAGCTTGTAATCGACGGCTGACAGGTAGCCCGCCGCCATGCCCTCGGCAATGCCCATCTTGAAGCTGGGGGGGCCGAAGCGAGCCGTGATATCGAACTTGTCGCCACGCCAAGGAGTGGCGGTGACTCCAAATTGCCCCGCAGTCCCGCACAGATCGAGGAGCTCCGCAAACCTGCCGGTCTCGGCCACGTGATGGGTCTCGTCGATCATGATGAGGTCGGGTTTGTATCCCACGCGTACAGCGGCCAGCGCCGACTCGACCGTCGCCACTACGACGCCGTTGAGGTCCCGGGGCTTGCTCTCGCCGGTCAGGAGACGGGTGGGAACACTCTTTGGCAGGTGCCGCCACAATGCCTTCTCCAGCTGTCCGACCAGGTCGCGCATGTGAGCGACGACCAGGACGCGCGCGTTCGGCCGCGACGCCAGCAAGTTCCCGATGACCTCGCCGCCGACGACTGTCTTTCCCAGTCCTGTCGCCAGGATCAGCATCGCCGTTCCCTCAGTGTCGAGGTCCCGCTCGATCGCGGTCACGGCCTGTTCCTGGTATGGCCGCAGGGAGTAGGGAGCGGGCACGCGATCGGGCATCCTCTGACCGATCGCGTCCAGGGTGGCCCCGTGCCAAAGGGCGATGTCGATACCGATGTCCGCCAGCGCCTGGCGCCGCGCCTTGGCCGAAGCGGTGATGTCCGTGTTGGTCACCAACACGGCCTTGTCAGCCCGGTAGTGGGTGCGCGCGCGTTCGAGGTCGTCGACGCCCGCGTGGTCGGCCGGGCCGTGCGCCTTCCACTTGCTCTGGAACACCCACTGCTCGCGGGTGCGGACCGCGAGCAGGTCGGCGCCATGGTCGTGAGCGCCGTCGATCACGCGGACGTCCTGGAAGCCGAGATGCCACAGGGTCCGTTCGAGCGCCTTGGTCAGTCCCTCCGGGCCGCCGTCGCGCAGTTCGGCGGCCGCCAGGAATGCGGCGCTCACCCTTCGCCCGCCAGTTCGTCGCGCAGCAAGGCGATGCTTAGGCGGCCCCGCCGCAGCTGCTGAGTGGTCGCCCCGCCCGCGAACGTGCCGAGCGTCGCCACGTCCGCGAGGCAGCCCGTGACCCGGGCCAGACTCAGCGCCTTCCCGGACGGCGACGACACCCCAGCGTACGGGCCACGGAAGACGGCACCGTCCATGAACGACTGCGGCATTGCCTGGACGAGCCGGACCAAGGCCAAGGCGGGCATGTGGTGGACAAAACCGGAGTCCCGACCGAGACGGCCGACGAGGCCGACGCGTCCGGCGGCGATCATCGCCTCCTCGGTCGCGACCTTCTCTTCGTCGGAGAGGTGATCGTAGGAGGTAGGGCAATCGATGTCGTTCCGGTCGATGGCCTCGGCCACACGCGCACGGATCTCCGTGAGGAGATCACGGCCCTCCGCGCCAACCGTGGTGCCGTCGAGCACGCTGTCTTGCAGGGACTCGGCGCGGATCGCGGCGACGAGCTGGGACGGGCTCCAGTCAGAGCGCGCCCGAACTTTCAGGACAGCGGCCAGTTCGACCAGGAGGAGATCGGCGTAGTCCGTGCCGAACCGCCTGAATGCGGAGTGCTCGGGATCGACGAGGGCGGTGACCTCGTTGCCCGATCGCTGGTCGAGGAGGACCGGGACGGACAGCCCACGGTCGTCGAGGAGCGGATCGCCCGGCTTCAGCAGAAGGGTCCGGACTTTCACGTAACCGAGTTCGGGGTGGCCGAACGGCCGGCTCAGGTAGGAGTGCGGCGACGCCGCACTCTCGTAACGGGCCAGGCGCTCGCTGCGGGTCTCCTTCTCCTCCTTCACCGCCACAGCAGTGGTGCTGAAGGTGGTGGGCGCACCCACCGGCCCGACAGCCGTGCCGGAGGTAGGCATGTCGATCGGGAAGCCAAGCGCGTCTTTGACGGCCTGCTCGTCGGGCTGGGCCGGCACACTGGCCGCCGTCTTGGCTTCCTTGCCTCGCTTCTTGATTTCCTCGTGCCGCAGAACCGCCTGCCACCAGTGTTCGTCGGACTGGAACTCGGCGGCGCCGGCCTGGAACTTCCGACCCCAGTTCCGGGTATCTGTATGGACCGGCTTCTGGCCGTCGCCCGGAACGAGACAGCGCAGGCCCGCGTCGTTGCGGCGAAAGCCCTTGAACAGCAGGGCCAGTGGACTCTCGTTCTCCGGGTAGGCCGGTGCGCGCTTTGGCTGCAGTGGCGCCACGCCGCGCAGCAGCTCTACAGCTGCGAGCCAGCTGGGGTCCCCGTACTCGAAAGCGTCCTTCTGGTACATGACGGGGACGTGGTCAAGGTGGATCTCGCCGATAAGGCGGCCGCCTTGGTGGGCGAGTTCGACCGGATACTCAGGCTCCTCCTCCTCGCCCTCGCGCCCGTGGGGGTTGTTCCAGGTGAAGACCCGCTTGTCCCAGCGAAGGATCTTCCGGCCATTACGCAGGAAGTCGATCCCGTACTCGGTCTTGTCGAGATAGCGCTGGACGCCAAGCCAGCCGTGGATCCGGCGTTCGCGCACCGTCAGGTTGCCGCTGCCGCAGACCGAGCAGACCTCACCCACACCAATCTGCCACTCCCCGCAGTCCTGGCAGGCGGTCCCGTCCTGGAGCTTCGCGTCGATGGGGATGTAGGCGGGGATCTGTTCCTTGCCGTTGTAGAGCACGTAACGGTCGTCGCCCCAGCGGCAGTGGCGGACTGGCTTGACCCGGGTTCCGCCGACGTAGAGTTCGAAGGGCCGCTCGGTCAGGATCCATGAGTACACCGAGCCCAGAGTGTTGCGGAGCGAGGCGCCATTGCGACGCAGCCACTCGGCACGCGTCGGCTGCAGACGGTCGACGATGATCCGCGTGCCGTGATGAGACGGGTCGCTCTTCGACTCAGTGATGTCCTTCGCTTCGAAGTCATCCTTGATCTGGTCGAGGTCGATCTCGACGCCGATCCATTCCGTGTCGCCAGCTCGCGTTGTAAGGATGCGGGTGCGCCTGCCGAGGCGGGCAGTCGAGATGTTGAAGCCCATACCGAACAGGCCGAGCTTGTCGTGCTTGTCGTTCCCGGACCAACCGGCTCGCACCGCACGCGCCAGCCGGTCGTACGACATGCCCCGCCCGGTATCACGGACCTCCAAGACCCCTTTCGCGGACGATGGCAGGGTCACGCTGACGGTGAAGCCGTCCGGCCATTCCGTCCCCGAGCGAAGGATGTCGAGGAAGTCGTCGAAGGGGTTGTCGACGAGCTCGGCCACGCACTGCCACTCATCGAAATCGATCTCGCCCAGCATGCTCAGTACGCGGGCGGAAGGGGTGATTTTCACTCTGGTGGGACCCTCCTGGCGGAATCGGGACGCTGTCGCGGCGGCTGCGGCGTGTCTGGGTACGGCGAAGCCGCCCGACCCTCATGAGCCGAACGTCCGATCCCGAGGTTAGAGGGGCCCACCGACAATCTGGCCGGAGTTTGCGAACCCCGGCGAACTGTGTGGCTACCGGGACGGGGAGGAAGGTGTTGAACCCACGCGAACAGGGATGATTTAGTCACAGATGGTGGTGAGGAAAACAGATGTGGCCGTCATAGCGCGCGGTTTCCTTGGTCGTCCAGTTTCACGGCGCGTTCCGCGGCAGCCTCAGATTTTCGTGTTCCCAGAACCGCGGGATGTTTCCGCCGCTCGGCGTCCGGGATTCCGTTCGCGATGGTCGTGTCTCGCCAAAATTCCTGACGTTCGCCGCTGGCCGTAGACGCTGACGGACATGCCAATGACAGCTGTCCATCAAGACCGGGACTCGGGCCCTCGAGACGAGATCCGCGTCCGGCGCAGTGTCGGCACGGGAGCCGCAGAGACGTGGTGGCGTAGATGCTGTCTGTGCAGCAGGGACCGGAGGGTTTTCTCTGCCACGCGCATCGAGGCCCTTGCCGAAGATAATGACGCGCATCCATCCGGCTGGTGGCGGTCGTACCTCCACCAGCGGCCGCGGCCGCGCCTCGGCCCAGGCCGCAGTCGTCATCTTCGTGTCGGTTCAGACCGCGTGGCAAGCTGACTCACTTGCTGCAGTGCGCTTTTGCGCCTGATCTTTCCTCCACCACGCATGGAAGACTGGCGTCATGATTCGAAGCCCATCCGAAGTCACCGTAGGCGCCGACGGCACGGTTGCCCTGCCCATGAGCGTCTTGGACGAGGCTGGGATTGACCCCGGTGAGACACTGCTGGCTCACAGCGACGGGGATGGCCAGATCGTCCTGCGCCGTCTAGAAGAGGCTGTCAGTGATCTGATCAATGGTCGCCCGCTGTAGCGACGAGATGCGCTGCACCGCGCTTTCGCCGGACGGCGTTCTCGATTCGGGTCGCTGCTCGGGCGAGGTCGTCGTGCTCCCAAACTCGGATGACTGTCCAACCAGCCGCCGTCAGGGTGTCGTTGGTCTGAGTGTCCCTCGCCCTGTTGCGGTTGATCTTTTCCCGCCAGAAGTCTGCGTTCTTCGTTGCGGGCCTGTAATGGTCCGGGCAGCCATGCCAGAAGCAGCCATCCACGAATACCGCGATGCGATCGCCGGGGAACACGAGGTCGGCTCTCCGCCGGACGTCGGCGATTGGCCGGGCGTCGACCCGGTAGCGCACGCCGCGGCGATGGAGCAGCCTGCGGAGCAGCAGTTCTGGTTTGGTGTCCTTGCCGCGGTTGCCGCGCATCGAGGCTCGAACCTCGAGCGACGACGCGGTCGACTCGGGCGGCAGCGTCTCTTGCGCCAAGAGCCCCTTTGTTCGGGCTTGTCGCCATGCCTCAGCAAGGTTCTGCTTGCGTGAGTCGAACTCGACTTCGCAGACGTAGCGCTCCTCAGTCTTGCCGTTTTGTGACCACCGTAGATATGCGCGAACGCGACGTGTACTCCGGTAGAGGCGGAGTGTGACGGAGGCGCGTGCGAGACGCCCGTCACCCAGGTCGACGTTGCGCCGATTGCGACCGCCGGCGGCGCGGTCTTGCTCAACTGCTGGCGCGGCCGCGCCAGCTCGACGCTTATACGCGCGTTCCGGAGGCAGCCTGTCCTTCCAGCGCCCCCCGACCCCTGTCTGCGGCATGAAGCTAGTGTCCCGCCGCAGCCAGGGCATCGGAGACGGCCTTGGCGAAGAACTCACCGAGAGCGACCGGCACGGCGTTGCCCAACTGCCGCATTTGCTCGCCTCGAGGGCCTGAGCCATGCCATTCATCCGGGAACGTCATTACCCGGGCGGTCTCGCGCACGGTCATGTAGCGGTGCAAGTAGGTAAAACCACCCGGTGCTGAGACGTCGCGGACCCGCTCGTCCAGCAGCATCACGGACTCGCCGCCTGGCACGCCGTGAACGCCGGCCTTGACCGTTTTCGCGGGACGATCGAGTTCGTTCGGGGTGTGCCCCTTGTAGATACGGGCTCCAGGCCAACCGACGTGACCGACGGCTCCGATCTCTTCACCGAAGTCGAACTTCTCCGAAAGTCGGTTCCTATCGACAGGGGGGAGTGCCGGGAGTTTCACGTCCGTGCCGTGTCCCTGAATGGCGTCGCGCATTGTGCGCCACGGCTGGCAGTCGTCTTCCTTGATCACCTTCGGGAGACGCGCACGCACTCGGTCGCGAACGTGGTCCTCTACGGTTGGGTGGCGCTTCCAGTAGGGTCCGTCCTCGTCGCGCATGGACCGGAACAGGGCCGCCTCGGAGAATCTCTCCGTTTTCACGTACTTCTCGAAGCCGTCGACGTCCACGCCGAGGTCGGCTCGGAAGGCTACGATTACGACCCGGTTGCGTACCTGCGGGACGCCATAGCTGGCGGCGTTGACCGGCACCATCACGACTCTGTAGTGATCCGGGTTGCTGTCGTCGTCAGATAGTTGATCGAGAATGCGCGTCAGGTCAGCGTTGTGATCCTGCCACTTGACCTCATCGTCGCGCTTCTCGAACGGGAGACTCAGCTCGTTCTGGATGTACTGGAAATAGTCGACGAAAGACGGCCGCAGGAGTCCGCGGACGTTTTCGCAGATAACCACCTTCGGCCGCATCTCTTGCACTGCCTTGAACATGGCCGGGAACATGTTGCGCTTGTCTTCATCGCCCTTGGCGACCCCGCCGGCGCTGAACGGCTGGCACGGAGGGCCTCCTGCCAGGACATCGACCTCGCCCTGGAAGGCGCTGAAGTCCAGGTCGCGCACGTCGCCCGGATAGAGGGGGGCGGGCTGCCCCGGTTTTGGCGGCTGAGGCTTCTTCTCCTCGGTGCGCTTCAAGCCGTCGACACCGAGGGTCTTTCGCGCACTCGAGATGAGTGTCTCGCAGGCGCGGTTGTTGAACTCGTTGAACAGGAGCGGGCGGAAGCCTGCTTGGTGGACCGCCATGGCAAGGCCGCCTCCACCCGCGAACAGTTCAACGCTGGTCCGCTGCTTCTTCGCTTCTTCAGGCAGGTCAACCATGGCGAAACCATACCGCGGAGTTGGTGATCATGGCGAACCATCACTCGAACGGGTCGCCTAAAAGTGAGCAAGACCATAGAGTTCGTGGTGATCAACACGGCGGAGAGGGTCAGGGGGATGGCGCAGGCGGCCAGGTCGGTCGGCCCGGGCGCCCGCCACGATGATTTTCGGCTGAGCATCACCAAGGCCCTTGGTGATCGACTGGCCCGCGCAGTGAGGCTTTTCGGTACCCGGAGTTCCCGAGCGAGCACAAGAGCGCCTGGCGGTACTGCCGGTCTGGCAGAGTTACCGAGACGCCGCCCGGGGGATCGCCGAGGATGACCTCTTCGTGCCGACGGGTGAGCAGGACACGTAGTAGTCGACCTAGTCCGTTCCAGCGGGGTCTTCCCGCAGACGGGCCGATCACCGATCAGGAAGCCATGCCTGCCGAGTACGCCCCCGCGTGGTTCGACCCTCTGTCAACCGAGCAGATCGCGAACACCATCTGCGAGACCTTCGAGCGGCAACCTCTGGTCTCCATGACCCACGAGATCTCGAGGTTCGAGGGTTCAGGGCTGTATGCCCTGTACTTTCGCGGTGCGAGCGTGGACATGTATCTGCCGCTCGCCAGCCTCCAAATCCCCGTTTACGCGGGGCAGGCCCTTTCCAGTAACAGCGCTACTGGGGAGAGGGTTCGGGAGCGATACCCCCTTCATAGCAGGCTTAAGCAACACCGTCTGTCGATCATGGAAGGCGGCCTGCCGATCGTGGAGTTCCGGTTTCGGGCCCTCCTGCTGCCTGACGTTCACGCCGATCTGGGGGAGAACGCGCTGAGGGTCGGATACACGCCAGTCTGGAACAGCAAGCTCAAGGGCTTCGGCAGCAAAGAGCAGGGGGCGACGACCCGCCAGAGCAAGAAGAGTAAGTGGGACACGGTGCATGATGGGCGTCGGCGCACTCATGGTGGTGTCGTTCATGACATTGAAAAGCTAACGATAGAGGCCAAGGCTCACATCGCGCAGCAGGTGATCGACTACGAAGAACTCCCATGGCCCCACCCCGCTACGGATACGTACCTAGATCTCGACACTCCGTGAGTCAGAACGGCAGCCGGTCTGCCGGGGACTGGGGCCGGTTGTCCCGCTGACCGTGGGCACTAGGGTGCGAGATGTTTTGCTCAGGCCGGAGGCGGCGAGCTCCCGATTTCATCGTCGACTAACTGATCGTTTCAGAATGAAGTTTGCTGTGCCCCTTGGCGGTTGGGTGATGTGTCGGCAGGATCTGTTGGGTGTCTGCTGATCTTGTGTCTGATGACCTGTGGGAACGTGTGGCTCCGCTGCTGCCGGCTCGTGCTCCGCGTCGGCACCGCTACCCGGGGCGGTTGCCTGCCGATGACCGTGCTGCTCTGTGCGGGATCGTTTACGTGCTGCGCAAGAGTGTGAGCTGGCGGGACGTCCCCGCTGAGCTTGTCGGGTGCAGTGGGGTGACGGCCTGGCGTCGTATGCGGGACTGGACCGAGGCTGGAGTGTGGCCCCGCCTGCACGAAGTCCTGCTGGCAGAGCTTCGCAGAGACGGACTGCTGGAGATGGACGACGCGGCGATCGATGCCTCGCACGTCAGGGCCCTCAAAGGGGGGCTCACACCGGACCTTCGCCGGTTGACCGAGCGCGGCCGGGCAGCAAGCACCACCTGATCGTCGATCGGAACGGAACTCCGCTCGCTGTCTCTCTGACCAGCGGAAACCGTCACGACGTCACTCAGCTCATGCCCCTGCTGGACGCGATGCCCCGTATTCGTGGTCTGCGCGGCCGGCCAAGGCACCGGCCCCGGCGGCTGTTCGCCGACCGCGGCTACGACTTCGACAAGTACCGCCGTCTCATCAGGGCTCGCGGCATCACTCCCAAGATCGCCCGACGTGGTGCCCTGCACGGTTCCGGCCTGGGCAAGACTCGATGGGTTGTCGAGCGGACCTTTGCCTGGCTCCACCAGTTCAAACGGCTCCGCATCCGCTACGAGATACGCGCCGACCTTCACCTGGGCCTCCTCCAACTCGCCTGCAGCATCATCTGCTTGAGACGGCTCAGAACCTCATTCTGAAACGATCAGTAAGGGCTGTCCCGTAACTGCAGGTGCGGGAGACCCTGGGCCGTTTTTGCCCTGGTGCCAGTCGCCACCGTGGGCGTTGTCAGTGGGCGAGGGCACACTGACGTCATGAGCGTTTCTTCGTCTCCCGAAGCCCATGCGTCCTGCACCTCCCCTGTCTGGGCGGAGTCGATGGGCGGGCCTTTGATCGCTGTCCCCGTCTCCGCGTTGGCTGCATGGCGTGGGTGTACGGAGACCGGGGTCATGGTGGGGGACGCCACCGCTCCAGACGACTACGACCGGGCCTGCGCGGTGGACGGTTTGGCTGGTGTGATCACCGTTGGCGAGAACGGTGCGCAAGCACTGGTGTTGGCGGACGAGCCAGCCACCAGCTGTTTTCTACCCGAGCATCGGGCCTTCCTGCGGTGGCTTGCGGCTGACTCCGAGGCCGGGCTGAAGGCGGCGGCCAGGGCTGTTCTTGCAAACCCCGCCACTGAGTGGGAGGAGTGCGGCACGTGGTCATCAGACGGACCAGCCACACTCATGGACTCTGCCGAAGCAGGTTCCGCGCTCGACACCGAGTATCCCGGCGGCGGGATGCCCTCCCAGGCGCCGGTTGCGCTGCCCGCTGGCCGCTGGAGGGTCCGAGCCACCCATACCAAGGCGGACGAAGAGAACTGGGTCGGCCTGGTCCAGATGCTGCCCATCCCCCTGCCACGGCAGGACCTACGTCTTCCGCGGACAGGGTGCAGCTCGCACCGGAGGGCACCAGGGCGCGAAACTCGTTGATGTCGCACGCCGGGCCGAAGTCTCCACTGGGACGGTGTCCAACGTCCTCAACCACCCCGATCGCGTCACCGAGGCGACGCGAATACGGGTGGAGGAGGCCATCACGGATCTTGGGTTCGTACGAGGCGGCACGGTGGTTGAGCCTGCGGTCCACTGGCGCAGGAACGGATTCGCGACGTGGCTGTTCACCCCAGCGGTATCGGGCTGGTATCCGAAGAAGGCACCGCAGGAAGCACGCCCCGTACCGCTACTAGGCGAGCCGTGGCCCGGAGTCCCCGCACGAGGACGCGGCGCCGGCCAACGGGCCGACGCCTGCTGGCTCCCGATCGCCAAGGGCCTCACGCCCCACGGACTGCGCCACACCCACAGGACCGTGATGGAGGACCTTGGCACCGAGAAGGTCCTCATGGACCAGCGCATGGGAGACATCGACGGCTCCGTCTCAGCACGCTATGCCCACGTCACCCCTGGCATGCGCAAGCGCCTCATGCTCGGCCTGACAGAGCAGTGGGACGCAGCACTCGCTGCCCGCTTGTCGATGTATCCCACGTCGCCCGTGCACGTGCTCGACGCCCTCCTGCGTGTACGCCGGTAACACGGGCCGAGGCGAAGTCTGGGCGGCGCGAGGCACCCGGACTTCCCGATCGCAGGGGTGAAGTCCGATCGGGAGCACACGGTCCTGCTGGAAGTTGGTTCTCGGATCATACGGACCGCCTATTGGGCCTCGGATGAAGAGGGGGATGCGTAACCACGGACATACGGGCCTAATATGAGGACCGCCTCGGCCGTTCGAGACTTGCTTGGCCGCCTGTCTCGGACGGCCGAGCGCCTTTCCGCGCGAGCCCGGCCGCCGGTAAACGACCCGGCGGAGTGGCCCCCGGGTGCCATACGATTGCGGCGGCTTGCAGATCCGGCCGTCACCATGCGTGACACGGTTGAGCGACCTTGCGCGGTCGCGCCTGCTGCACCCTCCCGACTTCGGTCCGCCGTGGCACTGCCGCCAGGCGCCAAACGTACGAAATGGAGCATCCAAGGATGGCTCGACACCTGGTAACCAGCGCGCTTCCCTACATCAACGGGATCAAGCACCTGGGCAACATGGTCGGGTCGATGCTTCCGGCGGACGTGTACTCCCGGTACCTCCGCCAGCGTGGTCACGACGTCCTGTACATCTGCGCGACCGACGAGCACGGGACGCCCGCCGAGCTGGCGGCCAAGGCGGCCGGCACGTCGGTGGCGGAGTTCTGCGCGCAGGCTCACGACGCGCAGAAGGCCGTGTACGACGGCTTCCAGCTGGCCTTTGACTATTTCGGACGTAGTTCTTCGCAGCAGAACGTCGAGATCACCCAGCACTTCGCGCGGCAGCTGAACGAGAACGGCTTCATCGAGGAGCGGGCGATCCGCCAGGTGTACTCGCCGGTCGACGGTCGTTTCCTCCCTGACCGGTACGTCGAGGGGACCTGCCCGCACTGCGGTTACGACAAGGCGCGCGGCGACCAGTGCGAAAACTGCACCCGCGTCCTGGACCCGACCGACCTGCTGGACCCGCGCTCCGCGATCAGCGGCTCCACGGAGCTGGAGGTCCGCGAGACCAAGCACCTGTTCCTGCTCCAGTCGAAGCTCCAGCACGAGGTCGAGGTGTGGGTGGCGCGGCACGAGGCCGACTGGCCGCACCTGTCGTCCTCCATCGCCCGCAAGTGGCTGACCGAGGGTCTGCACGACCGGGCGATCACCCGCGACCTGGACTGGGGCGTGCCGGTCCCGGCGGACACCTGGCCGGAGCTGGCGGCCGAGGGCAAGGTCTTCTACGTCTGGTTCGACGCCCCGATCGAGTACATCGGCGCGACGAAGGAGTGGTCGGACGCCGCCCCGAACGGCGAGAGGCGCGACTGGAAGTCGTGGTGGTACGAGGCCGACGACACCGTCCGCTACACCCAGTTCATGGCGAAGGACAACGTCCCGTTCCACACGGTGATGTTCCCGGCCACGGAGCTCGGTGTCCGCGAGCCGTGGAAGAAGGTCGACGTCGTCAAGGGCTTCAACTGGCTCACGTACTACGGCGGCAAGTTCTCCACCTCCCAGAAGCGCGGCATCTTCACCGACGCCGCGCTGGAGTCACTCCCGGCCGACTACTGGCGCTACTTCTTGATCGCCAACGCCCCCGAGTCGGATGACTCCTCCTTCACCTGGGAGCACTTCGCCGCCACAGTCAACAAGGACTTGGCCGACACCCTCGGCAACTTCGTCAACCGCGTGCTCTCCTTCTCCCGCAAGCGCTTCGGCGACGAGGTTCCCGCAGGCGCGGTGGCCGGCGAGGCGGAGACGAAGCTCGGCGAGGAGATCGCGCGGCTGCTGGCCGAGTACGAGGAGCACATGGACGCTCTCCAGTACCGCAAGGCCGGCGCCGCCCTGCGTGCCCTGTGGTCGGCGGGCAACTCCTACCTGGAGGAGAAGGCCCCCTGGTTGGAGATCAAGACCGACCCGGACGGCGCGGCCCTGACCCTGCGCACGGCGATGAACCTCATCCACCTCTACTCGGTCGTCTCCGAGCCGTTCATCCCGGCCTCGGCCGCCGCCATGCGCGGGGCCTTCGCCTTGGAGAACGACACCGCGACCTGGGTGACCGCCGAGCAGACGAAGTCCCTGGACGCTGTCCCGGCCGGCACGCCGTTCACCGTGCCGCCGGTGCTCTTCGCGAAGATCACGGAGGAGGACCTGGAGTCCTACCGCGAGCGCTTCGGCGGGGCTGACGCCTGAGCCAGGGACCGGTCACGATGGGCTGAGGGCTTCGAAGGGCTCTCAGCCGTCGAGGACGTGTCGGAGCTCGTCCTGGCGCAGGCGCTGGTCCGGGTCGGCGGTGTCCCCATCGAAGCGCACGCCTTCCCTGATCAGGAGGGATGCGGCGGTGTCCGTACGCGAGGGGTCGGGCCACTGGAAGCCGGGGCTGACCTTCCCGGCGGCCGTGAGGACGCGCCAGGGGTTGGGGCATCGACCGCAGGTGCCGAGGTGTTGACCTATGGGGACGGCATGGCTCCCGACCGCCGCCGCCAGGTCGCCGTAGGTGGTCCATCGCCCAGCCGGGACACCGCTCAGCAGAGTGTGCAGCCCGGTCCAGTCCTTGCGAGTGCCGCTGAGCTGCCTGGCCAGCCCGGTGAGGTCGGACCCTGCGAGCGTGGCCCATGCGTCGGGGTCGACGTCGGCGGGCACATGGGCGGTGTCCACGTCCCACCACGTCGTTCCCTGTATGCCGTCGGCGGTGCGTCCGGTCACGTTCGTGAAGATGTGGTTGGCCAGCCCGGTAGGGGAGTAGGAGGCTCCGTCCGCGTCCCAGACCAGTGGCTTGGCGGTGTCATTGGTCCAGGTGGCGGCTGCCCGGCCGGTGTCCTGCGCCACCCACGCCCGGATCTCGGCGCGGATCGCTTCCGTCACACCGTGGCGCGGTGTCATTAGCAGCCTCGTCCCATCAGGCAACAGGCCCGCGCCGACAAGCACGTGGACGGCGTTGCGTGAACGCGAGCGTTCCTGCAGCTTCTTGGCCGCCGCCTCGCCTTCGACCCGGGTCGGGGTGAGCGTGAACTCCTCGACCTCCGGGGTCGGATAGACCTTGGTGAACCCGGCGACGATATGCCCTTCCACCCGCCACAGGCCGACCTGGACGAGGTCGATGTCGATGCCCATCTCCGAAAGCCAGACGACGGAGTGGGTGACCTGCTTGGGGAAGTCGGCGGCGATGATCACCTGCCGAGGCCGCTGGAGCAACGCCGGGCTCCACTCCCCGTCCACGTGGTCGAGCAGCCGCTGCCTGCACGCGCCGATGTCGAGGGTCTGCCCCCTGCGCGACAGGAAGTCGCGGTGCGCCTGGGTGAGGGTGTCGAGGTCGAAGCGGGACACCAGGGCGGCGTAGGTGATCGCCTGGAGGTGCACGTCCCGGTCGGCCGTCCCCCGCTTCAGCTCGACCACGACGAGGCGCCCTGTCGCATCCAACCCGAGCACGTCCAGCCGGTCGCGGGCCGGCACTCCGTCGGTGTCGGCCCACCGGTCGTACTCCGCGGTGATCACGAGCACTGACTCCCCGAGCACCTGGGGATGGGCGATCACCCATTCCTGGAGGTGCCGCCGCTCCAGCAGGCTCTCGGCGGCGAGCCCGGTGCGCGATATCGGCGTGGCCGTCCGGCCGTCCACGGTGAAGAGATGATCCACGATGCCCCCTCGTGCGCCCGGCGCGGTGCGTCGGACGCCCAGAGCGTACGCGGGCGGGGTCCCTCTACGAGGGCTATCTCGCCGAATCGTAGAAACGCCGAACTGCTTCGGGAGCCAACGGGGAGCCGGATCCCGAGATCGGCTCCCAAACGGCTCCCAAACGGCTCCCAAGACGCCCCCGGAAACCACTCAGGGGCCTGATCCACTAAGTGGATCAGGCCCCTGACCTGGTGTTTCAGCTGTCGGGGTGGCGGGATTTGAACCCACGACCTCTTCGTCCCGAACGAGGTTCGAGCAAGATCGAGACCTGCGGAGCTTGCAAACATGCAGGTCAGGGCGTTGGTCTGAGGTGGCGTGACGAGGGTTCGGTTGCCCTCCGAAGGAAGATCATCTCCCAGAATTCTCCCAGGAGCGGAGTGCCTCCCTGTCTCGACTGTGCTTCGTCAAAGATTGCTGGCGTGAGTTTGCAGATGCCGTCGACTCATGTGGCGAGTGGCCGGCTGCTTAGTAGTCGGGTTCACGTTGGGAGATCAAGAACCGCTGGCTGGGCACACGGCGGCTCGGTCACGCTTGCCGATCAGCGCATGACACACGGTTCCCGGGATGCCCCGTGAGAGGATCGTGACGTGAAACTGATCGAGAACACCGAGGCGCGACGGGTGGAGGCGCTCAGTTTCCTTGCCCCTCGGACCCAGGCCGCCCTGGGGCAGTTCTTTACCCCTGCACCAGCCGCCGCCTTGATTGCCTCGATGCCTCGCCTAGACGCCCTGAGCCGTTCGGTGCGCGTTCTGGATCCTGGCGCCGGGGTCGGCTCACTGACCGCCGCGCTGGTGACCCGACTGCACGAAGGCCGCCCTGACCTGGACGTTCACGTCGTTGCTGTGGAGACCGACCCGCAGGTCACGCCCTACCTGCGGACCACGCTCGAGGAATGCAGGGCAACCTACGGCACCACGTTCGACCTCGTGCAGGGCGACTACCTCACGGACGACGACGCACTCATTGACAGGCCGTTCGACCTTGTCGTTGCCAACCCACCCTACGGAAAGCTCGCCGCAGGCAGCCTGCACCGTACGCACACAGCCCACGTCCTGGTCGATACCAGCAACATCTACACGGCCTTCTGGGCCAGGGCTACAGCCGCTCTTGCCCCCGGCGGCCAGATCTCGATCATCGTGCCCCGCTCCTGGGCCAACGGCACCTACCATCGCGCCTTCCGCCAGTGGATGCTCGACCGCACCAGCCTCGACCTCCTACACGTCTTTGAGAGCCGCAACACAGTCTTTGCTGACACCGGAGTCCTCCAGGAAAACGTCATCGTGGCTGGCACGCGAGGCGACCAGCAGCCAGAGGTCGTCCTGTCGGCGTCGATCGCGCACGACGACGTCCCGCTGCGCCGTACCGTCCCGTTCGGCGCCGTGGTCCTGCCCGGGGACCGCGAGCGGTTCGTCCGCTTCGATGACTCCGCTGTCGTGCCGCCGGCCGTCTCGTTTACCTTGGCCGACTTGGGCTTGGGCGTCAGCACGGGCAAGGTCGTCGACTTCCGCAACCGCGAACACTTGACCGAGGACCTTAGCGCCGACAATGTCGTGCCGATGGTCTACCAGGCCAACGTGCGCGGCGGAGAGATCGAGTGGCCACAGCGCCCCGCCAAGAAGCCACAGGGCTTCTCCCCCAGCACCGAGGCCGCCCGCAAACTACTCCTGCCCGAAGGGCGCTACGTCGTCATCAAGCGTTTCTCCGCCAAGGAGGAGAAGCGGCGCGTGGTCGCGGGCGTCTGGAAGCACGACGGCCCGGTTGCCCTAGACAACAAGACCAACTACCTGCACGAGAAGAAGGGGCCTATCGACCCTCAGCTCGCGCACGGGCTGATGCTCTGGCTGAACTCCTCGACGCTCGACGCGATCTTCCGCACCTTCTCCGGACACACCCAGGTCAACGCCGGGGACGTCAAGATGCTCCCCTTCCCCTCCCGTGACGACCTGGTGCGCTTGGCGCAGAACGCGCCGGAATGGCTCCCGGAGCAGGCAAAGCTCGACGCACTCGTGGCTGACTTGTTTCCCGCTGTCGTAGGCTCCGCAGTGTGATCAGCACTTTACGAGCATCCGTCGACAACGTCAGCGCCCTCCTGCAAGCCTTCGGCTTCGACAAGGTCCGCTGCAACAACAGGTCCGCTCTGACGGCCCTCGTTCTGCTCGGCCTGGAGCCCGGCGAGCCGTGGAACGCGGCGACCAACCCGCGTCTCGGCGTCACGGAAATCATGGGCGTCATTGCGGAGAAATGGGGCAAGGGGTACGCGCCGAACTCGCGCGAGACCTTCCGCAAACAGACGCTCCACCAGTTCGTCGACGCGGGGTTCGCTGAGCACAACTCCGATGCCCCCGAAGGGCGCGCGGTCAACTCCTCCAAGAATAATTACCGGATCGCTCCGGCTGCTCTGTCCGTAGTGCGTCTCTTCGGCACCCGGGGGTTCCAAGAAGCCCTCGACGCCTGGGTAGCCGAAGCTCCCACCCAGCAGGCCGCTTACAGGGCCACCCGCGAGATGCAGATGCTCCCGGTCACGCTGCCCGACGGCTCTCTGTTCCGCCTCTCTCCCGGTGGCCAGAACCCCCTGATCCGGGACATGGTCGAGGAGTTTTGCCCTCGCTTCGCCCCCGGCGGACAGGTGCTCTACCTGGGGGACGCCAAGGATCACCGCTACGACATCCGCCAAGACGACGTCTTCGCACGTCTCGGGCTGGCCTTCGACGAGCACGGCAAGAACCCGGACCTCGTGGTCTACGACGAGCAGCGCGGTTGGCTCTTCCTGATGGAAGCCGTCACTTCTCACGGACCGATCGACTTCGGACGGCGTGAGCACCTGAAGAACCTCTTCGCGACGGAAAAGGCAGGGCTGGTGTTTGTGAACTGCTTCCCGGACCGCGCCACGATGCGCAAGTGGCTGGCCGACCTTGCATGGGAGACCGAAGCCTGGGTGGCTGACGCGCCTGACCACCTGATCCACCTGAACGGCTCACGGTTCCTCGGCCCCTATGAGTGAGCCTTTTCAGCTCGCGCTCTGATGGGGTGAACCCCAGGTCGCGGTCATGACCGGTTTGGCGTAACCCGAAGACAACCCCGCGGTCAGTGGTACACACAGCTCCGCCTTCATCAGAGTCTCGGCGAGCTGGCGGACGTGACTGCCGACCTGTGCCTGGGCCGGACCGAGGTGGACAGGCGTGCTACACAGCAACAGGCGCAGGGCGGGTTCGGCCTTGTCGGCGATGGCGAGATGCTTGTCTAGAGTCATCGTCGAGCTTCCCCACCCGTGCGCTGCGCTCGGATTGGGCCACGATGTGTGCCTCTCCCGCCGGCTTCGGCCTACACGATCTTGCGCGTCTTCTCGGAGACACCCATGCGTGGAACCTTGCCAGAGCGCCCAGGCCGGGCGTACAAGAACGTGGCCAGTTGTTTCGGCGCGAAGAGGCCGTCGCCGCCTGATCGCGCCAACTGCAACCCTCAACGTCGAAGGCCCCACCGCGAACGGTGGGGCCTTCGACAACGTGCCCGGTGAGGCACTGGCGGAGGATACGAGATTCGAGCTCATTGGGCTTGACCGCCCCAAAGACGCTTTCCTAATGTTCGTCCGGGGTTCCGGAGGGCTCGGGAGCGTCCTGACCTACGGTGCAGGGGGTGTGGGCGAAGCTTCTGAACGGTGCCGTACGCCGGTGAAGGCAACCAGAACTGCAACCACGGAGTCGCTTCATGTGGTGTCGCTGCTGCCCGATTTGGCTTGCTCTTCGACCGGGTCAAGCTGCCGTTGCGGGGGCGTCGACTGTCGTCTCTTCGGAGCGGCCCTCGTCGAACAGGCTCAGCATTTCGTCGTAGACGCTATCCGGATCGTCAGTCTCCAGGATTAGCATGGCCACTATGTCGAGGGCATGGTCGATTTTGCCTTCGGAGTCCTTCTTGGCCCGCTCGATCAACTTCAGATTGCGAGCTGCTTCCGGCCTGGCGTCGGTGAAGGCAGCAGGCAATTCGTCGAGGGCGTCGGTCAGGTCCCAGCCCTGGGGAATGAAGTAGGTCGCTCGCGCCGGGTCCTGGCCGCGTGCTCTCACCGTGGGACACGTGATCCGCGGCCCATCGGTGATCTCTACGTCCAGGAGTAGCTTCGAGGCTGCGTGGTACAAGGCCGCCAGAGCCGGGTCGTGATCGTCGAGGACCACTTCGGAGATGATCTCGCCCTCGCTGGAGGAGAGCATACGGATGAGCATGGTTGCTGCGTCGAGGGAGATTCGTTCGGGATCATAGGCGGCTATACAGCTTTGTCCCTCACGGCGCAGCGTGATAGCCGTTGATTGTGCCGAATCTCCTCGGTGCACGCGGAGTGAAACGCCAGAGAGGCGCCTACGCGTCAGAAGCGTCATGCCGATACCTCCGCTCGTTGCCAGTTCCGCCCGAGAGCGTCACGGTAGTGGTCGCTGTGGCCATGCTGTTGGGTGCACGGCAGACGGTCGTGCCAGGTTTCGTCGGCGTCCGGCTGGCCGTCCGTTCGATCACCGGTGAGGGCGTCGCGGCTCGGGCGTCGTTCCAGACATTCGGACCCGACGACGCTGGTGAGGGCGGCGCGCAGCGGGCTGGGTTCGACGTGGCTGCGTTCGCGGACGATCTCTGCCATGTGCTTGGGGATGAGCTGTAGGACCAGCTGGATCGCGGCCTGCGGGTCGTCAGCCCCCTGGCAGACGGCCGTCAGGTCGCTGGCCACCTTCGCGATGACCACTTTCCCTATCGGAGTCACCTGGCCGTCCTTGACGACGAGGGTATGTGGAGGGAGCGCGTCGAGGTCGATATCGGCGCGGGATGCGCGCGTTCTTCGAGGCAGCGTCGTGGATTCTTCCGGGGCTATGAAGGGCTTGATCGTTCTTCTCCTCGGTCAGCGACGGAAATCCCAGCGCCGGATCCAGGCCGACGCTGGCTGTCCTGCCTTCCTAGCGGCCCGCCGAGAAATGGGGCCAGGTATCTCCACTCGTTCGAGAGACATGGGCCCAAGGGCGCCACACGGCAGTGCGATTTGTGGCACCCTCGGCTGGCGACTGCCCAGCCGGATCCTGCTGGCTGGCCTCGCTCAACCCAGCGTCGGCAAAGGCAGTTCGGGCCCAGGTGCACTCTGTTGCGTGTGAGCGGTCGCTCCTATCGTGGGTTGATGGCCAATGGCGTGTGGCACACCCAGTACGACATTGAGATCAACCTGACGCGGCCCGATCTAGGGGCCGACGGCTACCCCGGATTGCTCGAAGAGATCATGACGAGCGTCTCCGAGCGGAACCCGCAACTGCTGGAGTGCCTCGCGCACAGAGCAGGGAAGCCGTGTGCATCCGAGACCGGTGGCAAATCGCCGTGGATGTTCATCCGGCGCGCTCGTGTCGGGGGGCGTTACCCCTTGGTCGCCGCCCACCTGCCGATCACACACAAGCCGACACCGGCGGAAAGTGACCAGCACAAGGCCACCAAGGAGCGGATCGTCCAAGCCGCCGTTCAGTTCGGACTGTCCGCCGACGCCGAGGTGGGGTTGCCCAATCGGCGCGGCGTCACTGACGCGATGGTCACGGGGCCTGCCGGCGTCCGGATCGGATGGGAGATCCAGTACTCCCCACTCAGTCCCAGCAGCGTCCACCGGCGATCGATCATCGCGATGGAGCACGACATCACGCCGCTGTGGGTCGCGAAGGACGACCGGGCGGCCCTCATCGACCGGGCGCCTTGGGCCAGGGTCGACGACATGTCCTGGAAGAAGATCGCCGACGGTAGCGAGATGATCATCCGTGGTGGCTACCGGCACCTTCAGGTCTGGCGCTGCCTGTCGAGTAGCGCGTTGCACTGCCCCGACACCGAGGGGGCAGGCCATTGCGGCGCGATTCACGCCGAGTGGTTTCTTCCCGCGCTCTGCGATCCGCCCAAGCCTTCCGTCCGGATCGAGGACCTCATTCTCACCAGTGCGACCGGGGACAGTGTGCCGGTCTTCGTACCGAGCCGGAGGGGCGGCCGGGCGGGTCGCCACATGTGGGTTCCCCGCGCCGACTGCGGGACCTGGCGGGAGCTGACCGGCCAGTGGGATCCCTTACCCAAGGCACAGGAGCCTGAGGAAGATGACGAGATTACCTTCTCCGAGCAGGAGGTCGACTGGACCTGCCGTGCTGGAGAAGAAGGCTGGTTCAAGAGCGACGCCCGACCAGTCAGGGACCTGGGACAGCCCACAGGCGGGTTCACCCTCGCCCGCATGCCCGCTCAGCGTCAGCGCCGCAGCACCTGGATCACTGCGGTGGAGCGGACCGCGGCAGCGGCGGCCCTCGGTTGCCCGCCGTGGGAGGTTGGTCCGTGTCTCCGGTGCTCCCAGCTGATGCGCCGCTACGGTCGCAACGCAGCGATGGCGTGTAATGCTTGCCGGACCGAAGCCTGCCCGTAGATGTCAAGGGGCGTAGCGCGGGAACTGCAACCCAAGCAGAGCTGCAAGCAAAACCAAAGTGCAACCCTCCCGCACCCCGGTTGAGAACCCTTACGGCGTTGGCCTTCCGGCCGATCCAGCAGCGCCGTACCCGGCGACGGTCGGGTGCGGTCGGGCCGTATGGCGGGTACCGATCAGCTCGGACTCCGTCGAGTCGCCCAAGCCATGGAGCAGGGGGAGCGGGCACGGTCCACTGTGCTCCACAAGCCGGTCGTATTGGAGGGCGTTCGCGTCTCTACTGGGTGCTGTCAACTCCCGGGAACGCCCCGTGCTCCAGATACACCGTCTCGCCGCGCTGCCGCGCCTGGACGGCCTGCCCGATCCGGCGGGCCAGGCGCGGGATGGTCAGCTTCGCGATCTCGGAGACCGGGTGGAAGGCGACCGCCCGGATCTCGCCGTCCTTGAACACGACACGGTTCAAGGTAGCCTGGTCCAGGACTCCACCGTCGAACAGGTAAAGGATCTTGTCGCCCTCCGCTTCCGAGGGAGCCCAGTCCATCGCGAGGAGCCGCCCGATCGGCGGGGCGATGTCGAGTTCTTCCCGCACTTCGCGGACGCACGTCTGGAGCGGTGACTCTCCCTGCTCGACGTATCCGCCAGGGATATCGCGGTAGTCCTTGTAGGTCGGCTCGACCAGCAGCACGTGTCCGGCCTCGTCGAAGAACAGGGCGCCGGCCGCCAAGAGGGGTGTGGCCTTGCCGGCCAGGAATTCGCTGCGGTCCATGCGGGGCACCCTATCCGTGACGCGGTCGACCGCAGCCGATGCCTTCAGGCCACGACGTGGAGCCGTCGGGCGAGCGCGGTGAGATTGCCGTGAGGCCGACCTCGAGAGTTGCGTATCCAGCGGAGGACCAGTTCCCGGCTCATGGTGTGGTGACGGATCTGCTCGGGTGCGAGAGACTCCGCCTGGAGCAGAACCTCCAGGGCTTCGTCGCCCCGGTTGCGGGCCGCGAGGGCTCGGGCGATTTCGAGATGGTGGCGCACCTGCCGCTCGACGGGGAGGCCGCTGGTGTCCACGCGCTGTCCGAGGTCGGCTGCGATCTGGTGGTCACCGAGCTCGCCGGCAGTGGCCACCGTGTGAATAGCGACATTGGTGGGGCCGAACGCGGTCCAGAGCGCATTGCTGTCCGCCCCGAGGCGCTGAGCGGCCTGATCGGCCCGGCCGAGGATGTCACGTACGGCGTTCCGGTCTCCGGCGCGGGCCGCTGCCATCGCGCCAGCCAGATGCAGCGCGCCGTATACGGCCACCTGCTCTCCGGACGACTCCGAATCCGTCGGCCGCAGCAGTGTCTCGGCGTCCTCCAGTAGGTTCAGAGCGGCGTCGAACCGGCCGGTCGAGGTGAGGCAGTGCATTACGGACCTCAGCAGCGACCCGGTCACTGCGAGGTCACCGCTCTGCTGGGCGGCGGCGAGTCCTCGGTCCGCGGCCATCCAGGCGAGTTCTGCTTCGCCCACCTTCCCCAGTACTTGGGCGGTGGCCTGGTACGCGAGCGCCAAGAGCCGCTGGGCCTCGTCGCGTTTTGCGCCATGGTGGGCGCGGGTGGCGGCAAGCGCGGACGCGAGCAGCTCGGGGAGCCGGTCGGCGACCCACGCGTACCGCGCCGCCTGGTAGCCGTCCATTGCGGCGGATATGTCCCGGCGAAGTTCCACGAGTCCGATCGGCTCGCCCTCCTGTCGGCCAGCAGTGAACAGAGAGGTGAGCGTGCGGTAGTCCATGAGGACCGCACGCAGGTCGGGCAGGGCGTGCCGACCGGTGTCGGTACCCCAGTTCACGAGCGTCGGCTCGCCCAGTAAGTCGCCGACCGTCACTCCGAGGGCGCCGGCCAGGGTCTGGATCACGGAGAGCCGGTCGAGTTCGATGCGGTTGTTCTCCGCCTTGCTCAGCCAGTCCGTGGTCCTGCCCACGAGCCCGGCCAGTATGTCCTGGGACAGCCCGCGGCGCCGTCGGTACCACGCGACGCGCTCGCCGATGGTCAAGGTGTCGCTGATTCCGCGCATGGCCAGATTCTCTCCGTCCTTGCCCGGACGACCCCGGAAGAATTTTCCAGGGTGCGCGCCCAGAACGCTTCTACGGTCACACCACCCAGGCCAACCCGTCGTCGATTCGGCGGAAACGACGGACCGGCCGACGCGATGACCGGGAGGCAACGTGCCCACCGCACCCCGCACAAGGAACGACCGAGTGGAACGCACCTTTGCCGTGGAGTACGAGTGCGAGGCTGTGATCTTCGATCTGTTCGGCACGCTCGTGCCGGCTCCCAGCGATGCCGAACGCAGCTCGGCGGTGCGCGAGTTCGCCGCAGCGATGGAGGTCGGCGCCGGCATCGTCGCCTCGGCCCTGGGAGCTAGTTGGCGTGTACGCCACGACGGCCGACTCTCATCGGTCGAAAAAGTCGCCGCGTACCTGGTATCGCGGTGTGGTGCGGCCGAGAGCCACGTGAACGACGTGGAGACGACGCTGCGGCGCTTGGCCTTGGCCCGATTACGGGCTGACCGCTCCGTATTTCTGGTTCTGGACACGTTGCGGCGTGCCGGAGTCCGGTTGGCACTCCTCAGCGACGCCTCTCCCGAGATCGCCGAATGCTGGGGTAGGACGCCTCTGGCGTCCTACTTCCCCACCGCGGTGTTCTCTTGCGAGGAAGGCGCGATCAAGCCGGATCCCGGACTCTTCGCACGAGCGCTGGAACAGCTCGGCGTCCCGGCTCACCGCAGCCTCTACTGCGGGGACGGAGGCGGCGACGAGCTGACGGGCGCGCGGAAGGCCGGAATTCGTGCGCTGCGCGTTGAGCGGCGGGGCGGCCCGGCCGGGCTCGCCTTCGGTGAGAGGCCCTGGCACGGAGAATCTGTGGCTTCAGTGGAGGACGTGCCCGCCGTGTTGACCGCGAGGCGGGGCCGATGACCCCGGCACACGCCTGGGCCGTGCGCGACGGCTCGTTGCGTCTCACGGCTGCTCCGAGTCCCACCGACACCGAAGACACCACGTTGATCCACGTCCGTTACTCAGGGATCTGCGGAAGCGATATCGCCAAGCTGTGCCCGTCATGGCGCGGCCCAGTGCCGAGGCCGTGGTTCCCGGGACACGAGATCGTCGGCACCGTTGCCCGCACAGTCGACTGGGTCTGTGTGGACCCGCTGATCGGATGCCGGTCGTGTCCCGCATGCACGGACGGACACGTGCATCTCTGTCACGGTCTGCAGCGTGTCGGCTGGGATCTGCCGGGCGGGTTCGCCGAAGCGGTCCGCGTGCCGTCCTCCAGCATCGTGCGGCTCCCCGCCTTGGCCGACCCGGCGCACGGGGTTTTGGCCGATGCCATGGCGGTGGCCCTGCACGGGGTGCGCTGTGGCCTCCCCATGCGACCGGGCCGCCTCGGCGTCATCGGGACCGGCGCCATAGCCGTGTGCACCGCTGTCTGTGCCGTTCAGGCCGGGTGGGAGGTCCACCTTGCCGCTCGGTCCGCCGAGCGTCGCGACCGACTGCACCAGGCTCTCGGTGACGTACCCGTTGCCGTGCACCAGGGCATGTTGCCGCCATGCGAGGCCGTGGTGGACGCGGCATCCGGGCAGGATGACGCCCCGCTGCGTCAGGCCGTGTCCTGCGTTCGGGACGGCGGCACCGTCGTCGTCCAAAGCGCCTACGCACCGCAGGTCACGCTGTCCCTGCCGCTTCGTGACGTTTTCCGCCGCTCGATTACTGTCCGCGGCTCGTACTCCTACTGCCGTGCGAAGGGCCGCGACGACTTCCGCGACGCCCTGACCCTCCTTACTTACGGCGGTAGTTGGGCCGACTTACTCACCAAGGATCGCTACCCGCTTCTCGATCTGCCGCGGGCACTCGCCGATCTCCGCGGCACGGACAGACACCGGCCGCTGAAGGCCCTGCTCACCGTCGATTCCTGACCGGTCAGACCTGAATGGAGCGCTCACCGTGGCTTTGCAGATCCCACCACTGGTCCACAAGATCAATTCCCCTGCCGACATCGACCCCCACGACGTCCATGGCGGCATCCTCGGCATCCTCGGCCTTCCCGACGGCCACACGCGGGACGTGATGCTGGGAAGCGTCCTGACCGGTCTTCTCTTACGGGGCCCGAGAATCGCCGAAGTCGAAGCCGCCGTCCAGGCCGCCACCTGCCTGGACCGGGACGGCTGGGACTACTGCCGGCCGGCCGCAGGTGTGCGATTCGTGGGCTACACCGGTAGTGGAAAGAAGACCTTCAAGACCCTCAATCTCAGCTCCGCCGCGGCTTTCGTCGCCGCTACCGGCGGCGCTCACATCGCCAAGCTCGGCTCGCGCAGTGCTTCGTCGAAGACAGGCTCGCGGGACTTCATCGACCTGGTGGGCGCAAGCTGTGACGCGGTGCCGCACGATGAAATGGTCGGCATCGCCACCGAGTGCGGGTTCGGCTTCTTCTCCATCGAGCACCGGGTGCCCGAGTTCGACCGTCGATACGGCGGCCGGTTCCAAGCCGTGCACGCGCTCAGTCTGGCCTTTCCCGCTCTGCTCAGCCCAGTCGTCTGCTCTTCCTACGTCTATGGGCTCTCGCACCCCGCAGTCGACGTCTCCGCTCAGCTCCTCACCCGTCTCGGGCTCGCGGACGTGACCGTCGTCAACTCGTCCGTCGACGGTGTCCTGCAGGTGGACGAGCTGCTGCCCGGCGCCACAGTGCGCACCAGTCGCACCCGTGACGGGCTCGGCGATTCGTCCCTGCCCCAGGAGGTGCGCCTTGCCGCGGCGAGCATGCCCAAGGACCTGCGCTCCATCGCCCAGCGGCCCGATCCCCAGGCGAACGTGGCCGCCGCCGTCAGCGTTCTGGCGGGCCGCGGCAGCTCGTCGGCCCGCAACGCCGTAGCCCTCAACGCGGCTCTGCTCATGGTGGCCGGCCAAGCCGCCCCCACCCTCCGAGCTGGACTCGACACAGCGCAAGCCATCCTGCGCACGGACGCGGCCTTCGGCACCCTGCGGTGCTTCATCAGGCTCACCGGCGGCTCCCCGCACGCGCTTGAGGGACTTCTACCGACGGCCGCATACGGAGCCGCCTCCGCCCGGACGTCACGCAAGGAGGAGATCCCGTGCTGACCCGCGACGAGCTGGGCATCGTCCACCTGGTGCTCAACACCGACTGCAATGCGTGGGACCTGGCCCCGGCCACCGCGTCCCCTGGCGTGTGCCGCTTCTGCTACCGCGAGCGGAACCGGGTCACCACCACCCCTGCGGTCATCGCCCAGGTGATCGACCGCATCCGAGCCGAGTCCTCGGCGCACCGCATCGTCTTCACCGGCGGAGACCCGGTCATGCCGTACGACAACCACCTTGAGCCTGCCCTCCAGCACGCGCACGGCAGCGGCTTCGACACGAACCTGCACACCAACGGCCTTCTCCTCAAGGACCGCTACCCCGGCCTGCGCGAGAACGTCACGGTGTACTCCCTGGCCATCGACGGCCCTGACGCGGAGAGCGCCGACTGGTTCCGCGGTCAGGGCTACTTCGACCGCTTCCAGGCCAACACGGCCATGCTCATCGCCGACCATCGGCGTTTGGCCTTCAACACCTTCACCACAGCTGCCTCTCTCGCCGAACTCCCGCGACTCGCCGAGAAAATCGCCGACTGCGCCCAGGCCACCCCGGTCGAGTACTGGTTGATCTCCCAGTACAGGCCGATCGGGCGGGCGAATTCCCGCAAGGCCGGGATCTACGGATTCAGTCGCGAGGAATTCGTCCAGGCGGTGAACGGCGTACGCGATGTTGTTCCGGATCTGCCGGTCTATGCGCAGCCCACCCGCGAGCCGGACGACGCCTATCCCTTCCGCGTCTGGGTCTTGGGCGACGGCACGGTCACCGCCGACCTCGGCAGCGTGGCCGCGCCCCGCAACACCGAGCTCGGCAACCTCCTGGACGACGGCTTCGAGTCCCTCGTCCGCCATGCCTTCGCCCTTCGCGAGGGCGATCCCTTCCGCACGGCGCCAATCACACCCGAGGAGACGTCCGCATGAAGTTCGACACGGCCTATTACGACAACGTCATCGACCAGCACCGGTACGAGCGCCTCGGCCTGGGAACCATCGACTTCGCTCTGGCGGGGATGAGCCCGGACGACCTCCGCACCAAGTGGATGTGTCACACCGGTGCCCTCGACTTCGCCGAGGCCGTGGCGGCCGGCAAGCCCGCCATCGTCACCACGGGCGTCGGTCTCGGCGGGCCGCCGCACGCCGGCACTCTCTTCCAGCTCCTGCGTGCCGTCAAACTCCAGCAGCAGGGCCTCGATGTGCAGATCGTGCTCGGCGACCTGGACTCGTACAACGCTCGCCGTACCCCGCTGGACAAGGTGCGCCGCACCGCTGACCAGTACGAGGAGTTCATCCGCCGTCTTGGCTTCGACGAACAGCGCGGTGTGCTGCGTCGCCAGGAGGGCCACACCGATGTCCTGGCCACCGCCTTCCTCCTCTCCCGCCACCTGGACGACGAGGACTTCCACTGGGCCGAGGAGGACCTCTCCGGTCTCTACCGCAATCACGGTGTCTTCGACGGCCTCACCTACGGCATGAAGCAGGCCACGCTCCTCATGGCTGCCGACTTCGTTCAGCTGCTGACCGAGGGGCGGCACGTCCTGGTCTCGCTCGGCGTCGACGAGCACAAGTACGTGGCGCTCGCCCGACGCGGGGCCGCACGCTGGGGCCTGCCCGCAGACCAACTGTCCGGCATCTACACCAAGATGATCCCCGGCCTCGGGGGCCTGCCGAAGATGAGCAAGAGCATCCCCGGCTCCGGCCTCGACGCATCGATGCCCGCCGGCGACATCCGGGCCCTGATCGCTGGCGACCGCGACACATCCGGAGAGGACGAGGGCTCGGCTCTGCTCCAGATGTATGCCTGCCTGCCCGAGGTGGACGGCGCCTCTTACGACCGCGCCACCGCGGTCCGCAGGACCGGCTCCCGCGAGTGGCGGGTACTGCGCGAGGAACTCATCGAACGCCTGATCACCCTCTTCGCCCACTGGCCGAAGTGACGGACGGAGCCCTGACATGCCTACCGCACCTGTGCTCTCCACTCTCCCGCTCGGCGACGCCGCCTCGTACTTCATACGGGCCGGGTACCGCAGCCGCGACAGCGTGCAGTACTTCGCCGACGAGACCGACGAGGCCACGGTCTGGCAGCCCGACGTCTACCCCTACGCCGCCGCCCGCGCCGCGCAGCTCGGCTGCGACGCTCTGATCGACATCGGATGCGGCCGTGCCGGCAAGCTCGCGGCCCTTGCCTCCACGCACCCCGACTGGTCCTTCGTCGGGGTCGACGTCGGCGACAACCTCCGCTGGTGCCGCGCCAACCATCCCTTCGGCGAGTGGATCGAGGCGGATCTGGAGACTACCCGAGCGCTCCCCCTCGCCCGCGCAGTCATCAAGCGTTCCCTCGTGGTCTGCTCCGACGTGGTGGAACACGTACTCGACCCTCGCCCACTCCTGGCCCTGGTACGCGGACTGCTCGCCGCCGGAAGCTCCGCTGCGGTCTTCTCCACCCCGGCGCGCGAGTTCCGCAGCGGATACGAAACGCCCGGCCCTCCCCGGAACCCCAGCCATGTCCGCGAGTGGGCCGGCGACGAGTTCCAGGCGCTGCTCCGCGCCTCCGGTTTCGAGATCCACTACGCGGGGCTGACCCGCAGCGACGACGTGTCCAACGGGCTTTCCACGCAGCTGGTCGTCGTCGGCCTCGGGAGGGGGGACTTGTGACCACGACCGTCTCGCCCAGCCGAGGGCTGCGCGTCGTCCATGTCCCGGCCCGCACCCCGTACGCGCGCAAGCTACACGGACCCGATTTCCACATTCTCAACGGCACCGCGATCAGCTCCGGCGCCGTCGTTCCCACAGCTGTGACCGCTACGTGGCTCCTCGCCCACGCTCCGCTCACCTGGCTCGACGTGCTCCACCTCCACCACATCGACATCGAGGAGACGGCTGTTCTGGAACGTCTCCTCGACGCCTGCGCGGAATCCGGAGTCCGCGTCGTCTTCACCGCCCACGACACTCAGTCCATGCACGGCGACGAATCCGCATTCACCGAACGGCTCCGGCTCCTCCTCAGCGCGGATGTCGACTGGGTCTTCCTCACGGAGAGTTCCCGCAGGGAGATGGTCGGCCTCCTCGGCACTACCTCGCCGGCGACCGTCATTCCTCACGGCTACGTCGTACCTCCGGAGGCGCTCCGTGGCCGGGAGCGCGAGCAGGCCGTCACGTCTGCTCGCTTCCTCATGTTCGGCGCCTCGCGCCCGAGCCGCGACCAACTCTCGCCCGTCGTCAACTGGAGTCTCGGAGTCACCGACCCCGGCAGCACCCTCCGGTTGCTCCTGCGCGCCTTCAGCCCCGCCGACTTCATCCCGGGCAGCCCCGTGCCCCTCCTCCTGGAGACGGCTCGCCACGATCCACGCATCCGGCTGTCCATGCGCCCCTACCCCACGGACGACGAAGTCACCGACGCGGGCCTCGCCTCGGACGTACTCCTGCTCCCCTACCTCTGGGGGAGCCACTCCGGACAGCTGGAGCTTGCCTTCGACCTGAACCTGCTCCCTGTGTGCTCGCGCACCGGCCATCTGCCCGAGCAGTACCGGCAGCACGGGCAACTGGTCACCGAACCGGAATGGGTCGACTGGACGACCGGCCACCCGAACCTCTTCGGCGAACGCTTCCTCGCGGCGGTCGAGAACGCCCGTTCCCGCACGGGCTCTGATGCCCAGCGCCTCGACCGCACCTTCCTGGAGCACCGCGATCAGGAACACAAGGCGATCCTTGCCGCCTACGCCGGGGTCTACGGAGGTGCCCGATGACCACCCCACCCCGGATCTCGTGCGTCATCCTGTGCCACGACTACGGCCGCTACCTCGCCCGTGCCATCACCAGTTGCCTCGACCAGGAACCTGGCGACTATCTCCTGCAGGAGATCATCGTCATCGACGACGGTTCCACCGACGAGACAGCGGAAGTGTGCCGTCGCTACCGAGATTCCGTCCGGGTCGTCCGCCGCGACTCCCGAGGGTTCGGCCCCACCCTGACTGACGCCTTCCTCCTCGCCGAAGGCGACTGGGTAGCCCCGCTCGACGCCGATGACTGGTTCCACCCCGCCAAGCTCCGTGCTTGCGCTGAAGCGATCACCGGCGAACGGCTCTTCATCGAGCACTGGGAGTACGTCGTCGACGCGGCCGGCCGCCCCCTCGTCACCGATCCCCATCCCGGCGGAAACACCAGCACCCTGCTCGTGCATCGGGAGGCTGCTCTTACGCTGCTGCCCGTCGTCAACGAGATCTTCTTCCACGCCCTGCGTCACGCGGGTCACGGCTGCGTCCTCCCCGTGCCCCTGGTCCACTACCGCGTCCACGCGCACAACATGACCGACCGCCATACCCCCGGAGTCTCCCAGCGCTATCGGGCCGACGTTTGTACCGCACTCGCCATCCGACTGCGCACTATGGCCGCGGAGCCCCCGGCCTGGACCACCGCCAGCGTCCTGCGCCGGATGGCCCACCACTTCCATGCCCAAGCTGCCGGACACCGCGTCGAGGCGTACGTACAGACCGGGCAGCGTCACGCCTGCTGGCGCCCGCTCGCCGCCATGCTGGCCGGCACCATCCGATCTTGCGCACCGCCACGCCCCTGGCTGAGGGCGATCGCCAGCGCGGTGACCGGCCATCCGCAAGCGCCACTCCGAGAACTCGATAACAGCGGAGCCGGAGACACCGAAAGTGATCATTCAAATACGAGGACATGACCAGCGGTGATAAAATTGCCGCTTCCCCTTCTTACTGGCCCCGCCAGTGATCCAATCCAGGAGCGAACAGGCATCATGAGCCGCCTCAGCGAGTCCGTTACCCGCGCCATGCAGATCCTCTCTGGATCGGACCTGGCCGCGGACTATACGGTCGCCCGGCTCCTGGAAGAGACATATACGCGGCGCTCCCTGGACCTGTCGGACCTCTCCCCCCAGGAGCAGGCCGCTCTCGTCGAAGGCCGCGCCATCAACGTGATCCCGTCGGCTTCCACGCTCGCCGACAAGATCACGGCTGCGCAGTCCGCAGGCCGGCCGTTCATCGTGAAGTACGGCATCGACCCGACCTCGCCGGATGTGCACCTCGGCCACTCGGTGCCCATCATCATCGCGAGCCGGTTCCAGCGCATGGGGCATCACGTCGTGTTCATCATCGGCGACGTGACCGCGAAGATCGGCGACCCGTCCGGACGCTCCTCCGATCGTCCGCCGCTCACCGACTCCGACATCGCGGCAAACCTCTCCGGCTACCAGGCTCAGGTCACCCCGTTCATCGACTTCGAACGAGCCGACCTGCGCTTCAACGGCGAGTGGCTCAACAAGGTCAGCCTCCCCGAGCTGGTCGAGATCCTCGCCCGCGTGCCAGTCTCCATGTCCCTCCAGCGGGAGGACTTCCGCAGTCGGCTCGCCGCCGGCGACGGCCTTTCGGTCGCGGAGTTCGTCTACTCCGTGGTCATGGCACTGGATTCGGTCGCCATCACCGCCGACGTTGAACTCGGCGGCGTCGACCAGCTCCTCAACCTTCAGATGTGCCGCAAGGTCATGGAGATCAGGGAGCAAACCCCTGAGGTCGTCATCACCACGCCCCTCATCGAGGGCACCGACGGCACCGGTTCCAAGATGAGCAAGTCCAAGGGCAACTACGTGGGCCTCTCCGCCGCCCCGGACGAGGTCTACGGTCGTCTGATGTCCATCCCGGACCACGTCACCGAGTCCTACCTCAAGTTGCTCACGGAGTGGACGGACGACGAGATCCAGCTGGTCTCCAAGCGGCTGGCGGACGGCACCGCGCACCCCATGGCCGTCAAGCGCATCCTCGCCAGCGAGGTCGTGGCGGCCCTCCACGGTCTGGAGGCCGCTGAGGCAGCCCGTGCGGAGTTCACCGCCCGCTTCTCGAAGCGCTCGTTCGGTGACACGCAGAACCTCCCGGGTGTCTCTCTCAAGGAGCACGCCGAGACCACGCTGGGCCAGCTGATCAGTCAGGTGCTGGACTTCGCACCCAGCTCTTCTGCCGTCCGCCGCATCGCCAAGCAGAACGGCCTTCGCCTGATCAGCGAGACCAGCAGTGGCGACCAGCGCACCACGACGCTCACTGAAGCCGCGGTACAACAGACCCTCGCTGCCGTGCTCGCCGAGGTCGACAGCAGCGAGGGCGCTGACCTGTACCTCAAGGTGGGCCGGAAGGTCGCCCGGGTCGACAGCTGAGGTCAGAGAACGGCGGCGCCCACTCGTAGTGGGCGCCGCCGTTGCCATTTCCTCCCTCCCATGTGGCAGCAGCCCATGGGGGCGGGCTGCCTTGGCCACGCCCATGGAGCCCGCCAATCTCAGCCCACCTCGGTGCGGTAACCGGGCAGGTCATGCGCTCAGATATCGATTCGACTTCGGCGAGTGTCGTGGAAAGGGATGATTATTTCCCGAATTCGAGCCAGTTCGCCGGGGGCAGACAGCAAAGCCCGCAGAAAGACTGGAAACGAGGGGGAAGGCATGCCAACGTAAATGACCTTCCCGGAGACCGTCAGGTCACGTGGTTCGGAGCAAGGATAGGGATCTGGTAACCCGGCATCCCACCGCCGATGGCTCGCTCTACTGTGTCGGCCCTCGTCGTTCCGCCCACTTCGCCGCGGCGGCAGAAAATCCAACCTCATGCCCTTGGAGGCGCTCCTGAACCCGCATTTCCCATTCGATCCCCTCGCGAGCGGCCCCCCTCCCACGTACTGGGTCGGCCCCCGACACCTGGCCGGCGACGACGGTCGTCTCTACGATGCCGTCGCGGACAACCTCGCCAACTGCGGTTGGACGAGCCTGACAGTCATTCGAGGGCAGCGTCTGCTCGATGAGCCCCTGGAGGACCTTCAGGTGATGCGCAGCACGGTCCTGCACATCAGTCCTGATGCTCTTCGGTGGGCGCAGTGGGTGCTGCCGGACGAGCCGTTCTACCTCGGTGGGCTGCCGGTCGCGTGGCAGGTCTCTGCCCGCTCGGACGTGAGCAGTCTGCTCGCGGACTGGTCTGCCTACTTCACTCGTGACGTCCCGGGTGAGGTCATCGCCGATTTCCTCCTCGCACTCGACGGATGTGGCCGGCCCGCTGCTGCGTCCGCCGGTCCCGAGGCGGTCATCGATGGGGTCACCGCGCACGGCTGGTTCCGCGACGCAGAACAGCTCCACGCGGCAGCTGTGCACCCCACGTTCACTGCTCGTGTCAGCCTTGGTGAGGTGCCGCCCTTCATCCAGGACTCCGATCCCCGCGCTCTGACAGCCGATGCGGAGGAGCACGGGCCGATGGGCTGGCAGGCGTGGGCCGAGCCAGCCATGGGGGCCCCGTATCTGTGGGCTGCGTCGTTCAGCGCCAGCGTGCCGCACAGCCTGGTCGCCGCGTTCGCGACCTCGCTCAGCTCCACCACACCGGTGCTGCGCCGAGTGCTTCCGGAGAGCACGCGGGATCAGCTTCTATGGGCCCCGTCCAGCTGATCGCCCTCACCTCACTGCCTGGGCGGTTGGGCACGGCTCGCCCCTGCGTAGTCTCGGGTCCGTCGCGCTGGTCGTCGACCTCGTGGAGAAGGCGGTGGCGAAAGCTCGTGTGACCACCTGAACTCGTGGGTGTGCCGCAGGCCCGGCCGGTGATTCCGGTCGGGCCTGCGGCATGTGCGGGGCCGGGGCTCACGGGGATGGGTACGCGACCCTGCGGAGGCTGTGCGACAGACGGAGCCCTGAAGCGCGGCCCGTTGGTTTCAGCCGGTCAGTCCTGTTCGTGTCCGGTGTGCTCTTCGAAGGCATCGTCGGCGCTGACGATGTCGGCCAGGCGCTCGAACTCCGAGTAGTCCTCTTCGGTCATGAGGTCGTAGACGCTATCCGGAAAGGCATCGGGCATTTGGTATGCGTACTTCATGTACAGGCCGATGAGGGCCTTCTGCACCGTCTGGCGTTCACTCATCCAGTCGCCAACCGGCTGCATGTGCGCGACTGCGATGTCTATCTCCGTCGGCGTGCAGGTGGAGAGCAGCTCGTATTCGGCAGTGGTGAACGGGCGCCCGTCGTGGTGGAAAAGGTGATCGGGTTCGTCGCTGCGGGAGGCGTCTATGTCGGTGAGGAGAACGATGGCACGGGGTCGGGTGTCGGTGATGGCCATACAGGGAGTCCTTCCGGAGTGGGGGTCGAGGCATCAACTCTCCGGACGATCGCCGGTTTGGCTAACCGGCGATCGTCGTCTATGTTGCGCTCGTTTGTTGGTCAGCGCTGCCGAGCCGATGACCGCTGCGGGGGAGGAGCCGCGGTCGTCGAATGGGCTGGGACACCGATCCGTTGTGTGGTGCTTGGGGCCCTGGCGGCCTGGGCCCGCGGGCCGGGTGCGTGGCGCTGACTGAGGCGGCGGATGCGCCAGGTCAGCGCTCGGGCGGGGTTGTGGGCGTCTTCCAGGGTGCGCTGGCCCAGTGCCTGGCTGAGGATGGTGGCTGCGTTGTGCCCTGCTGCTTCTGCCTCGGCCAGGACGGTGGCGAGCGCGTCCCAGGCGGGGCCATCGAGAATGCGCTCGGCGTACTCCGGTACTGCTTGCTGGATGTGGTGGGCGAGGCGGCGCTTCGTCTGCTGGGCGGGGGCGCGACGCGCGAGGCCGGCCAGGACCGGCTCGGCGACCTGTCCGTAGGCTGCCCGCAGGTGGAGGAGAGCCCGCCCGGCGGCCTCCTCCTGCTGGGCGTTCTGGCGGGTGCGGTGCCAGTGGGCCGCGAAAGCAACCGCTGTGAATGCAGCGTCCAGGAGCATGGCGAATCCGGCACCGTCCTTGTCCTGGGGTCGGTCACGCCAGATTGCCTGGACGCTGCGGCGCAGTACGCGGGTGCTGTCGAGGTCGGCGGTAATGCGGGAGCGGGTAGCGCGCTCGAACACGATGGCGGCCTGTTGCAGTTCGGCCCTGGCTGCGGCCGGCGCGGTGATGGGCAGCAGGTCGAGTGTTGCGCCGAGAGCGACCAGCTGTCCTTGGGCGGCGGGGTCGTCGGCGGCGGAGAGGTGGTGGGGGATGCGTTCGGTGGCGGCGGTGGCTTCGTGCCACGGATTGCTCGGCCGGGCGGTAACCGGTTCGGGAACGCTGGTGGCGAGGCGTTCGCGGATCTTCGGCAAGGAGAGATCGGGGGACAGCGTGGATCCTGCAAACCAGACGGGATCGCCGTTCTCGTTGGTGTTGCCGGGCAGCGCGAAGTTGCATCCAAGTGCGTCGCCGGACGGCCCGCACTTGAGGCGCACGGTTACGCCGGTAGCCTCCAGCAGCGAGAAGAACTCTGTCTCGCTGTCTGCGGCGGCGACCGCCCTTCGCACACGTGTCCGGAGAACTTCGCGGGCCGTGGTGTCCTGGCCCAGGCGCTTGGCCTTGAAGTGTTCTTTGCTGGTCGGCTGCTTGGCAGCGGTCCCATCGCCCGCTTTCAACTGACGTAGCCCGTGGTCGATTTCGATCTGACGGGCTTCCTTCTGCACGGCCCGCTTGTCGTGGTTGCGCTGGGGGCGGCGTCCGTCCTGGCGAACCAGGGTGGCGGCGATGTGGATGTGGTCGTCCGCGTGGCGCACGGCCACCCACCGACACGCCTTCTCGTCGCCATCGGAGGCGATGCCGGCGGCGGCCACGATCCTGCGCGCGATGTCCGCCCACTGGGCGTCGGTGAGGATCGGGTCCTCGGGGGCGGCGCGGACGGGGCAGTGCCAGAAGGTGGTTTGTGGTGCGCGGTTGCCCAGCATTCGCACGGGCTGGTCGAGCTGTGCGGCGAGCTGCTTCTCCACGGCTTTGGGGTCGCGGTGCGGGCTGCGGCCGGGGTCGGGTGCGAAGTCGTTCCAGGATGCCACCAGGTGTGGATCCACGTGCTCGTTCGCCTGCCCCTTGCCGAAGAGGTAGCGGATCAGTCCGCGGGTGCCGCCCTGGCCAAGGATGATCTTGGGTATCACCGACTCACCGCCCCTCCATCACCCGGGCGACGGCACCGTCCACCGCATCCACAGATGCCTCGACGCGGTGGAGGATCCGCAGGACGGTGTCGGCTGCGGGCATGTCGCCGTCCTTGTTCAGGTGTCCGGTGAGCTGGTTGAGGTTGTTGCCGACCCGGCCGAGCTGCCCGTTCGCGGCGAGCAGCGCCTTTACGGTGGCGCGGTAGTCGGCCACGGCGGCGGTGGGGTCCTCGGCGCGTGCGGCGGCCAGCGAGCTCTCGGCGACGTAGCCGCCGGGTGCCATCTGGCTCACGGCGGCAGCGTGCTGGACGAGGTCGAACTCGTGATCGTTGTAGCGGGGGTGGACGCGGCGCTCGCGCAGCTGTCGGTCACGCAGTCGGCGGCGTGGCACGGGCTTGTGCGGGTCGAGCGGCGAAGGAGTGTTGGTCCCTCCCTCGGTCGGCACCCCCGGGCCGACCGACTCCGGTGCCGCCTCAGCGCCGGAAGCCTCCGCCTCCCCTGGGGCGGAGGCCGGGTAAGGACTCCTTACCCGACAACTTGCTGCGCTGTCGGGGTCGGTGGTCATCTCCTGCTGTTGGGCTGGGATTTCGTGATGCTGGTCGTGCACGGGCTGGTTCTCCGAGGGTGGCTGGGAGCGGAGTGATCGCGGGCCCCGTGTCCTCGTGCTCGTCGGCACAGGAGGGCACGGGGCAAGCGCAGAGATCAGGCGGCGCCGGAAAGGGCTGTAGCTGGGTTCTGTTCCTGCTGTTGGTCGGCATCGTCGAGTCCGCCGAGAGGCTCGCCTTCGACGCCGCCGTACGTGACGGGCTCGGCGTTGGTGGTGCGCTCGGCCCTCAGCTGGTCACGCACGATGCGGGCTCGCTTCTGGCCGATCTCCAGGGCGCTACGCAGACGCATGGCTGTCAGTCGGTCGTCACTCCAGTCGGCGGTCAGGAGCCGTGCCTCATCTAGGACTTCGGCGTCGGTGCGGGGACGGTCGGCGGTCGACTTGGGGGTGGCTCGACCCCGATCGGCCGCCCGACGCGGCGAAGCCCCGGTCGACGCCGACACGGCGGCCGACTGCCGTGATCGGCTAGAGGTGGCCGACATGTCGGCCTCAGTCGGCCCTGTCACGAGCCCCTCCACGACCTTCGTGGGAGTCGGCTCAGGTACCTGCGCCGGGCCAGATTTGTCCTGGTCAGGAATAGGGGCCGACTCAGTGGCGTGCACGTCGGCTCGTTCGCCGTCCGACTCGATGGCTGGCCGGCCGGCCGACTGGGCAGAGGCCGTTTCGGCAGAGTCGGCCGACTCGGGGTTGTGGTGCAGCACCTTTGCCACGAGGTCCGATCCGAAGTAGATCGACCCGACCGGGAGCGAGGTGGCCAGCAGCACGAGGGCCCAGTTCGCGGGGTCCCAGTCGGCCAGTCGGCCCCACTGCGTCGACCCGGTGTGCAGGGTCGGTATGAGGCCGTGCACGTAGTTCAGCAGGAGGCTGGCGAGCGTATAGGTCGCAAGGACCCGGAGCGCGAACTTCCGGTCCGTACCCGTGAGCACGAGCGTGGCGACCAGTGCGAGGGCCATCAGGCCGTCGACCACGATCGGGTAGAGCAGGGCGGCGGTGGTGTCTGCGCCGATGGCGCGGGCCACGTCGGACAGTGCGTTCCACGAGACCCGAAAGGCCATGAGGACCACGGCTACCAGCCCGAGGACCAGGGTGGTACGTGCGCCTGTCCGGCGAGCATCTCGTGGAGCAGTAGCAGGATGATGCCGATGCGAATCGCCTCGGCCGAGGAGGGCGGTGATGCGGGCAAGCAAGCGGGGTACTCCAGGTGGGCTCGGGGCGGCGGCCTTGGCGCAGGGGAGGGCAGGGGGTGGCCGCCGTGAGGTGTGATGTCTCGTACCACTCGTCGCGTGCCTGGTCAGGACAGGTACGGGTGGCGTGGTGATGTCGACTCGACTCGTTGCGGCTCTCCCACTCGTCCCCGCGCTGACCTGCGCGGGGACGAGTGGTGCGAGTGGAGTCGGGTCAGGCTGCGGTGTCGGGCAGCGGCTCATCCGCCGGCCGGGCGGCCTCGGCCACAGCCCTGGGCTCGGGGCAGTAGCGGGCCCAGGTGTCGAGGAATTGGTTCCGGGCGAAGCCCTTGGCCTGGGTGCCGTCGGGGAAGCGGCGGTTGGCTGAGCCGATGCCGTACGGCTTCAGGAGCAGCTGCAGTCCTCGCGGAGTCAGCCCGTTGGCGCCGTACTCGGCCCAGGGAGCTTCCCGATCCGCGTTCAGGGATTCCAGCAGATGCTTCGTGCTCAGCACGGCCGGGTCGCCCACAGCGGCGAAGGCGCGGCGGATCCCGACCAGGAGGCGGGTGCGTAGACCGCCCTCCTCGTCCTGGCCGGCCTCGTAGTCCGTCATGGTTCGGCAGGCGGTGCGGGCGAGCGCGGGCCAGTCGCCCCCGGCGAGGTCGGCGATGATGACCAGCGGTTCCCAGGTGTCTGCCGCGCGGTCCTCGACCGGCATGGGGGGCTCCATGGCCATCGCCTGCTCGTACAAGGGTTGCAGCCAGGCGTGGAGGCGGTCGCGGATCGCGTTCAGGGCAGGGGTGTCCCGGTTGGTGCGGAAGGACGCCACCTTCTCCCCTGCCGCACGGCGGCGCATCCGGATCACCACCGCCCGGTCCATGATCGTGTCCGGCAGGTCACCGATCCCGGCGAGAGCGGCCATGGCGAAGGTGGGGAACTCCTGCACTTGGTGCTCGGGCCCGGATACTCGCAGAGTGGGCCGGCCACGCTGGTGCCCCGCGTTGATGAGGCCGCGGACCTCCTTGTTCTTCTCTGCGGCCTTGGTGGTGCTGAACATGGTGTCGGCCTCGTCTACCAGGAGAGTCGGCGGGTCGTCCCCGTCGATCGACCGGAAGATCGCCGCTGCGCTGGCGTTGACCGTGATCAGGCGGTTGTGCACGGTCTCGGTCACCACGTCCAGCAGCCTGGACTTGCCGCACCGCTTCTCCGGCGCGACGATCGCCAGGCGCGGCGCGTGCTGCCACGCGCGCTGCAGATGCGTCGCCGCGACCCACAAGGCCACCGCCGTGACGGCCTCCTCGCTCGGCATCGCCACGTACCGCTTGACCTGCGCTCGAAGGGCTTCCAGGATCCGCGCTCCTTCGGACAGCGGCGGTGGCGACGGGCAGTCGTCGCAGTCCTCCTCTGGCGAAGGCGCAACGGGGCCGGCCGGTTGGCCGGGCACCGCGACTGGAGGCCACGAGGTGCAGGAGTCGTTGGGACGGGATGGCGTATTCGGCTGGGGATCGGTCATACTGGGCATCAGCTCCTCTGCTTGCGGGCCATATGGGACGGCAATCCCGGTCTCCGCAGGTTGATCGCTAGGGATGGCGGTTGAGAGGTTTGCGCTTGAGCCCCCGGCATCGCCGGGGGCTTCTTTCATGTCACGTGCGGTCGTGCGGGCTCCTCGGGTTGATCGGGTGGGACCACCACTATGCCACATGAATTGCGGATCGCAGAAGTGTTCTGCATCTCGCAGTGGGCATGCTACTGTTAGGGGTCCTGCAAATGGCAGGGGAGCGCTACGTACGGAAAGAGGTGGCCATGGCGGATGAAGACCCGCCGCAGGGCGTACTACTCAGCGGTGAGGGCAACGTCGCGGTGCGCATCAAACTGGAACGCGAGGCGCGCGGTTGGAGCACCAACGCCCTGTCCGACCGCATGAACGAGGCCGGCTTTGAGATGAATCCGTCCGCAGTCTGGCGGATCGAAAACGGCAAGCGCCGCATCAACCTCGACGAGACCATCGGCTTCGCCGAGGTCTTCGGCCTCGACCTGCGCAACCTCGTCGGCCCCCCGCAGCTGGCCGCCAAGGCCCGCGCCATGGAGCTCATCGACGAGATCATTGACGCGTTCCGCGCGACCCAGAGAGCCAACTTGGCTTTCACCGAGGCGCGCGACGCCCTCGACGCCTACCTCGCCGAGTATCCCGATATCCGCGAGGAAGCCGACGTGATGGTCTCCAACGCCATGGCGGAGGAGGCCAGCAGGACCATGCTGAAGATGCACGGCCCTCCGCCCGGCGGCGGCGACGTCGAGCCTGCTGACGAGGTATAGCCCCCTGCTCCCTCTCCCGTACTGGGCCCGCAAGCCCCCAGTACGGGCAGACCAATCTCATCCCTAGCGATCGACCGGCGGGTCGGCGTTGCCGCGCCCCATACCCGCCAGAAGAGGACCCATCCCTTGCGCCAACCCGCGATAGCCCCTGCCTCCGCACTGTCTTCGCATGCCGAGGCCGCCCTGCCGCGCCTCTATGCCCCCGAGGAGGTCGCCGCCGTACTCGGCTGCTCCGCCTGGTGGGTCAAAGACCGTGCTCGTCGGCGACTCATCCCGTTCACCCGCGTCGGCCGCGCGTACCGCTTCTCGGACGACCACCTCGCGGAGATCATCCGCATGCACGAAGAGCGCCCGGTCCGGACTCCGCAGCGTCCTGGTACCCCTGCGCCGCCCCGGAAGGCTCACGCTCGGCAGCAGCCCGATACGACCGTGCCCACCGTCCGCCTCAAGGCCCGGCCTCCACGCCGGACGACCAAGCCCCAGTACGGCATCGCTGCTTAACGCACCCCACACAGCAGAAGGGAGGGAAATCTGTGGGGTACGCAGAAAAGCGTGGCGGCTACTGGCGCGGCCGATACGAGATCGAGGACGGCAAGTACGGCACCGTCGCCGATTCCACGGGCGTCGTGGTCAAGTTCGCCACCAAGCGCGAGGCCAAGCAGGCTGCAGACGCGGAAGAGGTGACCGTTCGGCGCGGTGAGTGGCGCGACCCGGGCCTTGGTCAGGAGACCTTCGGCGCATACGCCAGCCGCTGGTACGCCGGCCAGGACCTGGCTGCCTCGACCATGCAGAACTACAAGCGCCACATCGAGGAGCACCTGCTCCCCGACTTCGAGGACAAGGCGCTCGCGGGCATCCTGCGCACGGACGTCGACGCCTGGGAGAAGAAGGAGCGGGCCGAGTACGCGGCCTCCAGCGTCAAGACCTGGCGCTCGACACTCCACCTGATCTTCGAGGACGCGATCGACGAGGGTCTGCTCACGTCCAACCCGGCGGCCCGTCGGCGCGGGCGAGGCAAGCGGGCCGGCCGTTCCCGTGACCGCGGCCCGGAGAAGGTCGTCACCGACGCACTCGGCATCCTGCTCACCGCAGAGCGGGCCGCCCTACTGTCCGGCCGCGACGACGAGTTCGTCGCCACGGTCCTCAAGGGCTACACCGGCAAGCGCTGGGGTGAAATCGTCGGCTTGGAAACGGAGTTCGTCCGGCGAAACGCTATCCGGGTTGAGTGGCAGCTGTACGAACTCGACACCGGCGAGCTGGTGCGCTGCCCGCCCAAGGATGACAGCTACCGCGACATCGACTCGACGGACTGGTTGTCGGCCCTGGTCTTCAACCACATTGCCCGCACGAAGCCGATGTCCTGCCCCTGCCATGGCAGGACGTACGTCTTCCGGGGCCAGGGTGTGGCGCGTACCGGCGGACACCAGGGCGCGAAGCTCGTCGATGTCGCCCGCCGTGCCGAAGTCTCCACAGGCACGGTCTCGAACGTCCTCAACCATTCTGACCGTGTACGCGAGGAGACCCGCATACGAGTCGAGCTCGCTATCGCAGAGCTCGGGTTCGTACGTGGCGGCGCTACGTCGGAGCATGCTGCTCACTGGCGTCGAAACGGCTTCGCCACCTGGCTTTTCACTCCGGCGGCCTCCGGCTGGTACCCGAAGAAGGCGCCCCAGGAGGCCCGCCCGGTGCCGATTCTTGGTGAGCCGTGGCCTGGTGTCCCGGCCCGAGGTCGAGGGGCCGCCGCTCGGGCGGACGCCTGCTGGCTCCCGATCGCCAAGGGCCTCACGCCGCACGGGCTTCGCCACACGCACCGGACGATGATGGAGGACCTCGGCACCGAGAAGGTCCTCATGGACGAGCGCATGGGCCACATCGACGGCTCGGTCTCCGCGCGCTACGCCCACGTCACGCCCGGCATGCGCCGGCGCCTCATGCTCGGCTTGACCGAGCAGTGGGAGGCGGCACTCGCCGCCAGGCGTGCTCTGCACCCGCGTTCCCCAGTATCTGCGCTGGACCGGCTCCTGCAGGGTGGCGGCTGACGAGGCAGGCCCAGCCCTCCCTAGGAGGGTTGGGCCTCGCCAGGTCCCCAGGTGTCTCCCTTGCGGATGTTGCAGATCCAGTGAGCTGCCTGCAGGTTCTCGGCTGTGTGTGCGCCGCTCTCCGCGACCGGCTGGATGTGGTCGAGGGTGGCGGACCACGGGTCGGGCCACTCAGCGGAAGGGTTCATGGCGCGGTGGCACAGCTTGCATACCCATTGATCGCGATCGTAGATGTCGAACGGGTCCACCTGATCAGCGCCTGCGTTGAGAGTGCCGTAGCCGCGCATGCGGGCCTGGTAGCTGTTGCGGGCCCGGGTGGAGCGCCGCTGCTTTTCCGAGCGGGCGGCATATGCCGGAGTCCAGAGGGTGGGTGTCGGTTCGGCGACGCAGACCCAGGCTTCCCAGTCGTAGGTCTTCCTGCCTTCGTCCACGTCACGGAAGATCTCGTTCTGCCAGTGCCACTGCCGGCCGTCGTCTCCCTCGAACGAAGTCTGCTGGACGAGGGGGTGTTCTTGGCCGGGCGCCTTGGTCCACCACAGGATGCGGTCCGTGTAGGCCAGAAGCGCGCCGGTCTGCTGGTGGATCGCGACCATCGGCTCTGCGTGGGGTTCGGAGTTTGCTCGGACCAGCGCGACGATCTCGTCAGCGCCCAGGGACGTTGCGGTGGCGTACGCCGTGACGGAGTCGTGCCGCTCGATGACATCGCCTTCGATGGGGCTCAGCCCGTAGAACTCGTAGGGGAAGTCGTCGTCGGCCGCCCTGGTGCCGAAGACCTGCGGTTCCCGTGCAGCCGCGAACCGGACACGCTGGTCGGCATCGGCGGAGGATCGGTCACCTCGATCAGGTATGGCGGCCAAGTCGATCTCACCCTTCGCGATCCGCGTCTTCGTGCGCCGCTTGAGAGTGGTGTTGCACCGACCCGAGCAGACGTGCCGATCGCGGTGCTCCCAGTGCGCGCTCTTTGGCACGGGCACTCCGCAGATCCGGCAAGGTTCGCCGCCCGTGGCACGTTCCGCCGCCGCGAGGATGGGGTTCCAGTAAGGATCACCAGGAACCTTGCGGGTCCTGGCGGGGTCGGGCACCGGAGGCGTCCCCGGTGTGAGCGTCTGCATCGGGCGCCGCACCTTCGGCGTGTCCTTCGGGCGCTCGACCCGCTGCCTCTTGGCAGCCGAGGTACGGCAAGGATCGGAGCAGTACTTCTGGCTGCGCGGGCGCCAATACTCCATCACGGTGCCGCAGACCGAGCACGGGCGACCCGCTCGTTCAGAGGCGCTGTTGTCGGCGTCGTCGGTGCTGCTGAAGCCGTAGTCCACGGGCTGTCCTCCGGTCGAGTGGTCGACTGAAGTTCGCGACCGCGCAGGTGCGAGCGGACGCGTGGGAGGCGTGCCTCCCTTGCCGGGCGATCGGCCGCTGGGAGAAGCCGACCAAGATCTTCTCCCAGATTTCTCCCAAACGATCTCCGGGAACGAGTCAGGGGCCCGACCCGCAAAGCGGATCAGGCCCCTGACCTGGTGTTTCAGCTGTCGGGGTGGCGGGATTTGAACCCACGACCTCTTCGTCCCGAACGCTATTCAGGGGGCTGTCAGGCTGGTCAGCTTGGTCCCGTGCTGGGCAGGAGCAGCGTCGGCTTGTCCGTGGGCGTCCACGCTCGTCCGCCCTCGGTTGAGTGCGTTGGCCCCCCGTTTGGCCCCCCGGGCGAGAGGGTCAACGCGCAAGGGGCGGCGTCAGAAGGGCCTCAGCGACGGTGGCCATGGCCGTGACGATCGTCCTAGCTCCAGCCGCAACGAGACTTGCCTCTTTGCCTGGCTTGTTGGCGAAGCCGATCGCCATGGAGCCTGCCCGCGCGGCGGCCTCGATGTCCGTAGTGGAATCACCGATCAGTGTGCAGGTGCTCGCTCTGACCCCAAGTTCCTTGGCGGCTCTTTCGAGAGAGAACGGCGAGGGTTTCATGAGGGCAGGGCGGTTCGGGGCGCGGCCGATCACTTGGTGCACGAATCGATCGAGGTCGTGAAGTGCTAGGAACTCCTTCACGCACGCCGACGAGTTGTTGCTGACGATCGCGACTCTTCGGCCGGACACGTGGGCCGCACGAAGGGAATCCACGGCGCCCGCGACGGGGGCACCCGCTGCCTTCACCGCCGCGACTTCCGCCGACGTGAGGACTTCTTCGATTCGGCGCACGGCATCCTCGCCGACGCGGGGTGCCAGTCGCAGTACTTCCATCGGGTCGTCCGTTTCGAAAGCCCGCTCGCCGGTCGTCGCGTCGATCTGGGCGAGCATGGAGGCCAGTTCTCGCGCGACGCCAGGGGCGGGGTACCCGGCGAAAACGTCGCAGACAGGCCCGTCGAAGTCGAAAAGCACGCCGCTGGTAGCGGCGACGATTGCGGCCAGGCTCTCAGACGCCATAGGGGTCAAAGTCCCTTCCAATGGTGCTCCAGACGCTCTCAAACCAGAGGCGTGCCTGTTCGACTTGCTGCGCGCCGCTGGTCGCGTCTCCCTCGTTGGTCGAGTAGTGGAACAGCGCGGCGTCTGCGCCCACCAGGTCGTAGATGTCGATTGCTTCCCCTCCCGCGGACACCTTGTTCGGGCGGATGGGGTAGTACCCGAAGAACGCATCTCCCTGGTTGATGACGTAGAGCTTGAAGAATTGCGTTCCACTGTGAACCCGCACGCTGACAGTGGCCTCTTGGACCAGGCCGAGGTGCTGAAGTTCCCCCACGGCGTTGGCGATGCTTCGGGTGAAGCCGACCATCATGTCGTGCATGCGGACCCGGAGGCGGGGATCGTCAGCGCCGTCACTCTGGCGCACTGGGGCAGCTTGGGGCACGGCCATGTCCGGCACCAGGATTCGGATACTGATGCTGGTCGGTGTCAGTCGGCCGACCCGGATCTTGTCGATCGGTTCCTGTAGGGCTCCGTGCAGCGTCTCGCTGGAGAACCCAGCGAAGTCGATTGAGACGTTCGGGCTGGTGAAAGCCTGCTCGACGTAGGGCCGCAGACCGGCCGGCCGCTCGGTCCGGTTCCGGACGTACACACCGCTTCCCTTGCGGGAGACGACCAGCCCCTCATCTTCCAGATCCCGCAGTGCGCGTTGGATCGTCGCCCTGGCGAACCCGTACAGGTCGGTGAGGTTCTTGTGCGACGGCAGCTTGTCTCCGGGGGCGAGCCTCCTCGTCCGAATGGCTGCGGCAAGGCTGCTTGCGACCTGCTCGTAGGGCGGGCGGCTGTCGTCCGGGTCCAGCGGTTCGGGCGTGAAAGTCATGCCTCAATGCTACGCCTCAAATCCGTGATCAGGGCAGCCAGGCTAGCCATCTGTTGACATGGCTAGCCATGATGGCTACGTTAAGGGCATCGCAATCGGGCTAGCCAAGTTGGTCAGCTCGGAAGCGGGGTGGCCCCTCTTTGGGCTGCTCCGACCTGCACGACCAGAGCGCCCGGAGGGTCCCGGTATCGGGAGTGAGCCCAAAGGAAGCCCTGTTCCTTGAGAACTGAACAGTGAACTGAAGCGGGGTGAGAGCCCTCGCTCCCGTGACGGCCGGGTGAGCCGTCGGCAGTAGTACGGCGCGTCGGCGCTGTACGCACGATCCTGCGGCCCTGGAGAACACCACGGTGCCACCCGCAGTGAGCTGCCCTGCTGAGCGCCAGGCAGAGAGATGGCGCCCCATCCTCCGCAGCTCACGCTGCGGCCGGTTGCCTCCCCCGCCCGTCCGGACTGCCCCTGTGGCGGTGCCGTACGGGCGGGGCTGAGGGGAGCCGGACCTTCCGCCCTCCTTTCCCCTTCTGGGAGTCATCGTGAGTGAAGTTGAGATCGTCTCGTTCGGCTACCTGCACGGCGAGCCGCCGGCCGCGCACCTGACCATCGACCTGCGTCACCACTTCCGCGACCCGCACGTCCGGCCTGAGCTGCGGTACATGACCGCCGATGACGCGCCGGTCCGCGCCGCCGTGCTGGCCACGCCCGGCATTACGGCCCTGGTCGACGCGACCGCCACGGCGGTCGACGCGTTCGCGTCCGGCCCCACGGCGGGCGTCGTGACGGTGGCCGACGGGTGCGCCGGTGGCCGCCACCGGGCCCCGACGTTCGCCCGCGCCCTGGCCGAGCGGCTCACCGCCGCCGGGCACAGCGTGAGCGTCCGGGACCGCGACATCGCCAAGGACGTCGTCCACCACTGACCGCACCACAAACCTCCGCACACCCCCTTCTGAACTGGGAGTCCGCGTGACTGCTTCCTGCGTGTTCTGCAAGATCGTCGCCGGGCTGGCCCCGGCGGACATCGTCCGTGAGTGGGACGACGTGATCGCGATCCGCCCGCTCGGCCCGGTCACCCCCGGGCATGTCCTGGTCATCCCGCACACCCACGTCGCCGACGTCGGAGAGGACGCGTTCGTCTCCGCCCGGACGATGGCCTGCGCGGCGGAACTGGCCGCCGAACTGCCCGCCGCGAACGTCATCACCAGCAAGGGCAGCGCCGCGACACAGACAGTCGCCCACCTGCACCTGCACGTCGTACCCCGCACCGCCGGGGACACCCTGCCACTGCCCTGGACGCCCCAGCAGCACGCCGCCGGATAAGACCAGCGGCCTCCACCCCACACCCGTACGCAGCGCGGCCCCGGGTTGCACCCCGGGGCCGCTGTCGAGCCGCACCACCTTCACAGGGAGAGAACGACTCATGAAGACCATCGCAGCACTTCAAGCCGTTGTTACGGCCACCCCGTTCAACGGTGAGCCGACGGACGCCGAGCTGGACGCGATCGACCGGGAACTCCCGGCGATCCTGGCGGACGTCGATCTGCTGGACGCGCAGATCATGACCATCGACCGCACCCCGACCGAGCTGGACCACCAGCGCATCCGCCGGGCCCGCCGCCGTGTGCTGGCCGCCCGCCGCGACCTGGCCAACCACACCGCCGCCGCGACGGACACCACGGTGTCGGGAGGTGCGGCATGACGTACGGCGCGCGGTTGTCCAACAGCTTCCTCGGTGAGTGGGAGCTGTACGTCGTCACCGACGGGATCAGCCTGGACTGGCCCGAGCACTCGTTCGGGCGGACCGAGCCGGTCCCCACGTTGCAGGAGCGGGCGGATGCGTTGGCCCAGCTCGGCTTCGTCCTCGCGGACGACGCGGAGTGGGAGTGGCAGGAGTGCCCCACTGGCGCCGCGGACCGCGTTCGCCTGCTGGCCTCCGTAGACGCCCAGCGCAAGGACGGTGCGTCATGAGCGACATCAACACCATCGCCGTGCGTCGGGCGCTCCTGCTGGTGTTCGCGGGTATCGCCCTGGCCGTCATCGGGGCCTCGCTCGCCATGGCCACCGGCCGTCCGGTGTGGCGGGCCGTGGCCGTCGGTGCTCTCGCCCAGACCTTCGGTTGGGTCCTCGCGGTGCACTACCGCCGGGGTGGTGCGGCATGAACCGCTGGGGCAAGGGCCTGCTGATCGCCGCTCTGGTCGGTGTGGTCGGCATGGCGTTCCGGGTGTCCTGGAACGCGCTGAAGGACGTCGCCACCGCCACCGGGGCCGACGAGACCGCCGCCACCCTCTACCCGTTCGTCGTCGACGGACTGATGGCGCTCGCCCTGGTCGCGACCCTTGTTCTGACCGGCGACGCCCGCCGCTTCGCCCTGCGGGTGCTGGCCGCCTACACGCTGGCCTCACTCGTCCTGAACTACGTCCACGGGCTGGTTCCGGAGCTCCACGACAAGGTGGTCGACTGGGGCCGACTGGCCGACTGGGACCCCGCCAACTGGGCGCTGGTCCTGCTCGCCACGTCGCTGCCGGTCGGGTCGATCTACTTCGGCTCCGACCTCGTCGCCAAGGTCCTGCACCACCGACCGATCGAGCACCCGGCCACCACACCGAATCAGGATCAATCGGCCGAGACATATGTAAATCGGTCTACGGCTGACCTGGAAGTATCGGCCCCCGCGCCGATCACTCCGCCCCCGGCTCCTGCGGAGCTCCCGGCGGCCCCGGCGGTGTCCCTGGTGAAGCCGACCGATCGGGTCCCGGCCGGTGCGGTGGCCGCCGAGTCGACCCGCCCGCGTCGGGCGACCGGACGCATCCCCGAGGTGGCCCGGTCGAGTCGACCTGCCCGCACCGCCGATCAGCTCCTGATTGAGGCGCGGTCGGCTACGGCCGACTGGACCGATCGGGAGCTGACCGCCGAGGGCATCCGCAAGGCGGTCCGCACTTCCCCGGCCAAGGCCCGCGTTCTGCGCGAGACGCTGCGCGCCGAGCGGGAGCCGTCGGCCGGCACGGGTGAGGCGGCGGCCTGATGGCCGACGTCTACCGGTGGCGTCTGGCCCCCGACGGGTTGGCTACCCGCCGTCAGCTCCGCGCGTTGGGGCTGCGGCCGGGTGGTCAGGACGTCGTCGCCGAACTCCACCGCCCCCGCCGCCGACGCGCCCCGCTGGTCGCCTACCTCTACCGCATCGACCACGCCAAGCCCGTACGGCCCATGACCCCCGCCCGTGCCGCTGCTCTGGCTGCGGCGATGCGGGCCCGCCGTACCTGCCCCAACTGCCGTACCGACATGGGCTATTGCATCCCCCGGTCGCTCGGCATGTGCGTCACCTGCCACGACACCACGTCGCCCTGGAAGGACACCACCTCATGACCGCCGCCGAATACCGCGCCGCCGCCGAACGCATCATCGCCAGCGACACGCCCCGCTTCGGGCCCATCCACCCCGAGGACTTCCGCAGGGCCGAGATCCTCGCGCAGCTCGCCGTGTCCGCCTCCATCTCCGAAGCCGCCGAAGCCCGAGCCGCCGAGCCCGCCCAGCACTGATCAACCGCCCCGGATCACGGCGTGAGGCTGCCGGATCGACTCCGGCCCGGGGCACTCCCACCACCGGCCCACGGAAGGACCCGCATGGAACAGCACCTGCCCGCCCCCCGGCTGCCGTCCGTCGTGCAGCTCCCGGACGGCACCCCCGGCTACACCGACCACCTCCCCGTCACCTACCAGCCCACCAACGCCATCCCGCAGGTGGTCCACGTCCACCAGGCACCCCCGGACCGCACGGTGCAGCGTCTCGCGCTCGGCTCCGGCGTGGGCGCCGGGGCCGTCGCTGCCGGGGTCTACTTCGGCCCGCTCCTCGTCGGTGTCCTCACCGCCATCGCAGCGAACCTCGCCCTGCTCGCCCTGGTCGCGTCCGTGTGCGCCTGGGGTGTCGTGACCGTCGTGAAGTCCGTCGGCGGCGGCAAGGACGCCCGCAAGCGCCGCTGACCCAGAAGGGAGACCACCGTGTTCCAGGCAGGTCAAGAGGTGCTGATCGTGACGTGTGAGGACGACCCACGCGCGGTCGGCAGGACCGGCCGGATCGTCGATGAGGTCCCCCCGGGGCCGCTGACGAACGGCCGGTGGACCGTGCACCGGGTCGGGCTGCTGATCGGCCCCGTCCTGTGCCACTCCCACGAACTGCGGCTCGCCTGACGGCTGCCCGCCGCCCCCGAACCAAGTCCGGTTCGGGGGTGGTTGGGGAGCCGGACAGTCCGGCCCCATCCAACGGGGAGGTCCACCGTGCACAGCTACACCAAGGCCGAGTCCCGCGAACGCGGCAGGCTGTTCCGCAAGGGGTTCCGGCAGTCCCTCGCGGACTGCGTCGACCCGGACGTCCGCCGCCGGATCGAGCGCATCGACCAGGCCGCCGCCGAGCGCGGTGCGCTCGAACTCGCCGCCCTGCACAAGGTTCAGGCCGCCGCCCGCCAGGACCTCGCCGCCGCGAAGGCCGTGGAGCGCACCGCTCCCCGCGCCGACAAGGCCACCGCCCGCGAGGCCCGCAAGGCCGCCGAGCAGCGCGTACGCCTCGCTGAGCGGGCCGTCCACAAGGCCGAGCAGAGCTGAGCGGGGGCGGCCGGACCCGGCCAAGGAAACCGGCCGCCCCCATCACACCCCACCCCGCAGCAACGAGCAGGAGAGAGGCACGTTCATCATGACCGAACCCGCCAGCACGGTCCCCGTCATGGGGACCGTGCACCACCTCGACGACCACCGCCCCACCACCCCGCCGGCCGAACCGGTGAATCTGGTCAAGGACCCGACCGCCGAGCCGACCAGCACCCCGCCCAAGGTCGTCCCGCAGGGGTCGCGGGTGGTCCGCACCGCCCGCGCTCTGCGCACGGCCGCCACGCACGAACGGACCCGCACGGCGGGCCGGTTCACTGTCCGCCACGGCATGTACGTGGTCGGCGGCGGCCGGATCGTGGCCCGGCGGGCGTGGGAGGGCCGTACCGCCGCCCGGTACGAGCGGATGTTGCGGGCGGCGGAAGCCGCGGGGAACCTCGACCTTGCCACCGAGTGGGAGGAGCGCGGGCAGCGGTTCCGCGCCGCACGTCACCAGCGCCGCATGGACCTGCTGTCGGCGCCGGTGAAGGCGGCCAAGGGGGCGGCGGCCGGGCTCGGCATCACCGCCGGTGGCCTGCTGCTCCTCGGCATCATCCTCGCCGTCGCCAACGAGAACTTCGCCGACCTCGCCACCCCCACCCTGGCCCTGATCGAGCTGATCCGGTGGATCGTGCTCATCATCACCGTGGTCTGGGGCCCGCTGGTCATCCTCGGACCGTGGGCCGCCTTACTGGCCCTGTGGGGGGTGGGCCGTCATCAGCAGGCGGCGCCGCAGTGGGCGCTGCCGGTGAGGGACCGTGACGGTCAGGGCACCCCGATCACGCCGTCCATCGTGGTCACCGCGATGCGGGACCTGGGGGTGTCGACGCTCCGCAAGGCCATCAAGGAGATGGGCGACGTCGGGGCGCAGATGCTCAGCCCGATCACGATCGCCGGGTGCGGTGTCGAGGTCGACGTTCACCTCCCGTCCGGGGTGTCGACGGAGGAGATCCAGAACCGGCGCAAGAAGCTCGCGGAGAACCTCAACCGGCACGAGCACGAAGTGTTCATCACCATCCCGCCGGCCCCGCGCACCGTCCGGTTGTGGATCGCGGACAGCGGTGCGCTGGATGAGCCGATCGGCCCGTCCCCGCTGGTCACCGACCCCGATATCCGAGCCGACTACAAGTCGGGCCGGGCACCGTGGGGCCAGGACCTGCGCGGCGATGCCGCCCTGGTCAGCTTGTTCCAGCGGATGCTGCTGATCACCGGGCTGTCGAACCAGGGCAAGACCGCGTCCCTGCGCGCGCTGGCCCTGTGGCTGTCGTTCGACCCGAAGGTGGAGTTCCGCATCGGTGACCTCAAGGGCATCGGCGACTGGGCCATGTTCGACGGGCTCGCCACGGTGCTGATCCAGGGGCCGACCGACGATCACGTACTCGATGTGACGGAGATGGTCGAAGAGGCCGCCCGGGAGATGAACCGGCGTCTGCTGGCCCCGGGCAAGGAGTTCCACCCGCTGGTCGTCATCGTCGACGAAGCGCAGGTGGCCTACGGGTCCGGGGCCGTCGACGAGAACAAGATCCCGCTGGGTGGGGCGAAGTCGACGTCCCGGTACTTCCGGGCGATCAAGGCGATCCACGATCAGGGACGGGCGGTCAACGTCACGACCTGGGAGGGCACCCAGGACCCGACGAACGAGAACCTGCCCAAGCGCTCCCGTGAGGGCAACCACATCCGCTCGTCCCTCGTGCTCGGCACCGAGTCCCAGGCCCGCATGGCGGTCGGGGACGCGGCGATCGACGGCGGCGCGGCCCCCCACAAGCTCCGCCAGGGCCTCGACAAGGGAACCGTCGTCGTCGCCGGGGACGGGATCAAGCTGTCCCCCGGGCAGACGTCGGTGACCGTGCGGACGCACTACATCGACGGCGACCAGGCCGCCGAGATCGCGGACCGGGCCAAAGCGTTGCGCGATGGCGTCACCACGGTGGCCGCGGTCGACCACACCCCCGAGCGCGACGAGGTCGCCGACATCTTGACCGTCCTCGGAGACGCGCCGCGGCTGCTGACCCAGGACGTGCTGAAGCGCCTCGCGGTGCTGAGCAAGGACGTCTACGGCTCGTGGTCGTTCATCGACCTCAAGCGGGCGCTGGACGGCACCGGGGCCGAGCCCTACAAGTCCGACGGGCGCATGACGATCGCCCGGGACCGCCTCGCCCGCCACCTCGACAACCGCGACACCGACGGTTCCACTTCCGCCGCCGAATAGCAGGGAGGCGCACCCCCGTCGGCAGGGAGGCAGGGAGAAGTCCCTGACCCGCTCCCTGACCCTGCCTCCCTGCCCTGAACAGCAGAAATGATCTGGCAGGGAGGCAGGGAGGCACCGCAGGTCAGACCCCCGAACCCCCCTCCACACACACCCCGGCAAGGGGTGCCCAAGCCTCCCTGCCGCACCAGCGGCAGGGATTCCGGATACCGCCCGGCAAGCCGAAAGCGACCCCCTCTCACGCCAATGAACTGGGGCCGCTCTCGTCTGCCAGAACCTTCCAGAACTGGAGACACCCATCATGACTCACCCCACCCCCGTGCGGGAGGCCGCACGCCTCGTCGCGATCGAGGCCGCCCGCGCCTACGTCGCCAACATCGGCGTCATCGACCTCACCAACGCCGGTGTCCTCGTCGGCCACCTCATGGCCGCCGAGACCCTGCTCATGGAAATCGTCGCCGCGCACGACGAGCCCACCGGAGCCGCGGCATGAACACCCACCTCCTCACCGCCGCACTGGACGCGGCCGAACGCGGCTGGCACGTCTTCCCGCTCCGCCCCCGCGACAAGCGCCCCGCCCTCCACGGAGAGACCGTCTGCCCCGGTACTGGCGACTGCGCGACCGGTCACCGCAAGTGGGAGCAGCGGGCCACCACCGACCCCGACCGCATCCGCTCCGCCTGGTCGACCGGGGCGTTCAACGTCGGCATCGCCACCAGCCCGTCCGGGCTGGTCGTGATCGACCTGGACACGGTCAAGACCAAGGACCCGAAAGGAACGCCTGACGGCGTCACTTCCCTGCAAGCGCTCTGCGAGCGCGCCGGGCGGACCGTCCCCGCCACCTACCGGACCCGGACCGCGAGCGGTGGCCACCACCTGTACTTCACCGCCCCGGACGGGGCCCGGCTCGGCAACAGCGCGGGCAGGCTCGGCAAGCACATCGACACCCGCGCCCACGGCGGCTACGTCGTCGCCGCCGGGAGCGCCCTCCCGAACGGCACGTACGAGGTGGTCGACCCCACCGATCCCGTACCGCTCCCGGAATGGCTGTACGCCCCCCTGACGCCCCGTCAGGCATCCCGGTCATTGACGGCCGCACCCGTGCCGGTTCGGGCCTCCCGGTACGCCGCAGCGGCTCTCAGGGCCGAAACGGCGGCCGTAGCCGGGGCCGGGGAGGGTGTGCGGAACTCGACGCTGGTTCGGGCCGCCCGCGCTCTGGGGCGGTTCATCCCGTCCGGCGACCTCGCCCGCCATGAGGTAGAGCAGGCTCTTAATTCGGCGGGATTGGCGGCCGGGCTCCGGGAGAACGAGTGCCGCAAGGCTGTGGCGAGCGCTCTGAACTGGTCCATCGCCAACAACTCCGGGCGGGCGGCATGACCACCGCCAGGAACCTGCGATTTAAGAGCCTGCCTGTCACCCCGAGCAGCCCGCAGGCCGCCAACCGGGCCGCAGGACCGGCCGGTGGTGGCGTGCCGAAAGGCGTCGGCCGTCAGGCCGTCCCCGTTGCTGTTCTCCCTGACCCGCACATCGTCACGGTGACCGGCATCCGACCCGGCCTCACGGTGCGCGGGCTCGGCCGCAACCAGATCCCCGCCGCCGACTGGCTCTGCGCCTGCGGCCACCACGAACGCGCCCGGGGCCGTGACCGCGTCACCGACCTGACCACCCGCGCCCGCGTCGACCACTGCCCGCACACCGAGCAGCACCGGAGGAACGCCGCATGAACACCCCCGCCCAGCAGCCCAAGGCACCCATCGACGGTGCTGCCCTGCTCAATGAACTGGAAGCCTTCCACCGCCGGTTCAACGTCTTCCCGACCGAGTCCGCCTACGTCGCGGTCGCCCTGTGGGACGCGCACGCCCACCTGATCGACTGCTTCGAGACCACCCCGCGCATCGCGTTCCTCTCCCCGGAACCGGGGTCGGGGAAGTCCCGGGCACTGGAGATCGTGGAAATCCTCACCCCCCGCCCCATGAGCACGGTGTCCGCGTCCGCGAACGCCCTCTACCGGCTGGTCGACTCCGCCGAGGGACTGCCCACGGTCCTGTTCGACGAGGTGGACACCATCTTCGGCCCCAAGGCCGGAGCGGACGAGGCCCTGCGCGGCTTTCTGAACGCCGGATACCGCCGCATCGGCGGGGCCCTGCGGTGCGTCGGGGACGGCTCCAACCAGAACGCCCAGGTGTTCGGCTCCTACTGCGCCGTCGCCATGGCCGGACTCGGCTCCCTCCCCGACACCGTCCTGACCAGGTCGGTCATCATCCGGATGCGCAAGCGCGCCCCCAACGAGAAGGTTGAGCCCTACCGCCAGCGCATCCACGAGAAGCAGGGCCACGCCCTGCGCGACCGGATCGCGAAGTGGGCCGACACCGTCCGCGACCAGGTCGCCAACGCCTGGCCCGAGATGCCCGAAGGGGTCACCGACCGGCCCGCCGACGTGTGGGAACCGCTCCTCGCCGTCGCGGACGCGGCCGGCGGAACCTGGCCCGCCCGCGCCCGCGCCGCCTGCCTCGACCTGATCAACGCCGGTCAGGACAACGACGAAGCATCGTTGGGTGTCCGGCTGCTGACCGACCTGCGCGACAAGGTGTTCTGCGGCGCCGACCGGGTGCCCACCGCCGTCATCCTCGAAATCCTGCTCCGCATGGACGACGCCCCCTGGGGCGACCTGGACGACAAGCCGCTGAACTCCCGGACGCTCGCCAAGCTGCTGGGCCAGTACGTCACCCCGGCCATCAAGCCCATCAAGCCGCGCGGCATCCGCACTCCTTCTGGGACCCCGAAGGGCTACTACGCGGAAGACCTCACGGACGCCTGGACCCGGTACTGCCCTCCACCCCCCGAGGAATCCGCAACATCCGCCACGTCCGCCACACCGCAGGTCAGCGGGGGTGAATCCGTGGCGGATACCGCCACACTCACCCGCCACACGTCTGCGGAAACCGCCACACCGCTCTTCCCGGTCGCGGGCTGACCCCCAACACCACCAGGTGCCGCCACACCCCCCGGATGTGGCGGCACCTATCCGCCACACCACCGGCATCCGCCACAAACCCAGGCCCCTGACCTGCGGTGTGGCGGCGTGGCGGACGTTGCGGATCTGCCAGGACAGGGCGGGCACCCACCCGCCACACCCAGAGGAGAATCCCGTGGCCACGCCAACCACCTCGCCACCCGCCCGCCTCCTCCGCGTCGATGTCGCGGCCGAAATCCTGGGCGTCAAGCGATCCACCGCATACGAGGAGATCCGACTCGGACGGCTGCGCACCGTCCAGATCGGCCGCTGTCGCCGCATCCCGACGGAGTACGTAGAGGAGTACATCGACCTCCTCAAGCGCGAATCCGACTGACCGAACCAGAACAGCGGGGCCCGTCCACTCGTGGGCGGGCCCCGCTGCATGAAAGGAACTGCCGACGTGGCAACCAGCAAGCCCACCCGCAGGGCCGGGCACGGGGAAGACACCATCTACTGGGACCAGGCGAAGAACCGCTACGTGGGGGCGGTCTCCCTGGGCCATGCGCCGAACGGCAAGCGCCTGCGACCCAAGGTCTACGGCAAGACCAAGACGGAGGTCCGCGAAAAGATCCGCGATCTCAAGAAGGAGGTCGCAGCGGGTGTTCGCACCCCCGCCAACTACACCGTTGAGAACGCCGTGAACGACTGGCTGGAGCGCGGACTGAAGGGCCGAGACGCTCAGACCGTGGCCAAGAACCGCACACTCGCTGACAAGCATCTGATCCCGTTCGTGGGCAAGGCCAAGCTCAAGGACCTCAGCGCCGACGACGTGGACGACTGGCTCACCGGTCGCGTCGAGGCGCTCTCCACGCGCAGCCTTCGAGACGTGCTCGCGATCCTCCGCCGATCCATCGAGCACGCCCAGCGGCGAGACAAGGCCGTGCGCAACGTCGCCCTGCTGGTGACCGTTCCGGAGGGGCGCACCGGCCGGCCGAGCAAGGCGCTCAACCTGGAGCAGGCTAAAGCCGTGCTTGGGGCCGCGCGGGGGAGCCGCCTCTACGCCTACCTGGTGCTGTCACTCCTCGGAGGGGTACGGACCGAGGAGGCCCGGCCGCTCACCTGGGATCACGTGTACCTGAGCCCCGAGGACGGCATCCCGCCGCACGTCGCCGTGTGGCGGTCCGTGCGCAGGTACGGGGAGACCAAGACGCGCAAGAGTCGACGGACGATCGCCCTTCCGAAGCAGGTCGTGGACGTGCTGGTCGAACACCTGCGGTGGCAGAAGCAGGAGCGCGTCTCGCACGGGATCGAGTGGCGTCCTGATGGCCGAGTGTTCACCACACGCAGCGGCGAGCCGCTGGATGCCGCGAACGTGCGGCGCGACTTCCGCGCCATCGTGAAAAAGGCGGGGCTCGATCCCGAATGGACGCCGCGGGAACTTCGCCACAGCTTCGTGTCCCTACTCTCCGATCACGGCATCCCGCTGGAGCGCATCGCCATGCTGGTCGGCCACAGCAGCCAGGCGACCACCGAGGCGGTGTACAGGAAGCAGCTCCGGCCAGTGATCACGCAGGGGGCAGAGGCTATGGACGAGATCTTCGCCGAGCGAAATAAGGCTCCCATGCCGAAGGGGTGATCAAATCCCTTTGGCCCCCTGTTTGGCCCCCCCGAGCATGACAGAGGCCACTTACGGATATCCGTAAGTGGCCTCTGACCAGCGTCGGGGTGGCGGGATTTGAACCCACGACCTCTTCGTCCCGAACGAAGCGCGCTGCCAAGCTGCGCTACACCCCGATGTCCACCGGACTCCCGGCGACATCGATTACTTTAGCCCACCGGCGGCCGGAGGCGAAATCCGGTTTCTCCGGTGCTGGAACCACCCCGCCACGTTCGGCCGGAGGTGGTCCACGGTGGTGATCAGGACGCCCAGGGCTGCGAAGAGCAGGCCGAGGGCGAGGGCCTGGGTGAGGGCGCCGGCGTAGCCGTAGGTGTCGACGTCGAGGAACGGGTACGGGTAGCGGGCCGGGGCGTCGGGGGAGAGCAGGGCTCCGCGGGTCAGGACGATGCCCAGGTAGGCCGCGGGGGCGGACAGCCAGAGGGGGATGTGGGCCGGGCGCAGGGTGCGGGGGGCGGTCAGCAGGAGCCAGTCCGCGGCGACGGCCGAGGGGGTCACCGTGTGGAGCAGGAGGCTCGCGGTGGTGGACCAGCCGGCCCCCGTGTCCGGGCCGCCGCGGGAGGCGCTCATCGGGGAGCCGCCGTGGTTCACCAGTACCAGGTGGTACATCAGGCCGGTGACCGCGGCGAGCAGGAGCACCCCGCCCGACAGCCTCGGCGACAGCGGTGGACCGCCTCGCCAGGAGCGTACGGCCGACCATCCGAAGGCGGCCGCGACCAGGAGGTTCGCCAGGACCGTGAAGTGGATCAGCGTCGGTGACGCGTAGCCGGTCGCCAGGGCGATGACCGGGCCCGCGGTCGCTGCCCCGCACGCGGTCGCGCGCAGGGCCGTGGCCCAGGGGCGGCGGGGCGCTGCGGGGTCCGGGAGCACCTCTGCCGCCCGGGGGCGGGGGAGCAGAGTCTGTCTCTTA
>NZ_JAAXYC010000099.1 GCF_018619185.1 Streptomyces sp. McG3 | reverse complement strand
ACACGCCGTACGGCCTCTCCGCCGGCATCTGGTCGGAGAAGGGCTCGCGCATCCTCGCGGTCGCCGAGAAGCTGCGCGCGGGCGTGGTGTGGGCCAACTCGTTCAACAAGTTCGACCCCACGTCGCCCTTCGGCGGCTACAAGGAGTCGGGCCACGGCCGCGAGGGCGGCCGGCACGGTCTGGAGGCGTACCTCGATGTCCGATAAGCCGGAGCCGACGGTGCGGCTCTCCGTGTTCAAGACCTACAAGCTGTACGTCGGGGGGAAGTTCCCCCGCAGCGAGAGCGGCCGGGTGTACGAGGTGACCGACTCCAAGGACCGTCCGCTCGCCAACGCGCCCCAGAGCTCCCGCAAGGACGCCCGGGACGCGGTGGTCGCCGCCCGCAAGGCGTTCGGCGGCTGGTCGGGCGCGACCGCGTACAACCGGGGCCAGGTCCTGTACCGGGTCGCGGAGATGCTGGAGGCCGGGCGGTTCGTGGGGGCCGACGGGGCCGCGGTGCGGGGCGACGAGCCGTACACCGCAGGGCGGTGTCTCTGGTTCCACCGGGACTTCGCGCCGGAGGAACAGGTGCCCTTCACGGTCGGCGTGGTGTACCGGGACGAGCGGCTCGTGGTCGCCGACAAGCCGCATTTCCTGGCGACCATGCCCCGGGGGCGGCACATCACCGAGACCGCGGTGGCCCGGCTGCGGCGGGAGCTGGACCTGCCCGCGTTGCAGCCCGCCCATCGGCTGGACCGGCTGACCGCGGGGCTCGTGCTGTTCGTGGTGCGGCCCGAGGACCGGGGCGCGTACCAGACGCTGTTCCGGGACCGGCTGGTGCGGAAGGAGTACGAGGCGGTGGCCCCGTACGATCCGGAGCTCGTCCTGCCCCGGACCGTGAGGAGCCGGATCGTGAAGGAGCGCGGGGTGCTCGCCGCCCGCGAGGAGCCGGGCGAGGCGAACAGCGAGAGCCGGGTGGAGCTGGTGGAGCACCGGGGCGCTACCGGGCGCTACCGACTGCTGCCGGCCACCGGGCGGACGCATCAGCTGCGGGTCCACATGAACGCGCTGGGGCTGCCGATCGTCCACGATCCGCTGTATCCCGTGGTGGAGGAGGAAGGGGCCGCCGACTTCTCGCGGCCGTTGCAGCTGCTGGCCCGGGTGCTGGAGTTCACCGATCCGGTCGGCGGGGAGCCGCGCCGCTTCGAGAGCGGGCTGCGGCTCTCCGCCTGGCCGGAGGGGTGAGGCGCGCGGCGCTCAGTGGCCGCGCTTGATCCACTCGTCGAGCTGCGGGGCCTCCGCGCCGATGGAGGTGGGGTCTCCGTGGCCGGTGCGGACGGCGGTGTCGCCGGGCAGGGTGAGCAGCCGGTCCCGGATCGAGTCGATGATCGTCGGGAACGACGAGAAGGACCGGCCGGTTGCGCCGGGACCGCCCTGGAAGAGGGTGTCGCCGGTGAAGACCGTGGAGAGGCCGGGGGCGTACAGGCAGACCGCGCCGGGGGCGTGGCCCGGGGTGTGCAGGACCGTGAGCGTGGTGCCCGCGACGGTCAGCTCCTGGCCGTCGGTGAGGGTGCCGTCGGGGGTGCGGTCCGGGTGGGTCTGCTGCCAGAGCGGCAGGTCGTCCGGGTGCAGCAGGATCGGGGCGCCGGTGGCGTCCGCGAGGGCGGGGGCGGCGTCGATGTGGTCGTTGTGCGCGTGGGTGCAGACGATGGCGCGCAGCGCCCGGCCGCCGAGCGCGGCCTCGATGGCGGCGGCGTCGTGGGCGGCGTCGATGACGATCGCCTCGGTGTCGTCGCCGACGATCCAGACGTTGTTGTCGACGTCCCACTCGCCGCCGTCGAGGGCGAAGGTGCCGGAGGTGACGAGGTGGTCGACGCGGGCGGACATCAGAAGACCACCACCGAGCGCAGGACGTCGCCGTCGTGCATCCGGGCGAAGGCCTGCTCGACGTCGCCGAGGCCGATGGTCTCGGTGACGAAGGCGGCGAGGTCGAGACGGCCCTGCTGGTGGAGGTCGACGAGCATCGGGAAGTCGCGGGAGGGCAGGCAGTCGCCGTACCAGGAGGACTTGAGCGAGCCGCCGCGGCCGAAGACGTCCAGGAGCGGCAGTTCGAGCTTCATGTCCGGGGTGGGGACGCCGACGAGGACGACCGTTCCGGCGAGGTCGCGGGCGTAGAAGGCCTGCTGGTAGGTCTCCGGGCGGCCGACCGCCTCGATGACGACGTCCGCGCCGTTGCCGTCGGTGAGGGCGCGGATGGCCTCGACCGGGTCGGTGGAGCGGGAGTTGACGGTGTGGGTGGCGCCCATCTTCTTCGCCGTCTCCAGCTTGCGGTCGTCGATGTCGACCGCGATGATCTTCGCCGCGCCGGCCAGCCGGGACCCGGCGATCGCGGCGTCGCCGACTCCGCCGCAGCCGATGACGGCGACGGAGTCGCCCCGGCCGACCTGGCCGGTGTTGATGGCGGCGCCGATGCCCGCCATGACGCCGCAGCCGAGCAGCCCGGCGACGGCCGGGGAGACCTCGGGGTCGACCTTGGTGCACTGGCCGGAGGCGACGAGGGTCTTCTCGGCGAACGCTCCGATGCCCAGCGCGGGCGACAGCTCCGTGCCGTCCAGCAGGGTCATCTTCTGCTTGGCGTTGTGGGTGTCGAAGCAGTACCAGGGGCGGCCGCGCAGACAGGCGCGGCACTGGCCGCACACGGCACGCCAGTTGAGGACGACGAAGTCGCCGGGCGCGACGTCCGTCGTGCCCTCGCCGACCGACTCCACGACGCCCGCGGCCTCGTGGCCGAGGAGGAAGGGGAACTCGTCGTTGATGCCGCCCTGCTTGTAGTGCAGGTCGGTGTGGCAGACGCCGCACGCCTGGATCTTCACGACCGCCTCGCCGGGGCCGGGGTCCGGGATCAGAATCGTCTCGACCCTGACCGGCTCGTTCTTCCCCGGTGCGATGACTGCTTGCACCTGCTGTGCCATAGCCCTGCTCTCCCTGCTCCCGCGCTTCGCGAAGATCGATCGCGGACCACCGTACGCCTTGGGGGACCCGCTACGGAGCGAGCACGTCCAGTTCGTGCAGGGCGCCGACCGCGATCTCCTTGGTGATCCGTTCGGCGGCCTCCGGGTCGCCCTCGCGGACCGCCTCGGCGAGGCGGACGTGCAGGGTGACGGCGGCCGGGTCGGGGTCCTCGAACATCACCTGGTGGTGGGTGCGGCCCGCGAGGACCTCGGCGACGACGTCCCCGAGCCGGGCGAACATCTCGTTGCCGGAGGCGTTGAGGACGATCCGGTGGAAGGCGATGTCGTGTTCGAGGTAGCCCTCCAGCTGCTGGCCGCGCGAGGTGGCGACCATGCCGAGGGCGCGTTCGGTGAGCTCGGCGCACTGTTCGGCGGTGGCGTGGCGGGCGGCGAGGCCCGCCGCGACCGGTTCGATCGCGGAGCGCAGCACGGTGAGGGAGCGCAGCTGGCGGGGGCGGTCGGCGCCGGCGAGGCGCCAGCGGATGACCTGGGGGTCGTAGACGTTCCAGGTCTCGGTGGGGCGGACCGTCACGCCGACGCGGCGGCGGGATTCGACCAGGTGCATCGACTCCAGGACCCGGACCACTTCGCGGACGACGGTGCGGGACACGTCGAAGCGCTGGGCGAGCTCGTCGGTGCGTAGGACGCTGCCGGGCGGGCACTGGCCGGAGGAGATCTCCAGACCCAGGGTGTCCAGCACATGTGTATGCAGCCCCTGGCTCTGTGTGGTCATGGGTCAAGCCTACGGGGAGACCCTCGGGAACAATAAGTACGACGTTTACGTCACAGACTCTTGAATAAGTCGTACCTAATAGGTTTCAGTAGCGCGACGGACCGATGTCGAAGAAGACAGCGAGGCACCCCCATGAGCACCCCCCACGTCGTCGTGGTGATGGGCGTAGCAGGAACCGGCAAGACCACGATCGGTCCCCTGCTCGCCGCCGAGCTCGGCGTTCCGTACGCCGAGGGCGACGACTTCCATCCCCCGGCGAACATCGCCAAGATGTCGGCCGGCACCCCCCTGGACGACGACGACCGGTGGCCCTGGCTGGACGCCATCGGCGCGTGGGCGCACGGGCGGGCGGGGCTCGGCGGGGTCGTCTCCAGCTCCGCGCTCAAGCGCGTCTACCGGGACCGGTTGCGGGACGGGGCGCCGGACGCCGTCTTCCTGCATCTGACCGGTGACCGGGAGCTGATCGAGGAGCGGATGGCGGACCGCAAGGGCCACTTCATGCCCACCGCGCTGCTCGACTCGCAGTTCGCGACGCTGCAACCGCTCCAGGCCGACGAGGCCGGGGTGAGCGTCGACGTGTCCGGCACTCCTGAGGAAATCACCCGGCGGGCCGTCGCCGCGCTGCGCCGGCTCGATAGTTAAGGACCATCACCGTGACCAGTCTCAGCGTCGAGATGCTGGCAGCGGAAGCCGCCGAACCGATCACCTCGGCAGGCAACGCTCAGTTGGGCATCGCCGTCCTGGCGGGCATCGCCGTCATCGTTCTCCTGATCACCAAGCTCAAGATGCACGCGTTCCTGGCGCTGACCATCGGTTCGCTGGCGCTCGGCTCCTTCGCGGGAGCCGCCCCGGCCGACACGATCCTCAGCTTCACCGCGGGCCTCGGCTCCACCGTCTCGGGCGTGGGCGTCCTGATCGCGCTCGGCGCGATCCTCGGCAAGCTGCTCGCCGACTCGGGCGGGGCCGACCAGGTCGTCGACACCATCCTCGCGAAGGCCAGCGGCCGGGTCATGCCCTGGGCGATGGTCCTGATCGCCTCGATCATCGGTCTGCCGCTGTTCTTCGAGGTCGGGATCGTGCTGATGATCCCGGTCGTGCTGCTCGTCGCCAAGCGCGGCAACTACTCCCTGATGCGGATCGGCATCCCGGCGCTGGCCGGTCTCTCCGTGATGCACGGGCTGATCCCGCCGCACCCCGGCCCGCTGGTCGCGATCGACGCCCTGGACGCCAATCTCGGCGTGACGCTGGCGCTCGGTGTGCTGGTCGCCATCCCGACCGTGATCATCGCCGGTCCGGTGTTCTCCCGCTACGCCGCGCGCTGGGTGGACATCAAGCCGCCGGAGAACATGATCCCGCAGCGCCCCTCCGAGGACCTGGACCGCCGTCCGAGCTTCGGCGCGACCCTGGCGACCATCCTGCTGCCGGTCGTCCTGATGCTGCTGAACGCACTCGTCGAGATCGTCGTCGACAACCCCGAGAACGGTCTCCAGAAGGTCACCGCGGTCATCGGCTCGCCGCTGATCGCCCTGCTCGCGGCCGTCCTCGTCGGGATGTTCACGCTGGGCCGGGCCGCCGGGTTCACCAAGGACCGGCTCGCCGGCACCGTGGAGAAGTCCCTCGCCCCGATCGCCGGAATCCTGCTCATCGTCGGCGCGGGCGGCGGCTTCAAGCAGACGCTGATCGACGCCGGGGTGGGTCAGATGATCCTGGAGTTCTCCGAGAACTGGTCGATCCCGGCCCTGCTGCTCGGCTGGCTGATCGCCGTCGCGATCCGCCTCGCCACCGGCTCGGCCACCGTCGCCACCATTTCGGCCGCCGGTCTGGTCGCCCCGCTGGCCGCCGACATGTCGACCTCGCACGCGGCCCTGCTGGTGCTGGCCGTCGGCGCCGGTTCGCTCTTCTTCAGCCATGTCAACGACGCCGGGTTCTGGCTGGTGAAGGAGTACTTCGGCATGGACGTCGGCCAGACCCTGAAGACCTGGTCGGTGATGGAGACGATCATCTCCGTGGTCGCCATGGCCTTCATCCTGCTGCTGTCGCTGTTGCTGTAGAGCCTCCCGTACGGCCATGACGGACGCCCGCCCCGGTACGCCACCGGGGCGGGCGTTCGCGTACGGGAGTCGTCAGCGGCGGGCGGACGCGCTCTCGGCCGCCTTCTCCAGCTGGAACGCCTCGTTGCCGAGGCCGATCCGGGCGTGCACCTCGGGTTTGACCGAGCGCAGCACCGCGCCGTACACGAGGCCTCCGGCGAGCGCGAGGATGATCACGCCCGGCAGCAGCCAGTCGAGGGCCGAGCCGGGGCCGGAGCCGACGAGGACGCCGAAGTCGCGGACGGTGAAGACGGCGATCGTCAGCAGGGCGAGTCCGGCCAGGCCGGAGGCGACCAGGCGCGGGGCCTGTGCGCGGCCCGCTCCGCGCTTGACGAAGAAGGCGATGACGGCGAAGGAGGCGGCGGCCATCAGCAGGATGACGCCGAGCGCGCCGACGTTGCCCATCCAGGTGAACAGCCGCAGGACGGGGGCGGTGGGGTCCCCGACCGGGTTGTCGTCGGTGAGGGCGAAGGCCAGCACGATCACGACGGAGACGACGGTCTGGAGCAGCGAGCCGGTGCCCGGGGCGCCGCTCGCCCGGTTGGTGCGGCCGAAGCGGGCGGGCAGCAGCCCCTCGCGGCCCATGGCGAACGCGTAGCGGGCGACGACGTTGTGGAAGCTGAGGAGCGCGGCGAACATCCCGGTGACGAAGAGGACGTGCAGCACGTCGGTGAAGGTGGAGCCGAGCCGCTCCTCGGTGAGGCCGAACAGCATGCCGGGGCCCTCCTTGAGGGAGGTGTCGGCGATGGAGCCGGGTCCGGCGGCGACGGTGAGGGCCCAGGAGCTGATCGCCAGGAACAGCGCGGCGTAGCCCACCGCGAGGAACATCACCCGGGACACCACGACCTGCGGGCGGCTGGTCTCCTCCGCGTACACCGGGGCCTGCTCGAAGCCGACGAACGCGGCGATGCAGAAGCAGAGCGCGGTGCCGAGGCCGACGCCGGTGAGGGTCTCGGGGTTGAACGCGTGCAGTGACAGGCCCTCGGGGCCGGGCTTGCTCACGGCGGCGATGTCGAAGATCACGACGAGGGCGCACTCGATGACCAGCAGGACGCCGAGCACCTTGGCGTTGAGGTCGATCTTCAGCCAGCCGAGGACGCCGACGACGGCCGCCGCGGCCAGGGCCGGTATCCACCAGGCCAGTTCGATGTCGAGATACGTGGCGAAGATGCCGGAGACCTCGAAGCCGAGGATCCCGTAGATGCCTACCTGCATCGCGCTGTACGCCACCAACGCCACCAACGAGGCTCCGGCTCCGGCCGTCGGGCCGAGCCCGCGGGCGATGTACGCGTAGAACGCGCCGGCGTTGTGGACGTGCCGGCTCATCTCCGCGTAGCCGACGCTGAACAGCATCAGGACGACGCCGAGGATGAGGTAGAGCAGCGGCTGGCCGACGATGCCCATCACGCCGAAGACCGTGGGCATCACTCCGGCGACCACCATCAGGGGGGCGCTGGCCGCGATCACCGACAGCAGGAGTCCGGGGGTGCCGAGCCGGTTCGCCCGCAGGGCTCGTTCCTCGCCCTTGTAGGTGTTGATCCCGCCGGTATCGGCCGTCCCCCTCGTGCTGCCGGTCTCGCTGGAAATTGAACTGCCCCTCGACATGGCGGGATGGGTCCCTTCTTCGTGGTGGGGTGGTGCCTCTCGTGGATCACGGGGTGCCGAGCGCGTAAGTGCGCGCGGCGGCGAACGCGGCGTGGGGCTCCCGTCCGGAGTACGACCAGGGCGCGGCGGTGGCGTACGGGCCGATGCGGTGGAACAGGGCGGCCGCCTCGGCGGGCCGGCCCTCGCAGACCTTGGCGTGGGCCAGGAAGTTCAGGTCGAGGCGGTGACGCGGATGGTCCTCGCGCTCCCATTCCAGCCACCAGTCGAAGGCGGCCTTCATCACCTGGCGGGCCCGGCGTCCGGACCAGTGCCCGGAGAGCGCCGGGTCGCCGGGCTCGATGCCCGCGGCGACCAGGACGCGGTACCGCTCGGCATGGGCGATGACCGGGAGAACGGACAACGGGGAGTCCGCGGGGGCCAGTTCGGCGGCCCAGGCGGCGAAGTCGTACACCTCGTGGAGGGGGTCGTGCCCGCTGGCGGGGTTGCTCTCGGCCAGCAGAGCGGTCATCACGTGGTGGGCGTGATGGTGGTCGGGATGGCGGGAGCGCACCTCCTCGAAGAGCCGGCCGGTCCCGTCCGCCCCGTCGTCGCGGCCCCGGTCCAGGAGGAGCAGCGCGAGCCAGGGTGTGGGGTCGTCGGGGAGGAGGCGGGCGGCGGCCAGGCAGGCTTCCCGGGCGCGGGCGGCGTCGTTCGCCTTGGCCTTGGGCCGCAGCGCGCGGGCGACCCGGGCGCAGCCGAGGAGGGTGGCGGCGTCGGCGCTCTCGGGTTCGACGAGCAGCCAGTCACCGGCCCAGTCCACGGCGGACGGGGTCTCGGCGAGGGCCAGCAGGCGATGCCCGCGGCGGTCCCAGTCCCGCCCGGTGCCCACCAGCAGGGTGCGGGCCTCGGACCATCTGCCCTGAACGAACTGGCCGCGTGCGGCGATGAGTTCATCGTCGTCGAGGGCCAGGTCGAAGACGTGGTCCGAGCGGCTGCCCCGACGGCGGGAGCGGCCCAGGGGCGGCGGAGGCGGGGGCATGCCGCAGGCTTCTTTCGATGCGGTGTGCGAGCGGATGATCGCGCACAGCAAACCGGTAGGCCATGCCCCCCGTCAAGGGGCGCTTGATGTCAACTCTGTGCACTTTTCGGCTACTTGGCTGGATTACCTCCCGTCGGGCGGGATGTTCGCACAGCGTGCGGCGGGGTCGGGGGGCGCGGAGTGGCGCCTGACACACTGAGGACATGGAACCTCGCGAACCCCTCAGCCCTTTCCTTCTCGCCTTTCCCGGGCCGTTGCGCGACCAGTTGGTGGCGGCGGTCCTCTCCGGCGAAAAGGTTTCCACCTCCGGGCTGTTGGCCGAGTACGAACGGGAGCAGGAGGAGCTGCCCCCGGTGGGCGAACGGTCCGCGCTGATCGACTCGGAAGGGCAGGAGGTGGCGGTGCTGGAGCTGATCGACGTACGGGTGCTGCCGCTCGGGGAGGTGGATCTCCAGCATGCGCTCGACGAGGGCGAGGGCTACCGGTCGGTGGCCGAGTGGCGGGCGGGGCACGAGCGGTTCTGGCACGGCGAGGAGATGCGGGAGGCGCTGGGGGATCCGGGGTTCACGGTGAACGACGGGACGCTGATCGTCGCGGAGCGGTTTCGGGTGGTCGAGCGGCTGGGGTGATTTCGGGGCTCCGCCCCGGACGCCGCTCCTCAATCGCCGGAGGGGCCGAAAACGCAGGCCCCGTCCTCGATGGCCGGGAGGGGCGCGGCCCCGGTCGGGGGCGTTACGCCGTCGCCTCCGCCGCCGCCCTGCCCGCCGCCCTGCCGGAGAAGATGCAACCGCCCAGGAACGTGCCCTCCAGGGAGCGGTAGCCGTGGACTCCGCCGCCGCCGAAGCCCGCCGCCTCGCCCGCCGCGTACAGGCCGGGCAGCGGGGTGCCCTCCGCGGTCAGGACGCGGGAGGACAGGTCCGTTTCCAGGCCGCCCAGGGACTTGCGGGTGAGGATGTTGAGGCGGACGGCGATCAGCGGGCCCGCCGCCGGGTCCAGGACGCGGTGCGGTTTCGCGGTGCGGATGAGGCGGTCTCCCAGGTAGGCGCGGGCCCCGTGGACCGCGGTGACCTGGAGGTCCTTGGTGAAGGGGTTGGCGATCTCGCGGTCGCGGGCGGTGATCTCGCGGCGCAGGCCCTCCTCGTCGATGAGGTGGTCGCCGGTGACCGCGTTCATGCCCCGGACCAGCGCTCCGAGCTCCTTCTCCACGACGAAGTCCACACCGCGGTCCATGAACGCCTTGACCGGTGCGGGCACGTCCGCGCGGGCCCTGCCGATCACGTCGCGGACCGACTTGCCGGTCAGGTCCGGGTTCTGCTCGGAGCCGGAGAGCGCGAACTCCTTGCCGATGATGCGCTGGTTGAGCACGAACCAGGTGTAGCCGTGGCCGGAGCCCATGATGTGTTCGAGGGTGCCGAGCGTGTCGAAGCCGGGGAAGAGCGGGACCGGCAGGCGCTTGCCGCGCGCGTCCAGCCAGAGGGATGAGGGGCCGGGCAGGATCCGGATGCCGTGCTGGGCCCAGATCGGGTTCCAGTTCTCGATGCCCTCGGTGTAGTGCCACATCCGGTCGCGGTTGATGTGGTGCGCGCCCGCCTTCTCGGCGATGCCGAGCATCAGTCCGTCGACGTGCGCGGGCACCCCGGACAGCATCTTCTCGGGCGGGGTGCCCAGGCGCTCGGGCCACTGGGCGCGGACCAGGTCGTGGTTGCCGCCGATGCCGCCGGAGGTGACGATCACCGCCTGCGCCCTCAGCTCGAAGGGGGCCGTGGCCTCCCGGCTGCTCGCGGTGCCGCGCTCGGCGGCGCTGGGCTCCAGGATCTCGCCGGTGACCGTGTCGAGCGCCCCGGCGGTGCGGGCGAGGCCGGTGACGCGGTGGCGGAACCTCAGCTGGACGAGCCCCTTGGCGACGCCCTCGCGCACCCGCCGTTCGAAGGGGGCGACGACGCCGGGGCCGGTGCCCCAGGTGATGTGGAAGCGGGGTACGGAGTTGCCGTGGCCCATCGCGTCGTAGCCGCCGCGTTCCGCCCAGCCGACGACCGGGAAGATGCGCAGCCCCTGCTGGTGCAGCCAGGAGCGCTTCTCGCCGGCGGCGAAGTCGACGTACGCCTCGGCCCACTTCCGCGGCCAGCGGTCCTCGGCCTCCCGGTCGAAGCCCGCCGTGCCGTACCAGTCCTGGAGGGCCAGCTCCCGGCTGTCCTTGATCCGCAGCCGGCGCTGTTCGGGCGAGTCCACGAGGAAGAGGCCGCCGAAGGACCAGTGCGCCTGGCCGCCGATGGACTGCTCGGGCTCCTGGTCGAGGAGGATCACGGAACGGCCGGCGTCGACCAGTTCGGCGGTGGCCACGAGCCCGGCGAGTCCTGCCCCGATCACGATCACATCAGCGTCGTACGCCATGGGTTCCATCCTGTCGGGGTGGCTCGGGGCGGGCGGGGAAGGCCGGCCCACCGGGCCGGCGAAACGTTCAAGTTACCCGTGCGTCAGATCTTGGATACCCGCCGGGGCCACGTCAACCGTCCGGGTGCTGTTGGATGAGACGTATGACGCCCTCTGACGAGATCCTGGACATCGTCGACGAGAACGACGAGGTCATCGGGCAGGCCCCGCGCGGTGAGGCGACCGCGCGGAGGCTGCGGCACCGCTGTGTGTTCATCGAGGCGCGCGACGCCGACGGGCGGGTGTTCGTCCATCGGCGTACGCCCACGAAGCTGGTCTTCCCCTCGCACTACGACATGTTCGTCGGCGGGGTGGTGGGGGCGGGCGAGTCGTACGACGAGGCGGCGCTGCGCGAGGCGGAGGAGGAGCTGGGGGTCTCGGGGCTGCCGCAGCCCGAACCGCTGTTCCGGTTCCTCTACGACGGTGAGCACACCTGGTGGTCCGCCGTGTACCGGGTGCGGTGCGAGCTGCCGGTCTCCCCGCAGGTGGAGGAGGTCGCCTGGCACGCGTTCCTGGACGACGCGGAGCTGGAGCGTCGGCTCGACGTGTGGCCCTGGGTGCCCGACGGGGTGGAGGCGTACCGGCGGCTGCGGGAGCTCCGGGCGGCCTGACCGGGCCCGGACGCCGCCGGATGCCCCCGAGCGGATCCGAGCAGGGCTGACCGGGGCTGACCGGGGCTGACCGGGGCTGACCGGGGCTGACCGGGCCCGATCGGTGAGCAGCCTCTAGGGTTCCAGGTGTGAACAAGATCGTGCAGAGCGTACGGCTGTGGTTCGCACCGCAGCGGATCCGGGACGAGGGGGACACCCCCGACTACCGGTTCTCGCTGGCCAACGAGCGGACCTTCCTCGCCTGGATCCGGACGGCGCTGGCCTTGATCGGCGGGGGTTTCGCCGTCGACCAGTTCCTGCCGGAGCTGGTGTGGGGCGTGCGGGCCGGGCTCGCGCTCGGGCTGCTCGCGGCCGGGGTGCTCTGCGCGCTGCGGGCGGTCAACCACTGGGTGCGGTGCGAGCGGGCGATGCGGCGGGGCGAGGACCTGCCGGTGTCCCGGTTCCCGACCCTGCTGAGTCTGGTGGTGGCCGTCGTCGCCGTGGCGATGGTGGTGGTGGTCCTCTTCGGCTGGGAGGGCGTGTGACGGCGACGGCGGAACGGGATCCCGGGCTGCAACCCGAGCGGACACGGCTGGCCTGGCGGCGTACGACGCTGTCCGCCACGGTCGTCGGACTGCTCGCGGTGCGGCAGGCGCTGCACGGTGGGGCGACCCCGGCCGCCCTGATCGCGGTGGCGCTGAGCGCGGCGGCCTGGCTGGGTTTCCTGGTGGTGGCCCACCGCCGGATGGTGCGGATGGAGGCGGCGCGGCCGGAGCCGCTCGCCCCGCGCGGAGCGCTGGCGGCGACGCTGTGCACGGTCGCGCTGGCGGTGTTCGCGGCGGCGATGCTGTTCTGAGCGCGCCCTCTCCCGCGGAAGTCCTCAGCCGTCCCAGTCCACCGTCACCACGATCTTGCCGCGGGTCCGCCCCTCCTGGTTGAGCCGGTACGCGTCGGCGGCCTGCTCCAGCGGGAACACCCGGTCCACATGGACGGTGACGATGCCCTGTTCGGCCAGTTCCGCGAGCTGGGCGAGGTCGTGGGCGTCGGGGCGCACGAAGGCGTAGCGGCCGCCGTAGGAGAAGACCTCGCCGTCCGCGATGGAGGCGAGCCGGCCGCCCGGGGCGAGGGTGTCGGCACAGGCCCGCAGCGCGTCGCCGCCCACCGTGTCGAAGGAGGCGTCGAAGCCGTCCGGGACCAGCGCGCGGAGCCGGTCGACGAGGCCCTCGCCGTACTCCACGGGCTCCGCGCCGAGGCTGCGGAGGTGCTCGTGGTTGCGGGGGCTCGCGGTGCCGATCACCCGGCAGCCGGCGTGCCGGGCGAGCTGGACGGCGAGCGATCCGACGCCGCCGGCCGCCGCCTGGACCAGGACGGTGTCGCCGTCGCGGATCCTCAGGGTGCGGTGCAGCACCTGGTAGGCGGTCAGCCCGGCCAGCGGCAGGCCCGCGGCCTCCTCGAAGCTCAGGCTCAGGGGCTTGCGAGCGAGGGTGCGCACGGGGGCGGCCACGTACTCGGCGAACGTACCGCGCGAGAGGAAGTCCTCGCGCACGTAGCCGATGACCTCGTCGCCGACCGCGAACTCGTCGACGGCGACGCCCGGTTGCACGACGACCCCGGAGACGTCCCAGCCGGGGATCACCGGGAACACGGCTTCGAGGCCGCTTTGGAGGTAGCCCTCGCGGGCCTTCCAGTCGACCGGGTTGACGGCGGCTGCCCGCACCTTCACCAGGACCGTGTCGGGGCCGACCTTGGGGTCGGGCCGCTCGCCGTACTCCATGACGTCGGCGGAGCCGTACGCGCTGTAGCTGATCGCCTTCATCCCTCGACCTTCCGTGCAGGCCGGGGCCGCCGCAACTCAGGGGGTACGGCCGGGGCCCGCCCCTCTCACCAGCGCGGGACCGCCGGCGTCGTCCACCCCGGGTCGGCGGCGCGCATCGCCGCCGCGTCGTCGCGCTCCCGGTGGGTCTCGTCCGCCAGCCAGCGCCGGTGCAGCGCGGACAGGCGCTCGCGGTCCAGCTCGACGCCGAGGCCGGGAGTGTCGGAGACGGTGAGCCGGCCCCCGGTGAAGGTGTGGCGCTCGGTGATGACGTCCTCGGTCTGCCAGGGGTAGTGGCTGTCGCAGGCGTAGGCGAGGTCCGGCACCGTGGCGGCGACGTGGGTCATCGCGGCGAGGCTGATGCCGAGGTGGGTGTTGGAGTGCATGGAGAGTCCGACGCCGAACGTGCGGCAGATGCCCGCCAGTTCCCGGGTGCGGTGCAGTCCGCCCCAGTAGTGGTGGTCGCTCAGGACGATCTGGACGGCGTCGCGGGCGAAGGCCTCGGGGACCTCGGCGAGGGTGGTGACGCACATGTTGGTGGCGAGCGGGACGTCGGTTCCGGCCGAGACGGCGGCCATGCCGGCCGTGCCGCTGGTGGGGTCCTCCAGGTATTCGAGGACGCCCTTCAGCCGCTCGGCGACGTACAGCGAGGTGGGGACGGACCAGGCGCCGTTCGGGTCCAGGCGCAGCGGGCGGCCCGGGAACGCCTCGGCCAGGGCGTGGATCGCGGCGATCTCCCGGTCGGGCTCGAAGACGCCGCCCTTGAGCTTGAAGGAGCCGAAGCCGTAGGTGTCGGCGAAGCGCCTGGCCTGGGCGACGACGCCCGCCGGGTCGAGCGCCGCGCCCCAGTCGTCACTCTCGCCGGGACCGGGGTGGGCGGCCCAGCGGTAGAAGAGGTAGGCGCTGTACTCGACGGTGTCCCGGACCTTGCCCCCGAGCAGCGCGTGCACGGGCAGGCCCCGGGCCTTGCCCAGCGCGTCCAGGCAGCCGACCTCGAAGGCGGAGACGACCGAGAGCCGGATCTTCTCCGCGTTCCTGACACCGCGCAGCCCCCCGGCGTCGACCCGGTCGTCGGCGGCGCGCGACGCACCGCACACCTCCTCGGCCAGGGCGAACAGCCCGTTCAGGTCGGTGACCGCCCGGCCGGGGAGCGCCTCGGCGAGGAAGCGCGCGGGCTCCAGGTAGGCGCCGTCACCGTAGGTCTCCCCCACGCCCGTCGTTCCGCCACGGGTGACGACCTCCACGATCAGGCGCGGGGTGTACGGCTGGTGGACGCCCTGCGTGTTCAGCAGGGGCGGATCGGACACGAGGATCGGGGTGAGGCGGACCTCTTCGATCACCAGATCATCTGTATGCATACGTGAACTCTATTCAGGGATGCGTTTCACCGCCAGGGCCGGACCGGCTTCCGCGCCACCGGATCACGGGAGGGCACTGGACGACATACCGACTGGTCGGCATCATGGTTCCCGATCGTCCCGTCGCCTCGTTCCGTCGCCCGGAGGTACGCACCATGAGCTCAGTCCCCCCACCAGGTCTCGACCCGGAGCTGCTGCGCGGCCATCTCGACCGCGAGCGGCCGGGGCTGGTGAGCGGACCCCTCGAAGCGCGGCTGATCGAGGGCGGTCGCTCGAACCTGACCTACGTCGTCGGCGACGGGACGGGGCAGTGGGTGGTGCGCAGACCTCCGCTCGGCCATGTGCTGGCCACCGCGCACGACATGACGCGCGAGCACCGGGTGATCAGCGGCCTGCACCCCACCGCCGTCCCGGTGCCGGAGCCGCTGCTGCTCTGCGAGGACGACAGCGTGATCGGCGCCCCGTTCTACGTGATGGAGTACGTCGAGGGCACCCCGTACCGCACCGCCGAGCAGCTCGCCCCGCTGGGACCCGAGCGCACCCGGGCGGCGGTCCTCGGGCTCGTCGACACCCTGGTCGACCTGCACGCCGTGGACCCCGAGGCGGTCGGGCTCGGGGACTTCGGGCGTCCCGAGGGCTTCCTGGACCGGCAGTTGCGGCGCTGGGGCAAGCAGTTGGACGCCTCCCGCAACCGCGACCTGGCGGGCATCGACGAGCTGCACGCCTCCCTCGGCCGAGGGCTGCCCCCCTCCCCCGCGCCCACCGTCGTACACGGCGACTACCGCCTGGACAACGTGCTGCTCGGCTCCGACGACCGGATCAGGGCCGTCCTCGACTGGGAGATGTCCACGCTCGGCGATCCGCTGACCGACCTCGGGCTGCTGGTGATGTACAGCTCGGACCTCGACCTGCCGGAGTCTCCCGTCTCCACCACCAGCGGCGCGGCCGGGCATCCGTCCCCCGCCGAGCTGATCGAGCGCTACGCGGCCCGCTCGGGCCGGGACACCTCCGCCATCTCCTGGTACACCGCGTTCGCGTGGTTCAAGCTCGCCGTGATCCTGGAGGGCATCCACTACCGCTACACCCTCGGCCAGACCGTCGGCGCGGGCTTCGACCGGATCGGCGATCTGGTCCCCGTCTTCATCGAGCACGGCCTCACCACCCTCCAGGAAGGCTGAACCCCATGGACTTCGCATTCGACGCCCGTACCGAGGAGCTGCGGAGCAGGCTGCTCGCGTTCATGGACGAGCACGTGTATCCGGCCGAGGAGGTCGCGGAGGAGCAGCGGGCCCTGCTCGCCTCCCCGTGGGACACCCCGGCGGTGGTGGGTGAGCTGAAGGCCGAGGCGCGGCGGCAGGGGCTGTGGAACCTCTTCCTGCCCGACGCGGAGTACGGGGCCGGGCTGACGAACCTCCAGTACGCCCCGCTGGCGGAGATCACCGGACGCTCCCCGCATCTCGCGCCGACCGCGCTGAACTGCGCGGCCCCGGACACCGGGAACATGGAGGTGCTCTTCCAGTTCGCCACCGACGAGCAGAAGAAGCAGTGGCTGGAGCCGCTGCTGGCCGGGGAGATCCGCTCCGCGTTCGCGATGACGGAGCCGGACGTGGCGTCCTCGGACGCGACGAACATCGAGACCCGGATCGCGCGGGACGGCGATGACTACGTCGTCAACGGGCGGAAGTGGTACATCTCCGGGGCGATGAACCCGGACTGCGCGGTCTTCATCGTGATGGGCAAGACCGACCCGGACGGCGCGGACATCCGCCGCCAGCAGTCGATGATCCTGGTGCCGCGCGACACCCCGGGCCTCGAAGTGCGGCGCGCGATGCGGGTGTACGGGTACGAGGACCACTCGCACGGCGGTCACGCCGAGGTGGTCTTCCACGACGTACGGGTGCCCGCGGCGAACCTGATCGGTGAGGAGGGCGGCGGCTTCGCCATCGCGCAGGCACGGCTGGGGCCGGGGCGGATCCACCACTGCATGCGGCTCATCGGGATGGCGGAGCGGGCCATCGAGCTGATGTGCCGACGGGCGGTGGCGCGTACGGCGTTCGGCAAGCCGCTCGCCCAGCAGGGCGTCGTGCAGAACTGGATCGCGGACGCCCGGGTCACGGTGGAGCAGTTGCGGCTGCTGGTGCTGAAGACGGCCTGGCTGATGGACACCGTGGGCAACAAGGGCGCGCACACCGAGATCCAGGCCATCAAGATCGCCACCCCGCGCGCGGTGGTGGACATCCTGGACTCGGCGGTGCAGCTGTACGGCGCGGGCGGGGTGAGCCAGGACTTCCCGCTGGCGGAGCTGTGGGCCTCGGCGCGGACGCTGCGGCTGGCGGACGGGCCGGACGAGGTGCACCAGCGGTCGCTGGCCCGGCGGGAGATCAAGCGGTACGTGTGACGGACAGCGGCGCGGCCCCTCCCGAGGTGCTCGTCGGGAGGGGCCGCGCCCGTACACGTACGGCAGGAATCAGAAGGTGAGCTTCCAGCTGTCGATGTAGCCGGTGTCCTGACGGGCGACGTCCTGGACGCGGAGCTTCCAGGAGCCGTTGGCCACCTCGGCGGCGGCGTTGACCGTGTACGTCGTGATGACGTTGTCGGCCGAGTCGCCGCTGCTGGAGTTCTTCAGCCGGTACGCGGTGCCGTCCGGGGCGAGCAGGTCCACGACGAGGTCGCCGCGGTAGGTGTGCTTGATGTCGACGCCGACCTGGAGGGCGGCCGGGGCGTTGCCCGTCCGTCCGGTGACGGCGACCGAAGAGGTCACCGCCGCTCCGGCGTCCGGGATGGCGACATCGGTGGCGTTGCTGAACACGCCCTCGCCGGTGGGCGGTTCGCCGGTGCCGGAGGACAGGGTCCAGATGGCGTGGGCGGCGGCGTCGCTGTTGCGGTCCAGGGCGGTGTCGTTGATGTTGCTCGTGGTGTCGCAGGACGAGTGGTAGCAGCGGTCGAAGGCCTGCCCCGCGGTCCCGCCCCACTTCTGCGCCTGGGCGGCGGACTTGGTGTAGCCGGCGCCGGTGAAGAGTCCGCCGACGGGGACGCCGACGTTCTTGAACGGGGCGTGGTCGGAGCGGCCGTCGCCCTCGGTCTCGATCTCGGTCGGGACCGACAGGCCCGCGAAGTAGTCCTTGAAGGTCTTCTCGATGACCGGGTCGTCGTCGTAGACGAAGTAGCCGGGGTTGGGCGAGCCGATCATGTCGAAGTTGAGATAGCCGGCGAGCTTGGAACGCTCGGCCGACGGCAGGTTGTTGACGTAGTACTTCGAGCCGATCAGGCCCAGCTCCTCGGCGCCCCACCAGGCGAACCGCAGGTGCTTGTCGGGCTGGTACTGGGCGCGGGAGACGGCGAGGGCGGTCTCCAGGACGCCGGCCGAGCCGGAGCCGTTGTCGTTGATCCCGGCGCCGGAGGAGACCGAGTCGAGGTGGGCCCCGGCCATCAGGACCTTGTTCGGGTCGCCGCCGGGCCAGTCGGCTATCAGGTTGTAGCCGGTGGCTCCGTTGGAGGTGAACTGCTGGAGCGTGGTGGTGTATCCGGCGGCGTCGAGCTTGGCCTTCACGTAGTCGACGGACGCCTTGTAGCCGGGGCGGCCGTGGGCGCGGTTGCCGCCGTTGTTCGCGGCGATCGTCGAGAGCTGCGTGAGGTGGGCCTTGACGTTGGCCAGGGGGATGTCGGGCGCCGCGACGGCTGCCGCCGCCGGCGCCGGCGCGCCGGCGGCCTGGGCGGCCGGTGCTCCGGCTCCGAGGACGGCGGCGAGGGCGACGGCCAGCGCGGCCGCCGGGGATCTGCGCAGGGTGAAACGGTTCGGTCTCATTCACGGGCTCCGGATTCCGTTGGGGACTGACGGAACGTGCGGGGGGTCCCCGGCCGCGTGGCGATCCGGCCGGGTCCTGGAGCGTGGGCCCGGACAAGCGGCCCAGAGGTGCGCAATGCGTGACCGATGCTCAAGGAAATGACAGTGCTCCGTCAAGAGCGGAAACCGGACATAGCCGTTCTATTAACGAACAGTGGTTCGCCCGTGAACCCCGGCGCCTCATCGGGAGGCAGGACATACGTCATACATCCAGACTCACCCCGACCGGCGGAGCGGGCCAGTGGATGGCACGATCCGCCGGCCGGCCCCGCCCCCCTCTACGGGCGCAGGGCCCGCAGCAGCAGGTCCGCGAGGTGGTCGGCGACCTCCTGGCGGCTCAGCGGGCCGTCCGGTCGGTACCAGGTGGAGAGGTGGTGGACCGAGCCGAAGTGGTAGTCGACGACCAGGTCGGCGGGGGTGGCCGAGGAGAACACGCCGCCGCGCTGGCCCTCCTCGATCAGGGCCCGGAAGCGCTCGTGGTAGCGGCGGCGCTCGACGCGCACCTGCTTGTTCTTCTCGGGGCTCAGGTGGTGCATGGAGCGGAAGAAGATCGCCGCGTCGTCCAGGTTGTCGATGGTCGTGACGACCACGTCGGCCGCCGCGTCGCGCAGCCGCTGCTCGATGGGCGCCTCGGCGTCCGCGAAGGCGTCCAGCCGCTCCTGCTGGAGCCGCAGCACCCGGGCGTAGACCTCCTGGAGCAGATCCTCCTTGGAGCCGAAGTAGTGGTAGAGCGCCCCCTTGGTGACGCCCGCCGCCTCGACGATCTCCTGGACCGAGGTGCGGTCGTACCCGCGCTCGGCGAAGAGGCGGGTGGCGGCGGCCAGCAGCCTCTGAGGGACGGGAGTGCCGTTCTGATCCGTCGCCTTGGCCATGAGCCGCCACCTTCCTTTCGTACCGTGCGTGCGCTGTTTCGACGCAGTTCTAACGAGGGGAACGCAGTTCCCGCCTGAGGATCTTCCCACTCGCCGTCTTCGGCAGCTCGGCCAGGATCTCCACCTCGCGCGGATACTTGTAGGCGGCGAGCCTTTCCTCGCAGTAGGCGCTCAGTTCGCCGGGGTCCACCGAGGCCCCCGGACGCAGGCTCACGTACGCCCGGACCGTCTCCCCCCGGTACGCGTCGGGCACGCCCACGACGGCCGCCTCGCGCACCGACGGGTGGGTGTAGAGGACATCCTCCACCTCGCGCGGCCACACCTTGAACCCGGAGGCGTTGATCATGTCCTTCTTGCGGTCGACGACGTACAGCCAGCCCGCGGCGTCCATGAAGCCGATGTCGCCGGTGCGCAGCTCGCCGTCCGGGAAGGCGGCGGCCGTGGCCTCGGGGAGGTTCCAGTAGCCGGAGACGACCTGGGGGCCGCGCACCGCGATCTCGCCCTGCTCCCCGAAGGGGACCTCCCGGCCCGTCTCGTCCAGGATCCGCACGAAGGTGTCGGGGCCCGGCACACCGACGGAGAGGGTGCCCGAGACCGGGTCCACCGGGGCCTCGTGCTCGGGCGGGACCGAGGCACAGGGGGCGGTGCACTCGGTGAGCCCGTAGCCGTTGCGGATGTACGGGCCGAAGCCCGCGCGGAACTTCTCCACGAGCGCGGGCGGCAGGGGCGCGCCGCCGGAGGAGATCACCCGGAACGAGGCGAAGTGGTCCCCGGTGGCGTCCGGATGCGCGGCCAGCGCCATGAAGGCGGTGGACGGGCCGACGGTGTAGGCGGGGCGGTGGGCGGTGAAGGCCTCCAGGACGACGCCCGCCTCGAAGCGGTAGGCCAGGACGAGGGTGCCCGCGTTGGCGACGCAGGCGGCGAGCTGGCAGACCATGCCGGTGATGTGGAAGAGCGGGGCGAGCGCGAAGTAGGCGGAGCCCTCGGGGATCGGGTGGCCGGTGCGCTGGCGTTCGGCGTTGACCATGATGTTGCCGTGGGAGTTCTTGGCACCCTTGGGAGTGCCGCTGGTCCCGGAGGTGTAGCTGATCAGCGCCGTGTCGGCGGCGGTGAGCTCCCGGCCGGCCGGGGGCGGGTTCCCGGCGCGGGCGGCGGTCAGCAGGTCGTCGGCGAGGTCGTCGGGGCCGGGGGCGGGAAGCCGTTCGAAGCCGAGGACGCGGGGGTCGTTCACGGTCTGGAGGTCCAGCTCGCAGGCGGTGAGCGCGACGGTGAGAGCCGGGGCCGCCGCCGCGGTGTCCCGCAGATACGTCTCCCACGCCCGGTCCGAGCAGATCAGCGCGGTGACCCCGGCGTCCGCGAGGACGTGGCCGACCTCGCCGGACTTGTACATCGGGTTGAGGGGGACGACGGTCGCGCCCGCCTTCCAGGCGCCGAGCAGCGCGAGGACGAAGTGCGGGCTGTTCTGGAGCATGATCGCGACCCGGTCGCCGCGGCGCAGCCCCCGGGCGGCGAGGTGTCCGGCCACCGAGTCGGACAGCTCGTCGGTCTCGCGGTAGCTCAGGCGGCCGTCGAAGTAGGCCAGGGCCGGGTGCCCGGGTGCGCGTCCGACCGCGGCGCGGAAGGCGTGCAGCACGGTCGCGGGCGGGGTGACGGGGGCACGCTGGGCGTCGCTGAGCAGGGCGAGCCACGGCTGGGCCGCGTAGATCGAGCCACCGGACCCGGGTGTGGCGGAAGCCGGGCGGCCGAAGGAGCCGGGGGTCGGGTCGTTCATGCGCCGCTCGCCTCCCACTTCTGCTGGAGGCGGTTCATCTGGCCCATCCACCGGTCGGGATCGGCGGCGCGGGCCTGGTAGTAGCCGGCCACCTCGGGGTGCGGCAGGACCAGGAAGCGGTCGGCGTCCATCGCCTCGAACAGTGCGTCGGCGACCGCGTCCGGCTCGATGGCGCCGGGAGCGAGGACCAGCTCGCCGGCCGTACCGGCGGCGGTGAGCATGTCGGTGCGCACGCCCTGCGGGCAGATCGCGTGGACCTTGATCCCGCGATGGCGGTAGGTGAGCGAGAGCCACTCGGCGAAGGCGACCGCCCCGTGCTTGGTGACGCTGTACGGGGCCGCGCCGATCATCGTGAGCAGCCCGGCGGCGGAGGCGGTGGTGACGAAACGGCCGCTGCCGCGCTCCAGCCAGTGGGGCAGGAGGGCCTTGGCCGCGCGGACGTGGGCCATCACGTTGACGTCCCAGGCGGCGGCCCAGACCTCCTCGTCGGCGAACGCGTCTCCGGGCGAGGCGAGGCCCGCGTTGGCGCAGTAGACGTCCACCGTGCCGTCCAGGGCCTCCCGGGCGGCGTCCACGACGCCCGAGGCGTCCCCGGCGACGGCGAAGCCGCCGATCTCCTTCGCGAGCGGCTCGATCCGGGCGGGGTCGAGGTCGTTGACGACGACCCGCGCACCCCCGGCGGCGAACCTGCGGGCCAGAGCGGCGCCGATGCCGCCTCCGGCCCCTGTGACCACTACGCCGGCGCCCTGCACCGTACCCATCGTCATCCCGCCCTTCCCATCCGGCTGCACCGGCAGACTAACCGGTCGGTATGTGATCCGGGAAGGGGCGGGAACGGCCCGGCCGGAGCCCGGAGCAGGCACGGGAGGGAGCCGGGAGGAGGCCGGGAGGAGCAAGGCGCCCGGCTCGGGGAATCCGGCGCGGTCCAGGTCGTTCCGTGCGGCCCCGGCCCGCGCTAGCGTGCGTGGCCATGACAGTCGGCGCGATCATGGAGGTAGCGGAATGAGCCTGTCCCGACGTGGTGTGCTGGCCGCGGGAGGCGCCATGGGCGCGCTCGCGGCGACAGCGGCCGGCACCGGTCCCGCCGCGGCGAAGGCCGCCCCCGGACGCGGCTCCGGGCACGGGCGCGGCCGGGTGCTCACCGGTTTCGACCGGCTGGCGGCCGACGGCTACCGGTCGCTGCGGGGCCAGAAGGTCGGGATCGTCACCAACCCGACCGGCATCACGGCCGACGTCCGGCACATCGTCGACGTGATGCACCCGGACGCACGGGTGGACCTGACCGCCGTCTTCGGCCCCGAGCACGGGTTCCGGGGCACCGCGCAGGCGGGCGGCTCCGAGGGCCGCTACGACGACCCAGCGACCGGGCTGCCGGTCTACGACACGTACCTCAAGAGCGGGCAGCCGCTCGCGGACATCTTCACCGCCTCGGGCGTGGACACGGTCCTCTTCGACATCCAGGACGCGGGCGCGCGCTTCTACACGTACATCTGGACGCTGTACGACTGCATGGAGGCGGCGGCGCTCGCGGGCAAGCGCCTCGTCGTGCTGGACCGGCCGAACCCGATGACCGGGCGGGCGGCACTGGGCCCGGTGCTGGACCCGGCGTTCGCCACCTTCGTCGGCCGCCGGGAGATCGCCCAGGCGCACGGGATGACGGTGGCGGAGCTGGCGCTGTTCTTCAACGCGGAGTTCCTGCACGAGAATCCGGTGCGGCTGGACGTGGTGACGATGTCGGGGTGGCGGCGCTCGGACTTCTTCGACGACACCGGACTGCCGTGGGTGCCGCCGAGCCCGAACATGCCGACGCCCGAGACGGCGCTCGTCTACTCCGGCACCTGCCTCTTCGAGGGCACCAACCTCTCCGAGGGCCGCGGCACCACGCGCCCCTTCGAACTCCTGGGAGCCGAGGGCGTCGACCACCGCTGGGCGGCCGCCGCGAACGCCCTGGAGCTGCCGGGCGTGGCCTTCCGCGAGGCGTACTTCGCGCCGACCTTCTCCAAGTTCGCGGGGAAGACGGTGGGCGGGGTGCAGGTGCACGTCCAGGACCGGGAGGCCTTCGACCCGGTCCGCACCGGGATCGCGCTGCTGGTGACGGCGAAACAGACGTGGAGCGGCTTCGCCTGGCGGCCGGACAACTGGATCGACAAGCTCACCGGGAACACCCGCGTCCGCACGATGATCGACGCGGGCGCGGACACCGACACGGTGGTACGCGCCTGGCAGCGGGACCTGTCGGCGTTCCGGGCGAAGCGGCGGAGGTATCTGCGGTACGGAGGGTAGGCCCCCGCGTCCGGTCAGGCGGTGAGGTCGAGGTCGCCGAGGTATTCGCCGTCGTCCGTGAGGCCCCGCTTGCGGTAGCCGAGGCGGAGGTAGAACTCCTCGGGGCCGCCCTCACCGGGCTTCCAGGTCACGGTCGAGACCGTCCCGCCCCTCCGCCGGATCTCCTCGTTCACCGCCCCCACGGCGAACCGCCCGTAGCCCCGGCCCTGCTCGCCGGCGGCGACGGCGAGCCGCCAGAGCCCGGAGCGGGGCGGGGCGTCCGGCACCCCGGCGTCGAAGTCGAACGGCAGGTCGAAGTACGCCATCACGAAACCGACGAGGCGCTCGCCGTCGCAGATCAGCCGGGGCCAGGCCAGGTCGGGCTGGACATAGGCCTCGGCCAGGGACCGCGCGACCGGGGCGACGAACACGCCCTGTTCGGGTGCGACTTCCAGCCGACAGGCGGCGAGCACGTTGTCGGGGGTGACCTTTTCCAGGCGCGGACGAGCTGTTGTCATGGGGGTAACCCAACCGCACGGGACCGTGACACCGCCATCGGCTTTCGCCACCCGCGCGAGGAGTGCGCCCTCGCACCCCCGGTCCGCGCGCCGCTTCGCTCCCGCCCATGGCACCCCTTCCCACATGGGGAGTCTCGGCCAATGGACGGATTTCATCTTTCGATGGAGCCGAAACGGGCAGGCGTACGTCCATTCCTTGACGTCCAAGGACGAGCGACGGAGGTGGCGGTGTCATGGCCGGTTTCCGGAGTCTTGCGAGACAGGTCCGCGATCCGATGGGGGATCTGGCCCTGCGGCGGTATTCGCTGCGCAAGTGTTTGGAGAGGTTCGCCCCGTACGGGCACCGGGCGACCTGGGACCATCTGTGCGCCCGGCACGGGATCGGTCCCGAGGACCGGGCGCCCGATCCGGTGCGCCTGGTGGGCGCGCTGGACGAGCTGGAGGAGGCGCGGGCCGTCTGGCTCGCGTACGAGGCGGGGTTCGCCGAGCGGCGGCGGCGCGAGAAGCACGCGGGGCTGCGGCGGCCCGGCGCGTTCGACGACTGGCACCGCCGCACCTGGGGCGGCCACGGGGTGGCCCGCTGCTCCGACCCGGACATCCATCCCACCGAGCCGCTCGCCGAGGTCCTGCGCCGCCTGATCGCGGCTCTGGGCGCCGGCCCCGGCTCCGCCTGCCCGGTCTGCGCGGACACCGGCATCGAGTGGCGGCAGGAGCGGGGCGAGGCGCCGTGGGCGGGCCCGGTGTGCACGGGCTGCGGGATCGCGGTGCCGCAGCCCGCCCTGACCGACCGCACACTGGCCAGGGCCCGGCTGCCCCGGCACCGGAGGCCGGCCACGGCGGCGGCGTGAGGACACGTGCCCGGCCGGCTGTCCTGCCGCGCGACCGGTCCCCCTGGGCCCCGGATGGGCCGGGGCCAGGAGGACGGGAGGGGGGCCGATGGCGCGGGTGACCTAGGGCCTCTCGTTTGGATCATGCCGGGCTCGCGGGGTCCGGCACGCGCATCTGCCGCGTTGTCGTCGGTCGCCCATGCTCCGCAGTGACGCTCTCCTCCGCCTTGCAGCCGCACGCACCGGACCCCGCTCCCTGATCCGGCCTGATCCAAACGAAAGACCCTAGGGCCGCAGGACGGGTTTGAGGCAGCGGCGGGCGTCCATGGCGTGGAACGCCTTCGGCGCGTCGGCCAGGGAGTAGGCGGCGTCGAACACCTCGCCCGGCCGCAGTGCGCCGTCGAGCACGTCGCCGAGCAGCCCCGGCATCGTGACGCGTACGTTCGCGCCGCCGCCGGCGAGGGTGAGGTTCTTGCCGAACAGCTCCCACAGCGGCAGCGTGACTCCCCAGGGCAGGCCCACGTAACCGATGCGGCCGCCCGGGCGTGCGCAGCCGATGGCCTGCCGGACCGACTCCAGCGACCCCACCGCCTCGATC
>NZ_JAAXYC010000098.1 GCF_018619185.1 Streptomyces sp. McG3 | reverse complement strand
GCCCCGGACCCCGCTCCTCAAGCGCCGGAGGGGCTGGGAACCCCGCTCCTCAAGCGCCGGAGGGGCTGGGAACCCCGCTCCTCAAGCGCCGGAGGGGGTCACCAGAGGGGCGAGGCTGTCGGGGTGCGGTCGGGGTCAGGTGCTGCGGGTTCTGGCCGCTGCTCCCGCGCAGACCATGCCCAGCAGTAGGGTCAAGCCGCCGACGATGATGTTGTTGATCACGATCCCGGCGTCCGGGCTGCTGCCCACCACCCAGCTCGACACGATGATCCACGCCCCCATGGCGCAGATCGCCCAGCTCAGGCCGTACATGCGCTCCGGCATCACGGTGAAGCCGAGAGCCAGTACCGCGATGGCGATGCCCATCACCAGGTTGTGCGTGACCAGGGCCGGCTGGCTGGCCGTGAAGTGGAGCACCCACGGGGAAACGGCGCAGTAGAGGCCGACGAGGAACACCGGCGCGTCCACCAGCGCCACATCGCGCCCACCCATCACCCGGTCGTACCGCGCACGCATTTCGGAGGCATCGGGGTGGCCCGATATGTCACTCCTCGCGTGTGAGACGTTGCTCATGAGATTTCGTCTCCTTCGTCGTGCGGGCCCCGCCGCCGTGCGGATGGATGAGGCAGGTGCCCTCATCCCCATAGTGCTCTTATCTGGCACTTATGTGTACTTTTCGGGCGATGTTGTTGGCGGGGATTCTCAGGTACTCCGAGGCCCTTCGGAGTCCAGACGGTCTGCCAGGGTGCGAAGGTCCGCCGTGGTCAGCCGGCGGTCCCCGTAGCCGGGCAGCGGTACGTGCAGGGGGTCGGTCCAGCGTGCGGGGATCGTTCCGATGCCGTAGACCGCTCCCGCCAGGCCACCCGTCACGGCTGCCACCGTGTCGGTGTCCCCGCCCACGTCGACGGCGGCCGCCAGGGACCGCTCGAAGGTGTCCGTCGTGCGCAGCGCCCAGAGCGCCGTGCCCAGGCAGGGCCACACCGCGCCGTTGAACTCGGTCGCCAGGCCCGGGTGCCAGCCGGGGGCCAGCACCGTTGCCCAGCGGGCCCGGTGGCCGGCGTGGACCTCGGCCAGCGCCGCGGGGAGGGCGGCGAGCGGGTCCTCGCCCGCCAGTGCCACCCGGACCAGTTCGTGGAAGACCGCGGTGCCCTCCCAGGCCGCCCGGTCGCCGTGGGTCAGCGCCGCGATCCGACGGGCCGCCTCCATCGTCGCCGGGCGGCCCGAATGCGCGAAGTACACCGCCGATGTGGTCGCCCGCATCAGGGAACCGTTGCCCGCGGCCCGCCCGTTGAGCTGGAAGTGCAGGGCCGCCGCCAGGTCCCACGGTTCGCCGTTGGTCAGCACGTCCTCGGTCTGGAGGCCGATGTCCTTCGGCCCGCCCGCGGCCCACCTCCGGAACCGGTCGAACACGTCCGGCAGGTCCAGGCCGCCCCGCTCCAGCAGCGACTCCCCGACCAGCACGGCCATCTGCGTGTCGTCCGTCGCCTCACCCGGGTCCCAGCCGCCGCCCCCGCACAGCGCCCCGACGCCGTCCGGGAAGCGGGCGGTGAACACGCCGGCGGGGCCGAACTCGAACGGGGCGCCGAGCGCGTCCCCGGCGGCGGACCCGACCACGGCTCCGGCCACGCGGTCGCCACGGCCCAGGGGCTCACGGTGTGTCATCCGGTCAGGCTAGGGCAGCGCCCGCGCACGACGAGGGGCGGGGAGCCGGCGGTGTACCGCGGCTCCCCGCCCCTCGTCGTGGGGTCGGTGGGGGTTACTTCGGGGGCATCAGGACCGAGTCGACGATGTAGACCGTCGCGTTGGCGGTCGGGACATTGCCGCAGACGACCTTCGAGGCGTCGTTCACGGTGTACTCGACGCCCGAGCCGGCCGTGGTCAGCTTGCTCTTCTCCAGCGTGTCGAAGGAGCCCTTCTCCAGCTGCTGCGGCGTCAGCTTCTCGCCCACCACGTGGTAGGTGAGGACCTTGGTGAGCTCGGCCTTGTTCGCCAGCAGCGCGTCCAGGTCGGCCTTCGGGATCTTGGCGAAGGCGTCGTTGGTCGGGGCGAACACCGTGATGTTCTCCGCGTTGTTGAGCGTGTCGACCAGGCCTGCCTGCTTCACGGCGGCCACCAGCGTCGACAGCTCCTCGTTGTTCGAGGCGGCCGTGGCGACCGGGTCCTTCGCCATGCCGTCGAACGAGCCCGCGCCTTCCTTCGGCACCGACGAACACGCCGGGCCGAACGGCTCGTCCATGGTCGCCGAGTCATCGGCCGAGGGGCTCGCCGGTGCGGACGAGCTGGGCGTCGAACCTGCCGCCGAGTCCTTGGAGGAGTCGTCCGACGAGCAGGCGGTCAGGGCCAGCGGCAGCACGGCCGCTGCGGACACGGCGACGGCTGCGCGGCGGAAGAGGAGCGTGTTCATGGCATTTCTCCTGGATCGAAGGTCTTGTGCGAGAGGGAAAGAAAAAGAGAAAGGGGGAGTGGGGCATGCGGCGGGCGGGACCGGCGGGGCAGAAGTGCCCCGTCCGTCCGCGCGTCGTGCCGGTCTGCTCTCACACAGGGGGTTCGACGCCGGTCGGCCGGCGGATTGGTCCCGGGCTCCTGTTCACCCGTTCGGAGTAGATCCACTGACCGACCAATCCATTCGGCCCCCAGCCACGAATGCAGTAGTGAGGGGCACTCCAGCAGCGCTCCGATCTGTGCGGAAGGACCGGAGGGAGCCGGAATGGCAGGGGAACGACGGCGGACGGCCGTGGTCGGATCCGGAGTGGCGGGACTGACCGCCGCCCACGTTCTCCGGGACGCCCACGAGGTGACGCTGTACGAGGCGGAGGACCGCGTCGGAGGCCACGCCCACACGCATGACCTGACCGCACGCGACGGCCGGGTGCACCGCGTCGACTCCGGGTTCATCGTGCACAACCGGCGGACCTACCCCCACCTGCTGCGGCTCTTCGACGAACTGGGCGTCGCCACCCAGGAGTCCGAGATGTCGATGTCCGTACGGTGCGAGGGATGCGGCCTCGAATACGCCGGGGCGCGCGGCCCGGCCGGGCTCTTCGCGCAGCCGCGCTCCGCCGTGCGCGGCCCCTATCTGCGGATGCTCGCCGAGGTGCCGCGCTTCCACCGTGCGGCCCGGGCCCTCCTGGAGCTGCCGGAGAGCGGGACGGACGGGACGAGCGGGATGACGCTGGGGGAGTTCGCCCGGCGCGGGCGCTTCTCGCCCTACTTCCACGCCCACTTCCTCACGCCCATGGTCTCCGCCGTCTGGTCCTGCGACCCGGTCACCGCGCTGCGCTATCCGGCCCGCTATCTCTTTCGCTTCCTCGCCCACCACGGCATGCTCACCATCGGTGACTCCCCGGTCTGGCGCACCGTCACGGGCGGGTCGCGCAGTTACGTCGACCTCCTCGTCAAGCAGCTCACCGCCGTGCGCACCTCGACCCCGGTACGCGCCATCACCCGGCACGCGGACGGCGTCGAGATCACCACCGAGGACGGCACGCGAACCCCGTACGACTCCGTCGTCATCGCCACCCACCCCGACCAGGCGCTGCGGCTGCTCGCCGATCCGACCGACGCCGAGCGCGGCACGCTGGGCGCGTTCCGGTACTCCCGCAACCCGACCCTGCTGCACACGGACACCGCGCTGCTGCCGCGCGCCCGGGGGGCCAGGGCCTCCTGGAACTACCTGATGCCCTCGTGCGCCGCCGACGCCGACCGCGTCACCGTCAGCTACGACATGAGCCGCCTCCAGCGGCTCGACGCGCCCGAGACCTTCGTGGTCACGCTGAACGGCTCCGACCGCGTCGACCCCGCCTCGGTGCGCGCCCGCATGGTCTACGAGCACCCCGTCTACACCCCGGAATCCGTCGCGGCCCAGGGCCGGCTGCACACACTGTCCGGTCCCGTCACCGCCTACGCGGGGGCGTACCACGGCTGGGGGTTCCACGAGGACGGCTGCCGTTCGGGGGTCGAGGCCGCGGCGGCCCTGGGGGTGAACTGGTGAGCGCCCTCTACCCGTGCAGCATCACGCATGTCCGGACCCGGCCCGGGAAGTACGCGTTCCGGCACCGGACGTACCTGTGGCTGATCGACCCCGACCGGCCGCCCCTGCTGCCGCGCGCCCTGCGTCCGCTGGCCCGGTTCGACCCCCGCGACCACTTCGGCGGCACCGCCCCCACCATCCGGGCCGGCCTGGAGCGCTTCCTGCGGGCCCGGGACGTCGAACTCGGCGACGGCACCGTCACCATGCTCACCCAGGCCCGGGTGTTCGGGTACGTCTTCAACCCGATCACCGTCTACTGGTGCCACCGTGCCGACGGCACTCCCCTCTGCGTCGTCGCCGAGGTCCACAACACCTACGGCGGACGGCACGGCTACCTCCTGAGCCCCGACGGGGACGACCGGGCCGTGACCGACAAGGAGTTCTACGTCTCGCCGTTCTTCCCCGTGGACGGCGGCTACCGGATGCGGCTGCCCGAACCCGGGACCCGGCTCGACCTGAGCATCCACCTGGAGCGTGACGGAGCCCGCCCGTTCACCGCGACCGTACGGGGAGGCCGCCGCCCGGCCACCCCCCGGGAGCTGGTGCGCCTCGCCCTGCGCCACCCCCTCTCCACCGTCCTCGTCTCCGCCGCGATCCGCCTGCACGGCATCCGGCTCTACCTGCGGGGGCTGCCCGTGCAGCCCCGTCCCCCGCACCGCCCACAGGAAGGCATGCAGTGACCGCGCCCACCTCTGCTCCGCCGGCAGAACACACCCCCGGGACCGACCCGGAACGCTGGCCCGACATCATCTCGCTGCCCCGGGCCTCCCGCGCCCGGACCGCCGTCGCCGAACGCATCGTCCGCCACGCGCTCGGCCGTCTCCCCCTGCGCGCCCGGCTCGCGGGCAGGGACGACATCGGCCTCGGCGGGCCCCTCATGGACATCCACGACCCCGACGCCTTCTTCCGGCGGATCGGCGCGAGCGGACTCATCGGCTTCGGCGAGTCCTACATGGCGGGGGAGTGGGACGCGCCCGACCTGGTCGGCGTGCTGACCGTGCTGGCCGACAACGCCGCCGACCTCGTCCCCCGGTCGCTGCAACGCCTGCGCGGCATCTGGGCGCTGCGCAGGCCCGCCGCGCAGTTGAACACCCCCGAAGGCTCCCTGGACAACATCAGCCACCACTACGACCTGTCCAACGAGCTGTTCGCCCTCTTCCTCGACGAGACGCTCTCGTACTCCTCCGCCGTCTTCCGCGGTTTCCCCGCCGAACACGACCTGCTGCCCGCCGCCCAGCACCGCAAGATCGACCGGCTGCTGGACGCCGCCGGGGTCACCGAGGGCACCCGCCTCCTGGAGATCGGCACCGGCTGGGGCGAACTCGCCGTCCGCGCGGCCGCCCGCGGCGCCCGGGTCGTCACCGTCACCCTCTCCGCCGAACAGCGCGAACTGGCCCGCGCCCGGATCCGCGAGGCCGGGTACGCCGACCGCGTCGAGGTGCGGCTGAGCGACTACCGCCACGTCACCGGCGACTACGACGCCATCGTCAGCGTCGAGATGGTCGAGGCGGTCGGCGAGGAGTTCTGGCCGGTCTACTTCGAGACCCTGGACCGGCTGCTCGCCCCCGGCGGCCGGATCGCCCTCCAGGCCATCACCATGCCGGACGACCGGCTGCGCGCCAGCCGCTCCACGTACACCTGGATCCAGAAGTACATCTTCCCCGGCGGACTCCTGCCCTCCACCGAAGCCGTGGAGCGGATCACCACCGGCCACACCCGCCTGCGCACCACGCAGCGCATCCGCTTCGGCGCGCACTACGCCGAGACGCTCCGGCTGTGGCGGGAGCGGTTCACCGAACGGGCGGCCGAGGTCGACGCCCTCGGCTTCGACGCCGTCTTCCGCCGGATGTGGACCTTCTACCTCGCCTACTCCGAAGCGGGCTTCCGCTCCGGCTATCTCGATGTGCAGCAGCTGCTTCTGACCCGCGAGGAGACCGCGTGACCACGACCGCACCCAAGCCCCCCGCCCGGCGCACCCCGACCGGGGCCGCCCAGCGCGTCGAACCGCTGATCGAGCGGTTCCTCGGGGGCCCGCCGCCGGTCCGGGTACGGATGTGGGACGGCAGCGAGACCGGGCCCAGGGACGCCCCCACGGTCCATGTGCGGACCCGCAGAGCGCTGCGCCGACTGCTGTGGGAGCCGGGCGAACTCGGCCTCGCCGAGGCCTACATCACCGGCGACATCGACCTCGACACCGACCTCGGCGACGGGCTGCGCGCCATGCGCCGCGCCGCGCGCGACCGCGGCCTCACCCCGCCCGCGCCCGCCCTCGCGGACCGGGTCAGGGCGGCGGGCCTCGCCCTGCGCCTCGGCGCGGTCGGCCCCCGGCCGCCGGTCCCCGCCGCCCGCGCCGGACTCCGCGGGACCCTGCACAGCAAGGCCCGCGACCGGGCGGCGATCAGCCATCACTACGACCTGTCCAACGCCTTCTACACGCTGCTCCTCGACGAGACGATGGCGTACTCCTGCGGCTACTGGACCAGCGACGCACCCGACTACGGCTCCGCCGACGCGCAGCGCGACAAGCTGGAGCTGATCTGCCGCAAGCTCGGACTGCGGCCCGGCGCACGGCTGCTGGACATCGGCTGCGGCTGGGGTTCGCTGACCCTGTACGCGGCCGAGCGCCACGGCGTCCGCGTCACCGCCGTCACCCTCGCCGCCGAACAGGCCGCGTACGTACGGGAGCAGGTCAGCGCACGTGGTCTCGACGATCTCGTCGAGGTGCTGAACATCGACTACCGGGACATCGCGGGGCGGCCGGAGACCCGGGGCGCGTACGACGCCGTGTCCACCATCGAGATGGGCGAGCACGTCGGGGACGCCGAGTACCCGGCGTTCACCGCGATCCTGCACGACGCGCTGCGGCCGAAGGGCAGGGTCCTGGTCCAGCAGATGTCCCGGGGGACGACCGCGCCGGGCGGCGGCGCGTTCATCGAGTCGTACATCGCCCCCGACATGCACATGCGGCCGCTCGGCGAGACCGTCGCCCTGCTGGAGGGCGCCGGTCTCGAGGTGCGTGACGTCGAATCGCTGCGCGAGCACTACGTGTGGACGGTGGAGGCCTGGCGGCGCACCCTGGAGGAGCGCTGGACGGAGTTCGTCGCGCTGGTGGGGGAGGAGACCGCGCGGGTGTGGCGGCTCTACCTCGTCGGCGGGGCGCTCGCGTTCGAGGAACGCCGGATGGGCGTCGACCAGATCCTCTCCGTACGGCCCGACCCGGTCGGCTCCGCGGCGATGCCGGCCACCCGGCGCGACTGGTACGGGTCGGCCGTCCCGGAGGAGAGCCCGTGAGCGGCTTCGTCTGGTCCGCGTTCGCGAGCGGGCTCGCGGGCGCGGCCCTCGCCGCGCTCGGCGTCATGCTCGTCACCTTCGCCGTCGCCCTGAAGAAGGGCATGCACCGGATCGTCGACGTCGCCTGGGGCATCGGGTTCGCCGCCGTCGCCCTGGTCTCCTACGGCCTGTCGGCGGGCGACGGCGACGACGGCCGCCGGCTCCTGGTCACCGCGCTGACCGTGATCTGGGGGCTGCGCCTCGCCCTCCACATCGGACGGCGCGGCCGGGGCCACGGGGAGGACCCGCGCTACGCGAAGATGCTGGCCAAGGCCCCCGGCAACCCGAACCTCTACGCCCTGCGCAAGGTGTATCTCCTCCAGGGGGCGCTGGTCTGGCTGGTCTCGCTCCCGGTGCAGGCCGCGCAGTACCTCACCGCGCCGCTCGCGTGGTGGGCCTGGGCGGGGGCGGTCCTGTGGGCGGTCGGCCTCGCCTTCGAGGCGATCGGCGACGCGCAGCTCGCCCGGTTCAAGGCCGACCCCGCCAACAAGGGGAAGATCATGGACCGGGGGCTGTGGTCCTGGACCCGCCATCCGAACTACTTCGGCGACTTCTGCGTCTGGTGGGGACTCTTCCTCTTCGTCTGCCAGGCCCCCGCCGCCGCTGCCGCCACCGTCGTCGCCCCGCTGGTGATGACCTTCCTGCTGACCAAGGGCAGCGGCGCGGCCCTGCTGGAGCGTCATATGGCCGACCGGCCCGGATTCGACGCGTACGTGGCGCGGACGAGCGGCTTCTTCCCCCGGCCGCCGCGCCGGGTCTGACAGCCGAAGAGGCCCGTCCCGCGTCTCCGCGGGACGGGCCTCTTTCGCGCCGCGACCGTCGTCCGGTCAGTCCAGGCCCCGGGCTCGTTCGAAGCGGGCCCGGGCCTCGGCCAGGTCCACCACCGGGTCCGGGTAGTCCAGGCTCGCCCGGTCCAGGCCCTGAAGCTTCCAGGGCTCGTGGATCGCGGCCCCCTCCAGCTCCGCCAGTTCCGGCACCCAACGCCGTACGTAGGCACCGCGGGGGTCGAAGCGCTTGCCCTGGATCACCGGGTTGAGCACCCGGTTGGGCCGGGTGTCCGTGCCGGTGCCCGCCACCCACTGCCAGTTGAGCTGGTTGTTCGCCACGTCGCCGTCGACCAGCAGGTCCAGGAAGTGCCGGGCGCCCACCCGCCAGTCCACGTACAGGGTCTTGGTGAGGAAGCTCGCGGCCAGCATCCGGCCCCGGTTGTGCATCCAGCCCTCGTGCGCGAGCTGTCGCATCGCCGCGTCCACCAGCGGATAGCCCGTACGCCCGGACTTCCAGGCGTCGATCTCGTCCTCGTCGGAGCGCCAGCGGTCGTGGCGTGGCCGGTAGTCGGACCAGGAGGCGTCCGGCCGGTCCGCGAGGACCTGGTGGTGGAAGTCGCGCCAGGCCAGTTGCCGCACGAACGCCTCGCCGCCGGACCCGCCCTTCTCCCGGGCGCGGTGGACCAGTTCGGCGGCGGAGACCGTACCGAAGTGGAGATGCGGGGAGAGCCGGGACGTCGCGTCGCCGGCCAGGTCGTCGTGGCCGTCCTCGTAGTCGGCCATCGGCCCGTGCAGCCAGGTCGTCACCAGCTTGCGGCCCGCTTCCTCGCCGCCCCGGGCGAGGCCGGGGGAGAGGTTCTTGACGGTGTCCCGGTCCGGGAGCGGATCGCTCGCCACGCCGTCCGGCACCCGCACCGTGCGGGGAGCGGTCAGTGTGCCCCGTACTCCCTCCGCCTCCCAACGACGGAAGTACGGGGTGAACACCGCGAAGTGGTCCTTGCCGCCCGTCGGGACCACCCGGCCCGGAGCGAGCGCGGTGACCACCGCGTCATGGATGCGCAGCTCACGGCCGGTGCCCGCCAGGGCCTCCCGGATCCGTTGCTCGCGCCGGGCCGCGTACCGGCTGACCCCGGCGGCGACGTGCACGGAGGCCGCCCCGGTCTCCTCGGCCACCCGCCTCACCGCGGCGGCCACCTCGCCCCGGCGGACGACCAGCCGGCCGCCCCGGTGGCGGAGTCCGGCGTCCAGGGCGGCCAGGCAGTCGGCGAGGAAGGCCAGCCGGTTGGGCGCGTCGAACCCGGCGCGGTGGACGGCCTCGTCCCGGACGAACAACGGGACGACCTCGTCCGCGTCCCGCAGGGCGGCACACAGCACCGGATTGTCGTGCAGACGCAGATCGGAGGTGAACAGCACCACCGCGACACTCATGGAACGGGCGCTCCTTGCATGGTTCGTGGATGAGGGGTCAGGCGGTCGGGAAGTCCATCAGCGCCACCGGCGACGAGGTCGGTTCGTCGGAACCTCCGGCGGGTTCGACCGTGATGCCCATCCCGGACGCCCGGTCCACCGGCCCGTCCAGCAGGACCGCGTCGTCGCTCGCCTTCGGATTCATCAGACCGGCCGAGCGCATCGTGCCCTCGTCGTTGAACCAGAGCTGGTAGACCTTGCCGCTCGGCGGCCGGCCCATCCCCGAGGCCAGGAACACCGCACGGTTCTGGCTCTGCGAGACGACGACGGCGCCGTGCGCGCCACCGGTCAGCTCACTCGACGTGGTCTTCGCGTCCGGGGCCGAGAGCACCTGGGCCAGCTGTTCGTTCTGCCGCTGCGCCTGGTTCGCCTCCTGTCGCGCGTCCTGCGCCACCTGGTTCTGCCAGACAGCGACCCCGCCGAACGCGGCGGCCGCGGCGACACAGGCGGCGAGCGCGAAGGCGTACCACCGGCCGGCGCCTCCGCCCCCGCCGGTCCGTGCCCGCCTGCCGGGCGCCGGAGCCTCCTGGCGTACGGTCGTGATCTCCCGCAGTACCCGGTCGCGCAGCTCGCGCGGCGGGGTCTCGGCGACGGCGAGGCCGAGCCGGGCGGCGGTGGCCGACAGCTCCCGCACCTCCTGGGTGCAGGCCTCGCAGTCCTCCAGGTGCCGCTCGAACGCCTGCCGTTCGGAATCCGGCAGTGCGTGCAGGGCATAGGCACCGGTCAGCGTGTGCAGTTCGGCCGTGCTCATGCGCTCACCCCCAGGCAGTCGCGCAGGCGGATAAGGCCGTCGCGGAGTCGTGTCTTGATGGTGCCCAGCGGCACGGCGAGCAGCTCGGAGACCTCACGGTAGGTCAGGCCCCGGTAGTAGGCCAGGGTCACCGACTCCCGTTGCAGCTCGGACAGAGTGCGCATACAGCGCCGTACCTGTTCTCTTTCCAACCGGGTCTCGACCTGTTCGGACACCTCGTCGAAGGCGGGCGTCCGGTCCAGCAGCGCCGCCTTGTGCTCCCGGGCGGAGGCGGCCTCGGCCGAGCGGACCCGGTCGACGGCCCGGTGGTGGGCCAGGGTCAGCACCCAGTTCATCGCGCTGCCCCGGGAGGCCCGGAAACGGGGCGCGGTGCGCCACACCTCCACCAGCACCTCCTGCGCCACCTCCTCCGACTGGGCCGGATCGCGGAGCACGCTGCGCACCAGGCCGAGGACGGGCCCGCTCACCGCGTCGTACACCGCGGCGAACGCGTCCTGGTCGCCCCGCGCGACCCGCACCAGGAGCTCCTGGAGATCGGGGCCGGGCGCGGGCACCCCACTGATGTGTACGGCTTCCTTCACGCGGGTTTCCTCCCGGGACGATCGTCGCTTCCGGGAGTGATTCGGAGCCGGCGACCGTACGGATTGGTCTGAGGCCCGCGATCTTTCCAGACCGGGCCCCGGGTGGACGCGACTCAGGCGGTGAGCGTTTCGCGCCGTCGCAGGCGTACCGCGCGGACGGCGAGGAAGATCACCAGCCCGAACGGCGACAGCAGGATCGTCAGGACCAGCAGCGGACCCATCAGCAGCGGTGACAGTCCCAGCCTCCGGCTCTGGAGGTACATCCACTGCCCGAGGAGCAGGTCCCAGGCGATCACCTGCGCCCACATGGCCCCAGCGCCGCCGGCCAGCGCCGTCAGATCCCGGAACGTGTCGATGTCCGGATCGCTCACCGCCGTCCAGAGCTCCGGGAACACCGGGACGGCCATGACGACGTAGACGACGAGCACCGGGAGCACGGTCAGCGGCGAGGCGGCGACGCGGGCGGTGCCGGACCAGGTGGGGGCGAAGATCATCAGCAGCCAGAACGGGGCGGCCAGATAGAACGTGATCTCGAACAGTGCGCCGGTCATGCCACGGGCTCCTTGTCGTCGGCGGTGCGGGAGGACGGGCGGAGGGGGGCGGCCGTGCGCAGCGCGCTCCACGTTCCGCACGCCACCGCCGCGAGGACGGCACCGGCGGCGGCCAGCGTGGCCCCGTCCGGGTGGATCAGCGGCTGCCCCCGGAGCGCCTGCCAGGTGATGAGCGCGACGATCGCCGCGTAGCCGCCCACGGCGACCCGCACGAGACGCAGGCGCACTCCGGCGTCGCGCAGCGGGGCGAAGCGGGGCGCGAGGAACAGCAGGGCGATCAGGAGGAGCGGCAGGAGTTGGAGGGCGTGCATGCCCACGAAGTGCGGGGCCCGCAGGTCGCCGCCGGTCGTCGACCAGCCGGTCAGCGGCATGGACGGGCCGCCGTCCGGTACGCCCACGGAGTGCGCGCCGATGGTGTCGGCGGTGTCGAGGTTCCCCGCCGCCCGCTGGCCCTTGCTCGGCCCTGTCATCAGGAAGCCGAGGGCCGCGCCGGCCAGGGAGACCAGCAGACCGCCCCGGACGGTCAGGGCCGTCGCCCGGTCGGCGATGCGGCTGCGCAGCAGCAGGACGGCGATCACCAGGGTGGCCGCCCACAGGACGGCGACGGTCTGCCCCATCGCGGTCCACAGTGCCGCGTCGAAGGGGGTCGCGGTATTGAAGTGGCTGCGCCGGCCCCGGAGGACCTGCACGGTGATGAGCACCATCTCGGTGCAGCCCGTCAGCACGACGACGTGCCCCGCCCACCGGCCGGTCCGCTGCCCCCGGGTGAGCCGGGTCAGCATCCAGGCCAGGGTCGTGCAGTACGCGACGAAGGACACGGCGAACTTGAACGGCTTCGCCCAGATCGGCATGCCGACCAGGACCCGGTCGTCGACCACGAGGCCCACGGCGGAGACGAGGGCCATGACGGCCATCGCGGCGGAGAAGACGACTAATGGGCGATGCCAGGAACGCCATGACGGCATGAGAGACCCCCTGTGATGATGTGACTAGTATGGATAGCCGTGCTGTCTGCTATCCGATAGAGGGACTATCTATGATGAGGGCGGTTTCTGGCAAGAGTGAAGGGGCGAAGACGCGGTGCGCATCGGTGAATTGAGTCGCAGGTCCGGGGTCCCGGTTCCGACGATCAAGTACTACCTACGGGAAGGGCTGCTGCCCTCAGGGGAGTTGACCAGCCCGAACCAGGCCCGCTACGGCCCCGGGCATGAGCGCCGGCTGCGCCTGATCCGGGCTCTGCTGGATGTCGGCGGCCTCTCGCTCGCCAGCATCGGCGAGGTCCTGGAGGTCATGGACGACCCCGAACAGCCGGTGCACAAGGTGCTCGGCATCGCAGCGGACGGTGTCATCCCGGCAGGAGGGGAAGAGGCGGGGCCGGACCTGGAGGAGGCGCGGGAGGAGGTGGCCGAGCTGGTGTTGCGGCGGGGCTGGAACGTCGACGAGCGGGGCCCCGCCGCCGAATCACTGGCAGGGGTGCTGGCCGCGCTGCGCAGGGCCGGGCACAGCGGATACATCGGCCTGCTGGACGTCTACGCGGATGCCGCCGAGCCGGTCGCCCGCGCCGACCTCGACTACGTACAGCGGCGGGTGGCCCGCGAGGACCTGGTCGAGAGCGTCGTCGTGGGCACCGTCCTCGGCGAGGCGATGTTCGGCGCGCTGCGGAGGCTGGCGCACATCGATGTGTCCTTCCGGCGCTTCGAGTCCCCGCAGAACCTCTCGGGGCCGGTCGATCCGGAGGGCTCCCACGCCACGGAAGAGGGCGCCGGCGGGCAGCGGGGCGCCGGGGCCCGTGCCGGTGCCGGCGCCGGCGGTACGGAGCCGGCCCCCGCGGGCTGACCCGGTGCGGGGTCCGGTGCGCGGCCCGGCGGGTGTGCGCGGCGGCCCGGCGCGGGGGCCGCGACCGGGTCCCGTCCGCCGCGCCCCCGACGCGCGGACCCCGCCGGCCGCGGGTGCGGCGGACGGGGTCCGGTGGCCTGTTCGGCGGTGCGGCCCCGGGCGTGCCCGGCAGGTGACCCAGGGGATGGCCGATGGCGGGGCGGGTGCTACGGAGCGGTCGTGCCGCTCTCCTGCTCGCGCTCCACCTGCTCGTTCCACTCGCGCTTGACGGCACGCCAGGCGTCGTCGTTCTGGCCGAGACGCCAGTAACCCGAGATCGAGAGCCGCGCCAGCGGGATCTGCCGCTCCACGCGCAGATACCGGCGGATCTCCTTCACGAAGCCCGCCTCCCCGTGAACGAAGGCCTGGATCTCGCCCTCCGGGAAGTCCAGCCCCTTCACGGCGGCGGTCAGCAGCTCGCCGACGGGCCGGTCGCCGCGGTGCAGCCAGGTCACGGCCACCCCGTCGGGCGTCACGATCTTCTGCTCTTCGGAGGCGTCCGACACCTCCACGAAGGCGTGCACCAGCGCACCCGACGGCATCTGCTCCAGCGCCGCCGCGATCGCCGGCAGCGCGCTCTCGTCGCCGACCAGCAGGTGCCAGTCCGCCGACGCCTCGGGGCCGTAGCCGCCGCCGGGGCCGAGGAAGGTCACCTGCTCGCCCACCCGGGCCCGCTGCGCCCACGGCCCCGCGAGCCCCGCGTCGCCGTGCACGACGAAGTCGACGGCCATCTCCCGGGCGACCGGGTCCCACGAGCGCACCGTGTACGTCCGGGTGGTGGGCCACAGCTCGCGCGGGTACCGCTCGCGGATCGCGGCCATGTCGAACGGGTGTGCGTAGTCCGCGCCCTCGGGCGCGAAGCACAGCTTGATGTAGTGGTCGGTGAAGCCGGAGAGGGCGAAGTCCGCGAGCCCTTCGCCGCCGAGGACCACCCTGACCATGTGCGGGGTGATCTGCTCGGTGCGCACGACCTGCGCCCCCTGAGCCGTGGGTCCCTGCCGGGCCGGCCGCTCTGCCACGAGGTACTCCCTGGTTCGAAAACGTGAGCTTAGGTATGCCTAAGTTAACACCTCAGTGCTGAAGGGTGGTCAGGAGTCGCTGAAGCGCTCCGCCCAGCCCCCACTGCTCCGCCAGCGCCTCCAGGGCGGCCGGGTCGCGCGGCTCGCGGGGCAGCGCCGGGTCGAAGTCGGGCAGCGGGACATCCCCGGCCACCCGGACCACCTTCGGCGCGACGGCCACATAGGCGCGCGACTCGTCCAGCCGCTTGCGCTGCGAGGGCGTCAGCTTCGCCTTCGGGTCGTCCACCGCCGCCATGATCCCGTCGAGATCGCCGTACGCGTCCAGCAGCTTCGCCGCCGTCTTCTCGCCGATGCCGGGGACGCCGGGGAGCCCGTCGCTCGGGTCGCCGCGGAGCAGCGCGAGGTCGACGTAGCCCGCGCCGTCCACGCCGTACTTCTCCCGGAGCCACGCCTCGTCGGTCATCTGGAGGGTGCCGACGCCCTTGAGCGGGTAGAGCACGCGCACCTGACGGGCGTCGTCGACCAGCTGATACAGATCGCGGTCGCCGGTGACGATGTCCACCGGCCCGGTCGCGCGCCCCGTGAGGGTGCCGATGACGTCGTCCGCCTCGTACGGCGTGACGCCGACCCGGGCGATCCCGAGCGCCGCCAGCACGTCCTCGATGATCGGGACCTGCGGGGACAGCGTGTCGGGGATCTCCTCCTCGTCCGTCTCTCCGGCGGGCGTCTCCTCGGCGACCCGGTGCGCCTTGTACGTCGGGATCAGGTCGACCCGCCACTGCGGGCGCCAGTCGTTGTCCCAGCAGGCGACCAGATCGTCCGGCCGGTGGTCCTGCACCAGGCGGCCGATGAAGTCGAGGAGTCCGCGCACGGCGTTCACCGGTGTACCGTCCGGCGCGCGCACCGAATCGGGCACGCCGAAGTAGGCGCGGAAGTAGAGGGAGGCGGTGTCGAGGAGCATCAGGCGTCGCGTCACAGACCCGATGATGCCCCACCGCGCCCACAGTCGCTCCGGGTAACCGCTTACTGTCGCTCCGTCGCAGGTCAGTGACCTGGATCACTGTTGTGTTTGGGCTGTGTAAGTGAGGGCAGGCGCGCCATCGGAGCGAACCACGTCGCATTTTCAACTAGTGCATGTGCCACGCGGACAGAACCCGCACCGCTCCACGGTCTGCCGGAGGGGGTGGCAGACCGTTTTCGGTTCAACGCGTGAGGTGTATGTGTCCAGGCTGCAAGCCGAGCACTTGTACAAAGTCTTCGGCAGACGACCCGATGAAGCCGTGCGGAAGCTCGAAAGCGGCTCCGACCGCGACGAGTTGCGCGCCGAGGGAACGACCGCAGCGGTGATCGACGCCTCGTTCACCGTGGAGCCGGGGCAGATCTTCGTCGTCATGGGGTTGTCCGGCTCGGGCAAGTCCACCCTGCTGCGGATGCTCAACGGTCTGCTCGACCCCACCGCGGGCCGGGTGCTCTTCGACGGCCAGGACCTGACCGCCCTGAGCCCCCGCGACCTGCGGCACGTCCGCTCCACCAAGATCAGCATGGTGTTCCAGCACTTCGCGCTCTTCCCCCACCGGAGCGTCCTGGAGAACGCCGCGTACGGCCTGGAGGTCCAGGGCGTGGCGCGCGAGGAGCGCGAGGTGCGCGCCACCGAGGCGCTGCGGATGACCGGCCTCGAAGGCTGGGAGAAGTCCTGGCCCGACGAGCTGTCCGGCGGTATGCAGCAGCGCGTGGGCCTCGCCCGCGCGCTCGCCACCGACGCCGACCTGCTGCTCATGGACGAGTCCTTCAGCGCGCTCGACCCGCTGATCCGCCGTGACATGCAGGACCAGCTGCTGGAGCTCCAGAAGCGCCTGAAGAAGACCATCGTCTTCATCACCCACGACCTCAACGAGGCCATGCGCCTGGGCGACCGGATCGCCGTCATGCGCGACGGGGAGATCGTCCAGCTCGGCACCGCCGAGGACATCCTCGTCACCCCGGCCAACGACTACGTCGCCTCCTTCACCCAGGACGTCGACCGCTCCCGGGTGCTCACCGCGGGCGCGATCATGGCCGAGGCGCACACCGTGATGGGCACCAGGGCGGCGGACGGCACGGAACTGCGCACCCCGCAGGACGTGCTGGCCGCGGCCCCCGCCACGGTCCCGGAGTCCACGCCGATCATCGACCTGTTCACGCCCTGCTCGCAGAGCTCGAACCCGGTCGCCGTGACCGACGCCAAGGGCAAGCTCGTCGGCGTCGTCCCCAGCTCCCGGCTGCTCGCCGTCCTCGGTGAGCCGATGACCCCGGCCGAGGCCCCCCGCGACACCGAACCCGCGGCAGCGGACGGCGTGAAGAAGGTGGCCAGTGTTTAGGCTCCCCCTCGGCGAATGGGTCGACTCCGCGGTCGACTGGCTGCAGACCCACCTCGCCTGGCTCTTCGACGCCATCAGCTCCGTCGTCAGCGGCATGTTCGACGGCATAGCCGCCGTCCTGTCCGCCCCCGCACCGCTGCTCTTCGCGGGCATCGTCGCCGTCATCGCCTGGTGGCTGCGCGGCCTGCCCGCGGCACTGCTCACCTTCGTCGGGTTCGCCCTCATCGACTCCGTCGAACTGTGGGCCGAAGCGATGGACACCCTCACCCTGGTGCTCGTCGCGACCCTGGTCACCCTGGTCATCGCCGTGCCGCTGGGCATCTGGGCCTCCCGGTCCAAGACGGTCAGCGCGATCACCCGGCCGGTCCTGGACTTCATGCAGACCATGCCCGCCATGGTCTACCTGATCCCCGGCGTCATCTTCTTCGGCGTCGGCGTGGTCCCCGGCATCATCGCCACGATCATCTTCGCGCTGCCCCCGGGCGTCCGGATGACCGAACTCGGCATCCGCCAGGTCGACGGCGAACTCGTCGAGGCGGCCGAGGCCTTCGGCACCACCTCGCGCAACACCCTGCTGCGCGTCCAGCTGCCGCTCGCCCTGCCCACGATCATGGCCGGAATCAACCAGGTCATCATGCTCGGCCTGTCCATGGTCGTCATCGCGGGCATGGTCGGCGGCGGCGGCCTCGGCGGCTCCGTCTACCGCGCCATCGGCAACGTCGACGTCGGCCTCGGTTTCGAGGCGGGCATCTCCATCGTCATCCTCGCCATGTACCTGGACCGGATGACCGGCGCGCTGGGCACCGAGGTCTCCCCGCTGGGCCGCCGCGCGGTCGCCAAGGCCCAGGCCATGGCCGAGGGCTGGAAGATCTGGACCTACCGTCCGCAGCCCCGCATCGCGGCCGTCGGCATCGTCGTCCTCGCGCTCGTCGCGGGCAGTATGAGCGTCTTCGGCGGCTCCAAGGACGACACCGCGGGCAAGGCCCCGCAGATCGGCGACGGCAAGAAGGTCAGCATCGGCTACATCCCGTGGGACGAGGGCATCGCCTCCACGTTCCTCTGGAAGGAGATGCTGGAGCAGCGCGGCTTCGAGGTCGACGTCAAGCAGTACGAGGCCGGCGCGCTGTACACCGGTATGGCCAACGGGCAGATCGACTTCCAGACCGACTCGTGGCTGCCGGTCACCCACGCCAGCTACTGGGCGAAGTACAAGGACCGCCTGGAGGACCTCGGCGCGTGGTTCGCCCCGACCTCGCTGGAGCTCGCCGTCCCCGCGTACATGAAGGACGTCCAGACGATGGACGACCTGAAGGGCCGGGCGTCCGAGTTCAAGGGCCGCATCGTCGGCATCGAGCCGAGCGCCGGCGAGATGGGCCTGCTCAAGGACAAGCTGCTGCCGGGCTACGGCCTGGACAAGGAGTACAAGCTCATCGACGGCTCCACGCCGTCCATGCTGGCCGAGCTGAAGCGCGCGTACGCCAAGAAGGAGCCGATCGTGGTTCCGCTCTGGTCGCCGCACTGGGCGTACAACGAGTACGACCTCACCAAGCTGAAGGACCCCAAGGGTCTCTGGGGCAAGGGCGACGGCGTCCACACCCTGGCGCGCAAGGGCTTCTCCGCCGAGAACCCCGTGGTCAGCAAGTGGCTCAAGGACTTCAAGATGAGCGAGAAGCAGCTCACCAGCCTTGAGGCCGAGATCCAGAAGTCCGGTTCCGGCAAGGAACAGGAAGCCGTCCGCACCTGGCTGAAGGACAACCCGGGCGTCGCCGACAAGTGGTCCCCGGTCCCGGAGGACGCCAAGGCCGACGGTGGCAAGGACGAGCGTGACCGTGCCGTCGAGGTCGCCTGGTTCCCCTGGGAGGAGGACATCGCCGCCACGTACCTGTGGAAGGCGGTCCTGGAGGAGCGCGGCTACAAGATCAACCTCAAGCAGTTCGAGGTCGGCCCGATGTACGCCGCGATGTCACGCGGCCAGATCGACGTGCAGTTCGACGGCTGGCTGCCGTACACCCAGAAGAATTACTGGGACAAGTACGGCGACAAGCTGACCGACATCGGCTCCTGGTACGGGCCGACCTCCATCGAGGTCGCCGTCCCCGACTACGTCAAGGACGTCAAGACCCTCGACGACCTCAAGGGCAAGGGCTCCGACTTCAAGGGCCGGATCGTCGGCATCGAGCCCGGCACCGCCACCATGGAGAACCTCAAGAAGAACGTCCTGCCGGGTTACGGCCTGGACGAGGAGTACGAGGTCCTCGACTCCTCCACGCCCGGCATGCTGGCCGAGCTGAAGCGCGCGTACGCCAAGAAGGAGCCCATCGCCGTCCTGCTGTGGACCCCGCACTGGGCGTACAACGAGTACGGCATGACCAAGCTGGAGGACCCGAAGAAGGCGTTCGGTGAGGGCGACCGGCTGCACACCATCGCCTCCAAGGAGTTCCCGAAGCAGTACCCGCAGCTGACGAAGTGGTTCAAGGACTTCAAGCTCACCGAGAAGCAGCTCGGCGGCCTGGAGAACGAGATCCAGAAGCGCGGCGTGGGCCACGAGGAGGAAGCCGTGAAGGCCTGGATGGACGACAACCCGGGCATGGCGGACACCATGGCGCCCCAGTAGGGGCCCACGGGCACGAAAGCAGCAGGTCGTCAGGGGTGGCCCCCGCCTTCGGGCGGGGCCGCCCCTTCCGGCTGCCCGGGGAGCGTTTACCGGACGTCGTGCGCAACCATGTGCGTAAGGTGCTGGCAACCGGGAGGATGGCGGAGGCGGGAGGGAGCCGGGACATGGACGACAAGGACACACCGCGGGTGGGCGCCGCCGTCCGCCGACGGCGCAGAACCCTGGGACTCACGCTGGCCGCGGTCGCCTCGCGCAGCGGCCTCTCCGTGCCCTTCCTCAGCCAGATCGAGAACGAGCGCGCCCGCCCCAGCGCCCGTTCCCTCGACCGGGTCGCCGAAGCGCTGGAGACCACCACCGGGCGGCTGCGGGCCGCCGCCGACTCCGCGCGCGCCGTGGACGTCGTCCGGGCCGAGGAGGGCGAAGGCGTACGCCGCCTGGTGCGCGGCCGACATCAGCTCAACGCCCTGGAGTTCACCGGCGAACCGGACCTCGGCCGCGAGTTCCAGCACCGCAACGACGAACTGATGTACGTCGTCGAGGGCGCCGTCGACGTCGAGGCCGAAGGCCAGGTCCACCGCCTGGAACGCGGCGACACCCTGTTCCTCTCCGGCGGGGTCCGCCACCGCTGGCGCGCCACCGTCCCCGGCACCCGGCTCCTGGTCGTCGCGGTGGCCGAACACATCGACGCCACGTTCGACTCGCGCCGCTGACCCCGTAAGCCGTCCGTACGGTGCCGAGCCCGTACGGGCGCACGCGTACGGGGCGAATGAGCACGGGGGCGAGTGATCCCGCCCCTCCACCCGCGAAAGGCCCGTCCGTGCGCGTCGTCTCCCTGGTCCCCTCGCTCACCGAGGCCGTCGCCCACACCGCACCCGGACTGCTCGTCGGGGTCACCGACTGGTGCACGCACCCCGCGGATCTCCCCGCCGCCCGCGTCGGCGGCACGAAGAACCCGGACGTGGCCGCGATCGCCGCCCTCGCCCCCGACCTGGTGATCGCCAACGAGGAGGAGAACCGGGCCCCCGACCTCGACGCGCTCGGGGCCGCCGGGCTCGACGTCCTGGTCACCGAGGTCCGCACCCTGGATCAGGCGCTCGCCGAACTGCACCGCGTCCTCGTCGACGGCTGCGGGCTCGCCCGGCCCCGCTGGCTGGACGAGGCGGAGGCCGCCTGGGCCGCCCTGCCCGCGCCCTGCGGAAGCCCGCGCCCCGCCGTCGTACCGATCTGGCGGAGGCCCTGGATGGTCCTCGGCCACGACACCTTCGCCGGGGACCTCCTCGCCCGCCTCGGCATCCGCAACGTGTACGCCGGCCATGCCGAGCGCTACCCGCGCATCCCGCTCGACGAGCTGAACGCCGCCGGGGCCGAGCTGGTCGTGCTGCCCGACGAGCCCTACCGCTTCACCGCGGACGACGGGCCCGAGGCCTTCCCCGCCCTGCCCGCCGCACTCGTCGACGGACGGCTGCTCACGTGGTACGGGCCGTCGCTGGCCGAGGCGGCACGGGCGCTGCCGTCAGCGCTCCGCTGAGCACCCCGAGCGCCGTCCGCGTCCCGGCCGCCGCCCAGGCCGCCACCAGGAGGACGTACAGCGCCACCGCCGGCCAGGTCAGCGCATCGAGCCCGGTGTGCCGCGCCAGACCCGCCGCGCCCGTCACACACGTACCGACGGGGAAGGTGAACGCCCACCACGTCATCGCGAAGCCCATGCCGTTCCGGGCGGCCCGCACCACCATCGCGGTCGCCAGGGCCAGCCACAGCAGCGCGAACCCCATCACCGGCACCCCGTACAGCACGGCGAACGCGCCGAACGCGGAGGCGTAGGGGGCCCCGACCGCCCCCGGGGCGGCGTCGGCCAGCTGATTGACGGCGGTCGTCGACTGCCCGAGCGGGCCCAGCACCAGAAAGAGCGTCGGAGTAAGCGCGAGCGGCAGCGGACCGTGGTGGACCAGCCGGGAGAAGACCAGCGGCAGCACCACCAGCGTGGCCAGCAGCGACAGGCCGAACATCGCGTAGCAGGCCAGCAGCAACGCCTCGCGCCCCTGTCCGGCGGCGACGTGGGGCACCAGCAGCGCGCCCTGCGAGGCCGACACCATCGGGGCGACCAGCGGCAGCAGCCACACCGGCGACGCGGTCCCGGGCGCGGGACGGTGGCGTACGACCATCAGATACGGCACCACCACAGCGGCCACCAGGCCGATCGCCGTACCCGCCACGAACAGCACCACGTCCACCGCGAGCGCCGCCCGGGCGCCCACCACGTCCTGGCCCACCGTCAGCGTGGCCCCGCCGACGGCCAGCAGCGCCATCGCCAGACAGCCGTAGAACGGGGCGACGGCCGGGTCCAGCAGATGGGCCCGCGCCTGGTCACGGTGGCAGAGCCAGTGCCCGGCACGGGCGGCGAGGACGGCCGACAGCAGCACGGCCGACAGCGCCCACACCACGGTGCACGCGGCCCGCAGCCCGGGAACGTCCCCCGGAAGCATCGCGCCGGCGCTCGCGACGATCGCGGTCCCCATGACGCTCGCGTACCAGTTGGGGCCGATGTACCGCAGGAACGGCAGCCGCCTCCCGTCGCCGGGCGCCTCCGCCGGGCGGGCCGGAAGCGTGGCGGGGTGCGGCGGAGCGGCGGTCCGGGTCACCGGAAAGATGGTCATGCCACGATTCTTCGCGGCCGGGTCCCCGCCCACCAGGGACCCCGTTCCTATGAGGTCATAAGCTGGCTTTATGACCGGCGACGACGCACACGCACCCCACGTTTCCCTCTCCCACCGGGTTCCCGACCTCGGGGCGCTGGAACTGCTGCTCGCCGTCGCCCGGCGCGGCAGCCTCGGGCGGGCCGCCCGGGACGTCGGCATCACCCAGCCCGCCGCCTCCAGCCGTGTCCGGTCCATGGAGCGCCAGCTCGGCGTCGCCCTGCTGGACCGCTCCCCGCGAGGCTCCCGGCTCACCGACGCGGGCGCGCTGGTCACCGACTGGGCGCGCCGGGTCGTCGAGGCGGCGGAGGCCTTCGACGCGGGAGCCCAGGCGCTGCGCGACCGGCGCGACTCCCGGCTGCGGGTCGCCGCCAGCATGACGATCGCCGAGTACCTGCTGCCGGGCTGGCTGATCGCCCTGCGCGGCGAGCGGCCGGACACCGCGGTCTCGCTCCTCGTCGGCAACTCCGCTGCCGTCGCCCGCCGCCTGGTCACCGGCGAGGCCGACCTCGGCTTCGTCGAGGGCCTGTCGATACCGGAGGGTCTCGACGGCACCGTCATCGCCCACGACCGCCTCGTCGTCGTGGTCGCCCCCAGCCACCCCTGGGCCCGCCGCCGCACCCCGCTGCTGCCCGGCGAACTCGCCGTCACCCCGCTGATCCTGCGCGAACACGGCTCCGGGACCCGCCAGGTCCTGGACGCGGCGCTCGCCGTGCACGGCGGACTGGCCCAGCCCCTGCTGGAGCTCTCCTCGACCACGGCGGTCAAGGGCGCGGCGGAGAGCGGCGCGGGCCCCTGCGTGCTGAGCGAACTGGCCCTCGGCGAGGAGCTGTCGTCCCGCCGCCTCGTCAAGGTCCCCATCGCGGGCGTACGGCTGCGACGCCAGCTGCGCGCGGTCTGGCCCGGGGGCCACCGCCCCACCGGACCCGCCCGCGATCTGCTGTCCCTGACCGGCCGCGACGCCTGACCCCGCGAACCCCGGCCGCCGTGTCGGAGCCGGACCCTAGAGTGGGGGCATGAGTTACGCGACGCCGCCCGGCTGGTACCCGGACACGGGCGCACCCGGCCTTGAGCGCTGGTGGGACGGCACGGCCTGGACCGTGCACACCCGCAGGCCCGACGCTGCCCACGCCGCACCGGAACAGCCGCCCGCACCCGCGGCGTTCGGCCCGCCGTCGCTTCCGCTCCCGCACCAGCGCGGCCCCCGGCACGAGGCCGGCAGCGGCAGCCGGACGAAGGTCCTGGCGATCACGCTCTCCGGGGTGCTGGTCCTGGGCGCGGCCGTCGCCGGGGCCGTGCTGCTCGGCCGCGACGAGGGCGGCACGCCCGCCGCTCCGACGACGACCGCCTCGCCCCCGGCCCCCGTCACCGCCCCCACGGCCACCGCCTCCTCCGCCGAGCCCGACCCGGACGAGGACCCCGCCGTCCTCGTCGACCAGCTCAACGGGGTCACCCTGCCGGTCCCCAAGGGCTGGGAGAAGCCGGAGAGCACCTCCGACGACGCCCCCACCATCCGCACCGAGCAGTCCTACGACTGCCCCGGAGGAGCGGCGTTCTGCTACCACGGCACGGTCACGACCCGCACCGCCCGGGGCGGCGAGACCGATGTCCGAACCCTGGCCGAGGCCGACATCGTCACCGCGGCCGACAAGGCCTACGAGGAGGACGACCTCGGCCGGCGCACCCACGGCGGCATCACGTCCCACAAGGTGCTCAAGACGCAGGAGCTGACCGTCGCCGGCCGCACCGGCCATCTGGTGCGCTGGCAGGTCACCACCGGCGAGGGGCCCGGTGGGTACGTGCAGTCCGTGGTCTTTCCCTCCTCGGTGGGCGCCGGGACACCGGTGATCGTCCGGTTCGCCTTCGACGCCGAGGCACCCGGCCTGCCGCTGTCCCTGATGGACACGATCACCCGGGGCATCCGCCCGCTCGGCGACAGCGCGACGAGCGGTGGAGTGGGTGCGTCCGTCGGCCCCTGAAGCCCGGATCGGCCGAGGGCCTTTCGTCTGGAGCAGGTCGGATCAGGTGCGCGTGCCGGACCCGGCGAGCCCGACGGGATCCAAACGGAAGGCCCTGGGTCACCCGCGGGCCCCGGGTCAGAGGAAGGTCTGCCCCTCGCCCCGGTACGTCGGAACGCTCGCCGTGACCCGGTCGCCCTCGATCAGGTGCAGCGCGTCGAAACGCTCGCACAGCTCCCCGGCCTTGGCGTGCCGGAACCACACCTTGTCGCCGATCAGGAGGTCGTCGGCGGGGGAGCCCAGCAGCGGCGTCTGCACCTCGCCCGCGCCCTCCTGCGCGTCGTAGCGCAGCCCCTCCGGCAGATACGGCACCGGCGAGCGGTCGGCGCCGGCCGCGCCGGAGGCCGGATAGCCGCCCCCGAGCACCGTCACCACGCCCACGCCCGGCCGGCGCACCACGGGCTGCGCGAACAGGGCCGCCGGCCGGCCGGTGAACGAGGTGTAGTTGTCGAACAGCCGGGGCACGTACAGCCCCGAACCGGCCGCGATCTCCGTCACCGCGGCCTCGGCCGCCGTGTGCTGCACACTGCCGGTCCCGCCGCCGTTGACGAACTCCAGCTCCGGTGCGACCGCCCGGACCGCCCGCACCACCTCGGCCCGGCGCACCGCCAGCTCCCTGCGGGCGGCCGACTGCATCAGCCGGATCGCCCGGGACCGCAGCGGCCGACCCGCCAGCGCGTCGCCGACCCCGGCGACATGCCCCTCGTACGCCATCAGCCCCACCAGCCGGAAGCCCGGCCTGCGGGCCACCGAGCGGGCCAGTTCGGCGAGTTGCGCGGGGGAGCGCAGGGGAGAGCGCAGCGCCCCGATCCTGACCCGGCCGCCCAGCATCCGCAGCGAGGTGTCCAGCTCCAGGCAGACCCGGATCTCCTCCCGGCCACCCGCCCGGGAGGCATCGATCAGCTCCAGCTGGGCGTGGTCGTCGACCATCACGGTCACGGCCCCGGCGAGCTTGGGATCGGCCGCCAGCTCCGCGAACGCGGACCGGTCGGCCGACGGGTAGGCCAGCAGGACGTCGTCGAACCCGGCCCGCGCCAGCCACAGCGACTCCGCCAGCGTGTACGACATGATCCCGGCGAACCCGGGTCGCGCGAGCACCCGCTCCAGCAGGGCCCGGCACCGCACCGACTTGCTCGCCACCCGGACCGGCTTCCCGGCCGCCCGACGCACCAGATCGTCGGCGTTGGCGTCGAACGCCTCAAGATCGACGATCGCGATCGGGGCGTCGAGATGGGCGGTGGCCCGGTTGTAGCGGGTCCGGTCAGCGGCGCGGGCAGTCATGGCCGCAGCTTGCCAGAGAGCCGCTACGGCTGGGTAGGGGGACGATCAGGACAGATCGTCCGCCGACCGGGGCGTCCCGTTCCCCGCCGCCCGCCCGCAGCCCGTAGAGTGACGTGCACGCGAGCACCAACGGGCCTGTCAGCGGCGGTGATCCGTGGTCGGTACGAGGACGTGTATGCGGGGGGCCGGATGAGTACCGAAGCGCAGCGCACCCCTGTGCCGCCCCTGTCTCTTATAAAAATCTGAC
>NZ_JAAXYC010000097.1 GCF_018619185.1 Streptomyces sp. McG3 | reverse complement strand
CACCCGAACCCACCCCCGTACCGGAGGAAGCTCACGCGCCGGTCCGCGTGCCGTCGCGCATCGCGCCCACGTCCCCGCGACGGCCGCTCCCCCAGCCCCGCGAGCCGAGCCCGGAACTGCACCGGGCCGCCTCCGCTCTCCTCGCCGACCTTCGGCGCCACGCGCCGGAGCTGGTGCTCTCCGAGGGCGACGTCGAGGAGCTGGTGCCCGGCGCTGCTGCCTGGCTGGAGCGCGGCGCGCACCCCGACGCCATCCGCCATGCTCTGACGACCGAGCTCCCGCAGCCGCCCAAGTACCCGGCGAAGATCGTCAGACACCGCCTCACCGCGCTCCTGCCACCACCGCTCCCCGGGGCCCAGGAACTGGCCCCGGTCTCCCGGACGCCCGTCACCCCCTTCCAGACCTGCGAGGGCTGTGACCGCGCCTTCCGCTCCCCGGCCCCGGGCCACTGCCGCGACTGCCGGGCCCAGTACGGGGAGGCGGCCTAGGCGTAGCGGTGCGTAGCGACCTGCGGACGGTCTTGACCTCAACCGGAGTTGAGGCTCGAAGGTGGCGCCATGACGATCTCGACGGAACAGCACGCGGCGGTCCGGAACTGGATCAGGGAGACGGCGCACTCCCTGACCACCGTGGACGCGTCGGAGCCACTGGACGACCTACGGCCGCTGCTCGGTATGGTCCCCGAGCGGACGGTCGTGGTCGGCTACGGCGCCGGGACGCGCGGCGCACACCAGGTCGCCGCCCTCCAGACGCGCATGGCCCGTCTGCTGGTCGGCGAGGCGGGCTTCCGGACAGTCGCCCTCGACCAGGACTGGACGCTCGTCGCCCGGCTCGACACCCACATCCGCACCGGCGCCGGGGACCCCGTGGCACTGCTGGAGGCGGCCGAGCCGTTCTGCCGCACCGAGGAGATCCTCGCCCTCCTCCGGTGGATGCGCGCCTTCAACGAGACGCAGCCGGGTGATCCGGTCCGCTTGATCGGGGTCAGCCCTCATGAGACGGGGCCGTCGACGTACGACACGGTGGCCGACTACGTACGCGGGACCGAACCCGGGCTGATGGACGAACTGGAGCGGTACTACGAGGGCCTCCGCCCGGCGGGTGACGTGTCCGCGCACACAAGCCGATTCCGGGCGCTGCCCGACAGGCGGTCCTGGCGCGACCGCGCACAGGCGGCGCACGACCTGGTGGCGGGAGCGCCGATCCATGACGGATATGCGTGGGCACTCCACAACGCGCGGCTGATCGTCCAGTACTACGAGCTCCACGACCACGACGACGATCCGCTGGACCCGCACAACATGGCCTGCTACGAGCGCTTCTTCGCCGAGAACGTCCTGTGGTGGCAACGGCACACCGGCCACAGGACGCTGTTCTGGTCCTCCAGCTCCCACACCGCAGACGCGCGCACCAGGGTCGTCAGCTTTCCGCCGGACCCGGCCTCTCCGTCCCGTAACGCGGGAAGCCACCTGCGCGAACACCTCGGCACCCGGTATCTGTCGATCGGCCTCACCTTCGGCGCGGGTGAACTGGCCACCTACACCGCAGCCCCGGCCTTCCGGGTGCCCGGCCCCGTACCACCGTTGATGGAGTCCGTGCTGGACGACGAGGCCACGGGCGACTACCTGCTGGACCTCCGCGCGGAGGCTCCTCGTGAGGTCGCCGACTGGCTCACCCGGACCGCCGAGTCCCGGCTCATCGGACCACGCCACGACCCTCGACGCGACACCGATCACCACATGACGGGCGGCTCCCCGCGCGAGTGGTTCGACGTACTCGTCCATCTGCGGCAGGTGACTCCGGCGCGCCCCTTACACCAGGTGAACCATCCGGCGAAGAAGAAACAGTGACGCGTTCCGGCCGTCACACCCCGGGCGCGCGGCCGGGTCCTGCCGCTACGGCCGGCGACGGCATCCGGCGAGGAGGGCCGCGACCATGCGCGCGGCGTCCGCCCGGCCGTAGTCGGGGCCGGTGATGCAGAGGTTCCCGATGGCACGCATGAGCGTGTACGCGGTGATGTCCGGGCCGACCTCGTCGGCGGCGACGCAGGCGTCGAGCAGCGTCGCGCAGGCCGGGACCAGGGTGTCGAGCATGAGGGCGTGGAGGTTCTCCAGCCCCGGATCACCGGATCCCAGGGCGGCGCCGAGGCCGTGCTTCGTCACCAGGAACTCGACGAACGCGTCCGCCCAGCGGGTCAGGGCGGTGAACGGGGAAGCCGATTCCTCCAGGAGCCGGGGCGCGAGTGCGGCGCAGGTGTCGATCTGGTGCCGGTAGACGGCCGTGACGAGGTCGGCCCGCGTCGGGAAGTTCCGGTAGATCGTGCCGACGCCGACACCGGCGCGTTCGGCGATGTCGCGGATGGGGGCTTGGACGCCCAGCTCCACGAAGACCGCCGACGCGGCCGCCAGCACGCCGTCGCGGGTGCGCTGCGCCTGCGCTTGGCGTACTCCGACAGGCTCCGGCACAAGGCTCTCCCTTTACTCGCGGAACGATGTTCCGCTAAATTGGCGGAACGCTGCTCCGCCAAAGTATGGCAGAGCGTCCCCAGGGAGAAAGCGCAGGTCCCCCATGCCTTCCAGCCACCTCGACCTCGGCCTGGACCTGGCCCGCGACCTCGGCCCGGACCGCGACCAGCGGATCGTCGCGGTCAAGCCCATCACCGTTCCCGCGCCCGGCCGCAGCGTCGCCCTCCAGGTGAAGGTCACCGCCCCCCTGTCGGGCCACGACCTTCCCGTCATCGTGTTCTCCCACGGCAACGCATGGTCCCTGGACGGGTACGAACCCCTCGTCGACCGGTGGGCGGCCGCCGGGTTCGTCGTCGTACAGCCCACCCACCTGGACTCCCGCCGCAACGGCATCGGGTGGGACGACCCGCGCTTCGCCACCGTCTGGCGCGTCCGGATCGCCGACCTCCACGCGGTCCTCGACGGCCTCGGCGACATCCTCGCCCGGGCCGGCGGCCTGGAAGCCCGCGTCGACCACGAGCGCCTCGCGGTCGTCGGCCACTCCTGGGGCGCCCAGACCGCCGGCGCGATCCTCGGCGCGTGCGTGCTGGACGCCGACGGGGTTCCCGGAGAGGACTTCTCCCACCCCGCCGTCTCGGCCGGCGCGCTGATCGCCGCGACCGGAACCGGCGACACCCTCACCCCGTTCGCGGCCGAACACCTTCCGTTCATGAGGCCGGACTACTCCACCATGACCACCCCGACCCTGGTCGTCGCGGGCGGCAGGGACCGGTCCCAGCTCTCCACCCGGGGACCGGAGTGGTTCACCGACGCCTACCACCTCAGCCCGTCCCCGAAGAGCCTCCTCACCATCGCCGACGGCGAGCACACCCTGGGCGGTCTCGCCGGCGAGATGGCCGCCGAGACCACCGACGAGGACCCCGCCCGCGTCGCCCTCGTCGCCGACGCGATCTCCGCCTACCTGTACGACGCCCTCAAGCTCGACGACACCGCGTGGGCCGCCCTCCATGACACCGCCGCAACCGACGACGGCACGTGGAGCATCGTCGGCAAGTGAACCGGTGGTCGGCCCATTGCTCTGTGGCCCCACCCCGTTTCGCCGAAGCGCCCCGCGGCCCCCCTCCTACGCTCTCCCGCGCGCCGGCAACGCGGCATACGACAGCGCCAACAGCCCCTCCACCGTGGCACCGGGGAGGCAGCCGCCGTGCCGATGTCCCGTGGCACCGGGGAAGCAGCCGCCGTGCCGGTGTCCCGTGGCACCGGGGAGGCGGTCATGGCACGGCTCCCTTCGGTTCGAGTTCGGCGAAGTCCTCGTGGAGGGCGTCGAGATGGCGGCCGGTCGGTGCGCCGGCCGGGGTCAGCTCCGCCAGCCGCCAGCCCGGCAACTGCGCCTCGACCTCGGCCGGGAGCGACCCGTCCGCCGGGTCCGCCAGGGCGTACAGCACCCCGAACGCGGTCTCCCTGGCGACCTCGCGGGCCAGCGCGCCGAGGTCCCCGGGGGTGAGCCCGGCCGCGAGGGCCCGTTCGACGGCGTCGGCGGCCGCTCCGTCGGTGCGGTAGGCGTCGACCCACCGCGGGGCCGCCGTGCCCCAGGCGTCGACGTCCTGCCACACCGTCCGCAGAAGGCGGTAGCGGGCGAGCTGCGGCAGCCCCTCCTCGGCCTCGGACTCGGCCCAGTCGCGGGCGTCGTCATCCGCGCCCAGGGCGCTGAAGAGGGCGGTCAGCCTGTCGAGTTCGGTCATGGGGAGGGAGGCTACCGGCCGGGCCGGGGCGTGGTCGGGGACGGTGCGTGGTCCGGGACCGATGAGTTCTCGCGGGGTGCGCGGTCTGTACTTCCGTAAGACTGAGAGGCGACGCCGGGCACCGGCCGGAGCCCGCCGCGACACAGCCAGGAGACCTGATGCGCACCCTGATCAGCACCGCCTTCATTTCGCTCGACGGCGTCATGGAGGCCCCGGGCGGCGAGCCCGGCTACCGGAACTCGGGGTGGACGTTCAAGGACGTGGAGTTCCTGCCGGAGGCGTACGAGCTCAAGAGCCGGGAGCAGGACGAGGCCACGGCCCTGCTGCTGGGCCGGTCGAGCTACGAGGCGTTCAGCCCGGTGTGGCCGGGCATGGAGGAGTTCACGGGGTACAAGGCGATGCCGAAGTACGTCGTCTCCACCGAGCTGTCCGAGGGCGACCTGGTGTCCGACTGGGGCGAGACCACGATCCTGCGGTCGCTCGACGAGGTCGCCGCCCTGAAGGAGACCGAGGGCGGCCCGATCATCGTCCACGGCAGCACCGAGCTGAACCGGAACCTCGCGGACGCCGACCTGATCGACCGCTACCACCTGCTCGTCTTCCCGCTCCTGCTCGGCGCCGGCAAGCGCCTGTTCAGCGCCACGGACAAGGACGCCCAGAAGCTGAAGCTGGTCGAACACGAGGCGTACGCCAACGGCATCCAGAAGAACGTCTTCGAGGTCGTCCGCTGACGTACGGGAACGGGCAACCGGTGCCGTACCCGTACCCCTACAGGCCGGTGCGCGCCCCTCGCAGGACGGTCTCCGCCACCTCGGCGGGCACGACACCCGTCGTGTCGACCACCCGGGCCTCCCGACGGAGCCACGGCAGGGCCCGTTCGTAGTCGGACAGATGGTCCAGGCGCCACTGCCGGGCACCGGCGCTCTCGGGCTTGCTGTCGGTCTCGATACGTTCGACGAGCGTGTCCCGGTCCGTGTGCAGCAGGACGTGGTGCACGGGGATGCCGGCCCGCGTCAGACCGTCATGGATCTCCTGCCAGTACGACTCGACCAGAACCGTCTGCGTGACCACCAGCGTTCCGCCCACGTGGTCGAGCACCTGCCGTGCCGTCTCCACCACCAGGCCCCGCCAGGGCGGGAAGTCCTGGAAGTCCTTCTCCGGCACTCCGAGCACGTGCCAGAGCATCTCGCCGACCTTCTCGGTGTCGAACAGCCGGGACTCCGGGAGAAGCGAGGTCACCTCCTTCGCGGTGGTGGTCTTGCCCGCGCCGAAGGTTCCGTTCAGCCAGATGATCATCGCTCCACCCTAGGCGCGGCCGAACTCCTGGGCCAGGCTCGGCCGTTCTCTATAGGTTCGGTTCGGACACACCCGTCGTGAGGACGGGCCCGGACCCACGCATCAGGGAGCCCGCATGGCATCCATCCACCGCACCACCATGACGCCCACCAAGCTGGAGCTGCTCTCCCGCTGGCTGCCGAAGCAGAGCTGGTACGCGGGGTCCGGGGAGACGCCGGACCTGGTCAAGGCCGGCGGGTTCCGTCTGGACGACCCGGAAGGGGAGGTCGGGATCGAGTTCATGGTCGTGGCGGACGCGGCCGGGCAGGAGCCGGTGGCGTATCTGGTGCCGCTGGGCTACCGCGGCGCGGCACTGGAGGGGGTCCCCGACGAGGCACTGATCGGCACCTCCGAGCACGGGGTGCTCGGCACCCGGTGGATCTACGACGGTGCCCACGACCCGGTGGTCCTGGCACGGTTGCACGCCCTTCTGCGCGGCGAGGCGAAGCCGCAGCAGCAGAACGTGAGCGACACCCCCGACCCGACCGTCATCGTGCACGGGGCCGGTGCCGACCAGGGGGCCGACGTCCGGATCAACCGCGTCCTGCGGGCGACGGAGGCCGAGCAGTCAGCGTCGGGCCGCCTCGTCGCCGGATGGAGCTGGCCGGACGGAACAGCCGTACGGGGAGAGATGGCGGCCGTGACGCCGCGGTAGGGTCCGCCACGCCGCAAAAGAAGCCCCGGCCGATTGGCCGGGGCTTGCTTATTTTGCTGGTGGTGTCAGAGCAGCGCGCGGAACGGGTTGGAACCGGAAACCGGAGCTTGCAGGCCGCTGCACCGGCACGTCCCAGCATGACGCGCAGCGAACCCGAACGGACCGGAAGCCGACAGCCGGTTCCCCGATCACCCGAGAAGGCCCTGACCTGTGAAAACCCTGCTACGGCAGGTTCCTCGCCATGACGATCCGCTGCACCTGGTTCGTGCCCTCGTAGATCTGGGTGATCTTGGCGTCGCGCATCATGCGCTCGACCGGGTAGTCCCGCGTGTAGCCGTAGCCGCCGAGCAGCTGGACGGCGTCCGTGGTGACCTCCATGGCGACGTCGGAGGCGAAGCACTTGGCCGCGGCGCCGAAGAACGTGAGGTCGCCGTCGACGCGCTGGGACTTGGCGGCGGCCGAGTAGGTGAGCTGACGGGCCGCCTCCAGCTTCATCGCCATGTCGGCGAGCATGAACTGGATGCCCTGGAAGTCCGCGATCGGCTTGCCGAACTGCTTGCGCTCCTGGACGTACCCCTTGGCGTAGTCCAGTGCGCCCTGGGCGATGCCGAGGGCCTGGGCCGCGATGGTGATGCGGGTGTGGTCCAGGGTCTTCATCGCGGTGGCGAAGCCGGTGCCCTCCTCGCCGATCATGCGGTCGGCGGGGATGCGCACGTTGTCGAAGTAGACCTCGCGGGTCGGCGAGCCCTTGATGCCGAGCTTCTTCTCCGGGGCGCCGAAGGAGACGCCCTCGTCGGACTTCTCGACGACGAACGCGGAGATGCCCTTGGAGCGCTTGGTGGGGTCGGTGACGGCCATGACCGTGTAGTACTCGGAGACGCCCGCGTTGGTGATCCAGCGCTTCACGCCGTTGAGGACCCAGAAGTCGCCGTCGCGCACGGCCTTCGTCTTCATGCCCGCCGCGTCGGAGCCGGCGTCCGGCTCGGAGAGGGCGTACGAGAACATCGCGTCGCCCTTGGCGAGCGGGCCCAGGTACTTGCGCTTCAGCTCCTCGGAACCGGAGAGGATCACCGGGAGCGAGCCGAGTTTGTTCACGGCCGGGATCAGGGAGGAGGAGGCGCAGGCGCGGGCCACCTCCTCGATCACGATGACCGTGGCGAGCGCGTCGGCGCCGGCGCCGCCGTACTCCTCCGGGACGTGGACGGCGTGCAGGTCCGAGGCGACCAGGGCGTCCAGCGCCTCCTGCGGGAAGCGGCTCTCCTCGTCGACCGCGGCGGCGAAGGGGGCGATCTTCGTCTCGGCGAGCGCGCGGATGGTCTCGCGGAGCATGTCGTGCTCCTCGGCCGGACGGTACAGGTCGAAATCGGTCGAACCCGCCAAGACGCTCACTCCCCAGATGCTAACTACCGTTAAGTAACCCAATTTTAGTCCGCCGACCGCCCGACGGCATACGTGCCGAGCACGTGAGCTTCCCGACAGGGGTGGGACATATCCGACGGAGCGGACGGATTGAGCGGTGAATTCCGGCCTTCCGCTCCCCGACTATGCTCGGTCCGCACGTCCGTCCGCATCTCCCAGGAGCACTCCATGGCCCTCATGATCACTGTGATCGGCACCGGCTATCTCGGCGCCACCCATGCCGCGGCCATGGCCGAGCTGGGCTTCGAGGTCCTGGGGCTCGATGTCGTACCGGAGAAGATCGAGCTGCTCTCCACCGGCCGCGTGCCGATGTACGAGCCGGGTCTGGAGGAGATGCTCCAGCGGCACGTCGCCGGTATCGAGGGCTCTACCGGGCGGCTGCGCTTCACCACCTCCTGGGAGGAGGTCGGGGAGTTCGGCGACGTCCACTTCGTCTGTGTGAACACCCCGCAGAAGCACGGCGAGTACGCGTGCGACATGAGTTACGTCGACAGCGCCTTCGACTCGCTGGCCCCGCACCTGACCCGGCCCGCCCTGGTCGTCGGCAAGTCGACCGTCCCGGTGGGCTCCGCCGCCCGGCTCGCCGACCGGCTCGCGGAGCTGGCTCCGGTGGGGGCCGCCGCCGAGCTGGCCTGGAACCCGGAGTTCCTCCGCGAGGGCTTCGCCGTGAAGGACACGCTGCATCCGGACCGGATCGTCGTCGGCGTCACGAGCGAGACCGCCGAGAAGCTGCTGCGCGAGGTGTACGCCGGTCCGGTCGCCGAGGGCTCGCCGTTCGTCGTGACCGACTTCCCGACCGCCGAGCTGGTGAAGACCTCCGCCAACTCCTTCCTGGCTACCAAGATCTCCTTCATCAACGCGATGGCCGAGGTGTGCGAGGCCGCCGACGGGGACGTCGTGAAGCTCGCGGAGGCCATCGGGCACGACGACCGCATCGGGAAGAAGTTCCTGCGGGCCGGGATCGGCTTCGGCGGCGGCTGCCTGCCCAAGGACATCCGCGCCTTCATGGCGCGCGCCGGCGAGCTGGGCGCGGACCAGGCGCTCACCTTCCTCCGCGAGGTCGACTCCATCAACATGCGCCGCCGCGGCCACATGGTGGAGCTGGCCCGGGAGGCGGTGGGCGGCGACTCGTTCCTCGGCAAGCGGGTGGCGGTGCTGGGCGCCGCGTTCAAGCCCGACTCCGACGACGTACGCGACTCCCCCGCGCTCAACGTCGCCGGGCAGATCCACCTCCAGGGCGGCCAGGTGACCGTGTTCGACCCGAAGGGGATGGACAACGCCCGGCGGCTGTTCCCGACGCTCGGCTACGCGGACTCCGCACTGGAGGCGGTGCGCGGCGCGGACGTGGTGCTGCACCTGACGGAGTGGCGCGAGTTCCGGGAGCTGGACCCGGCGGAGCTGGGCGAGGTGGCCGCCCGCCGGATCATCCTGGACGGCCGCAACGCCCTGGACAGCTCGGTGTGGCGCGAGGCCGGGTGGACATACCGGGCGATGGGCCGTCCGAAGGCCTAGGGGAACACCGCTCGGGGCGTCGCCCCGGAAGCGCGCCGCCTTGAGGGCGAGCGCTTCGGGGCGCTCGCCCCCGATCCGTGGAGGACCGTTCGCGGCGCTGGGCGCCGAGACCTCCCGGCGTCAGCCGAGCGGGCCGTCCAGCTCCGTGATCGTCGCGTGGGACGGCCCCCGCCCGCTCTGCTCGCCGCGGGCGACCGCTTCCGCGTCGCGCAGCACCCGTACGGAGTTCTGCCAGGTCAGCTTGGCGAGGTCGCCCTCGGACCAGCCGCGCCGCAGCAGTTCGGCGATGAGATTCGGGTAGCCGGAGACGTCGTCCAGGCCGCGCGGGGTGAACGCCGTGCCGTCGTAGTCGCCGCCGATGCCGATGTGGTCGACGCCCGCGACCGCGCGCATGTGGTCGAGGTGGTCCGCGATGGTCGAGACGGTGGCCTCGGGGCGCGGGTTGGCCGCCTCGAAGTCCTCGTGGATGCGCATCGCGGTCGGGGTGGTGTCGAGGTGGTGCAGGCCGTGCTCGCGCATGTTGCGGTCGGCGGCAAGGGTCCAGGCGACGGCCTCGGGCAGCACGAACTTCGGGACGAAGGTCACCATCGCGACGCCGCCGTTGGCCGGGAGGGCCGCGAGCACGTCGTCGGGGATGTTGCGCGGGTGGTCGCAGACGGCGCGGGCCGAGGAGTGCGAGAAGATCACCGGCGCGGTGCTGGTGGCGAGCGCGTCGCGCATGACGCCGTCCGCGACGTGGCTGAGGTCGACCAGCATGCCGACACGGTTCATCTCGCGGACGACCTCGTGGCCGAAGGCGGAGAGGCCGCCGAGGCGCGGCAGGTCCGTCGCGCTGTCGGCCCAGTCGATGTTGTCGTTGTGGGTGAGCGTCATGTAGCGGACGCCCAGGTCGTACAGGGCGCGCAGGGTGCCCAGCGAGTTGTTGATGGAGTGGCCGCCCTCGGCGCCCATCAGGGAGGCGATCCGGCCCTCGGCGCGGGCCTTCTCCAGGTCGTCGGCGGTGAGCGCGCGGCGCAGGTGCGTCGGATAGCGGGCGATCAGCTCGCCGACGACGTCGATCTGTTCCAGGGTGGCGCTGACGGCCGCGTCGCCGGTCAGGTCGGTGCGGACGTACACCGACCAGAACTGGCCGCCGACCCCGCCGGCCCGCAGCCGGTTCAGGTCGGTGTGGAGCAGGCCGCGCTGGTCGGCGGCGATGTCCCGGGCGTCGAGGTCGTAGCCGACCTGTTCGCGCAGGGCCCAGGGGAGGTCGTTGTGGCCGTCGACGACGGGGTGGACGGCGAGGAGCTCGCGGGCCCGCGCCAGGTAGGCGTCGTTCATGTGCCGCCCCCTACTTTCCGAAGCCGAAGGAGTCCGCGCCCTGGACCTTGGCGCGCAGACGTTTGCCCTTCTCGGTGGCCTGGTCGTTCAGCTCCTGCTGGAACTCCCGCATCCGCTCCTGGAGCGCGGGGTCGGAGGCGGCGAGGATCCGTGCGGCCAGCAGGCCCGCGTTGCGCGCGCCGCCGACGGAGACGGTGGCGACGGGGACCCCGGCGGGCATCTGGACGATGGAGAGCAGGCTGTCCATGCCGTCCAGGTACTTCAGCGGCACCGGAACGCCGATGACCGGCAGCGGGGTGACCGAGGCCAGCATGCCGGGCAGGTGGGCGGCCCCGCCGGCGCCCGCGACGATCGCCTTCAGGCCGCGGCCCGCGGCCCGCTCGCCGTACGCGATCATCTCGTGCGGCATGCGGTGGGCGGAGACGACGTCGACCTCGTAGGGGATCTCGAACTCGTCGAGCGCCTTGGCGGCGGCCTCCATGACGGGCCAGTCGGAGTCCGAGCCCATGACGATGCCGACGAGAGGAGCGGCGGGGGATCCGGTGCCGGGGGAAGTCATTCGGTGATCGTTCCTCGCAGGTAGTCGGCCGCGTGCCGGGCGCGCTCCCGCACGTCCGCCAGGTCATCGCCGTAGGTGTTGACGTGTCCGACCTTGCGGCCGGGCTTCACGTCCTTGCCGTACATGTGGATCTTGAGCTGCGGGTCGCGGGCCATGCAGTGCAGATAGGCCCGGTACATGTCCGGGTAGTCGCCGCCCAGGACGTTGCACATGACCGTCCAGGGGGCGCGCGGGCGCGGGTCGCCGAGGGGGAGGTCGAGGACCGCCCGCACGTGGTTGGCGAACTGGGAGGTGATCGCGCCGTCCATGGTCCAGTGGCCCGAGTTGTGGGGGCGCATCGCCAGCTCGTTGACCAGGATGCCGGGCTTCCCGTCGGGTCCACGCGTCTCGAACAGCTCGACCGCGAGGTGTCCGACGACGCCCAGCTCGGCGGCGATGCGCAGCGCGAGCTGCTGGGCCTCGCCGGCCAGTGCCTCGTCCAGCCCGGGGGCGGGGGCGATCACCGTGTCGCAGACGCCGTCCACCTGGATGGACTCGACGACCGGGTAGGCGACGGCCTGGCCGTGCGGCGAGCGGACGATGTTCGCCGCCAGCTCCCGTACGAAGTCGACCTTCTCCTCCGCGAGGACCGGGACCCCGGCGCGGAACGGATCGGCCGCGTCCGCTGCGGAGCGGACCACCCACACGCCCTTGCCGTCGTAGCCGCCGCGCACGGTCTTGAGGATGACGGGGAAGCCCCCGACCTCCTCGGCGAACGCGGCGGCGTCGGCCGGGTCGCTCACGACGCGGTGGCGGGGGCAGGGTGCGCCGAGCTCCAGGAGCTTCGCGCGCATCACCCCCTTGTCCTGGGCGTGCACCAGGGCATCGGGGCCGGGGCGCACGGGGATGCCGTCCGCCTCCAGGGCCCGCAGATGCTCGGTCGGCACGTGCTCGTGATCGAAGGTGATCACGTCGCAGCCGCGCGCGAAGGCGCGCAGCGTGTCCAGGTCGCGATAGTCGCCGATGACGACCTCGCTCACCACCTGGGCCGCCGAGTCCTGGGGAGTGTCACTGAGCAGCTTGAATTTCAGGCCGAGGGGGATACCCGCCTCGTGGGTCATGCGGGCGAGCTGACCGCCGCCGACCATGCCGACTACCGGGAACGTCACGTCTTCAGGATATCCGCCACGCCGGTGCTTCCCGGACGGCCGTACGGATGCCGTGCGGCCACGGCCCCTGCGGACTCACGGGCGTCACACGGGTGGGCTGGTTAGCATGGCGGAGTTGACGTGCTTGCGTCGACACGTCTTCCAGACGCCTTCCGACGGACGGGGCCAGCGATCACCATGAGCGAACGGGGCGCACTGCGGACCCGGCTTGAGCTGCTGGCCCGGGAGGTCGCCAAGTTCGGCGCGGTCGGCGCTTTCGGCCTGCTGGTCAACATCGCGGTCTTCAACCTGCTGCGGCACACGACGGACCTCCAGGTGGTCCGGGCGAGCGTGGTGGCGACGTTCGTCGCGATCCTCTTCAACTACGTGGGCTTCCGCTACTGGACCTACCGGGACCGCGACAAGACCGGCCGGACCCGTGAGCTGGCCCTCTTCTTGCTGTTCAGCGCGGCGGGCGCGGTGATCGAGACGGGCGTGCTGTACCTGGCGACGTACGGCTTCGGCTGGAACACCCCGGTCCAGAGCAATGTCTTCAAGATCGTCGGCATCGGGGTCGCCACCCTGTTCCGCTTCTGGTCCTACCGCACCTGGGTCTTCAAGACCCTGCCCGCCAAGGAGGCCGTGCTGAGCGCGGAACGGTTTCTGGAGCAGCGCGGGCCGACGGCGGAGGAGCGGGTAGCGCCCGACCCCGTACGGAACTGACCCCCGGTACCCGTACGGGACTGATCCCCCGGAACTGACCCGCGGTACCCGTACGGGACTCCCTCCGCCGCACCCGTACGGGAACCGGTCCGCCGCGTCCGTCGTTGTTCAGCGCACCGGGCGCTCAGGGGCCTTGCGGTCGACCGGGACCCGGCTGAGGAAGAGCGCGAAGACCGCCGGGTGCTGCTGGAGCAGCTCCAGCCGGCCGCCGTCCGCCTCCGAGAGGTCGCGGGCGACGGCCAGCCCGATGCCGGTGGAGTTGCGGCCGCTGATGGTCCGCTCGAAGATCCGCGCGCCCAGTTCGGCGGGGACGCCGGGGCCCTCGTCGGTGACCTCGATGACCGCCTGGTTGCCGGTCACCCGGGTGCGCAGGGCGACGGTGCCGCCGCCGTGCATGAGGGAGTTCTCGATCAGCGCCGCCAGGACCTGGGCGACCGCGCCCGGGGTGCCGACGGCCTGCAGCCCGTGCTTGCCGGAGCAGACCAGTGCGCGGCCGGCGCTGCGGTAGGCGGGGCGCCACTCCTCGATCTGCTGTTTGACGATCTCGTCGAGGTCGAAGACGACGGCGGAGCCGGTGCGCGGGTCGCGGGAGTTCGTCAGGAGCCGTTCGACGACGTCGGTGAGGCGCTCGACCTGGGTGAGGGCGATGTTCGCCTCCTCCTTCACCGTGTCGGGGTCGTCGGTGACGGAGATCTCCTCGATCCGCATGGAGAGGGCGGTCAGCGGCGTCCGCAGCTGATGCGAGGCGTCCGCGGCCAGTCGGCGTTCGGCGGTCAGCATCCGGGCGATCCGCTCGGCCGAGGAGTCCAGGACGTCGGCGACCCGGTCCAGCTCGGGCACCCCGTACCGCTTGTGGCGCGGGCGGGGGTCCCCGGAGCCGAGGCGCTCCGCGGTCTCGGCGAGGTCGGTGAGCGGGGAGGCCAGCCGGTTCGCCTGGCGTACGGCGAGCAGCACGGCCGAGACGATCGCCAGCAGCGCCACCGCACCGATGATCAGGAGCGTGCGTCCGACCTCACGGGTGACGGCCGAGCGGGACTCCTCGACGGTGACGGTCTCGCCCTGCTCGCCGGTCTCGACGGCGCGCAGGACGCTGCCGACGGGGCGCTCGCCGACGGCGATGGGCTCGCGGCCGGGGATCTCGACCAGCGCGTACCGCTTGGGGTCGATCTGCTCGGCCAGCACCCCGGGGTTGATCCGCTCCGCACCCAGCAGCCGGCTGTCGACCACGCTGATCAGCCGGAGCGCCTCGGACTCGACGCTCTCCTGGGCGCTGGCGCTGATGGTGCGCGTCTCGACGATCACCAGCGAGACGCCGAAGACGGCGATGACGACGAGCACCACGGCGAGCGTGGAGTTGATCAGCCGGCGGCGCATACCCGCCTCTTCAGGTCGTCGGGACGCACGTGGCCACCCGCGTCGGGGTGGTGTCCGGAGCGGTCTTCAGGATGCATGGGTGCTTCGTACGTCAGCTCTTCTCGAACCGGAAGCCGACGCCCCGGACGGTGGCGATGTAGCGCGGATTGGCGGCGTCGTCGCCGAGCTTCTTGCGCAGCCAGGAGATGTGCATGTCGAGGGTCTTGGTGGAGGACCACCAGGTGGTGTCCCAGACCTCGCGCATCAGCTGGTCGCGGGTGACGACCCGGCCCGCGTCCCGGACCAGGACCCGCAGGAGGTCGAACTCCTTTGCGGTGAGCTGGAGTTCCTCCTCACCCATCCAGGCCCGGTGCGACTCGACGTCGATCCTGACCCCGTGGGTGGCGGGCTGCGGCACGGGCTCGGAGGCCCCGCGGCGCAGCAGGGCGCGGACCCGGGCGAGCAGCTCGGCGAGCCGGAACGGCTTGGTGACGTAGTCGTCGGCCCCCGCGTCCAGGCCGACCACCGTGTCGACCTCGTCGGCGCGGGCCGTCAGGACCAGGATCGGGATGGCGTGGCCGCCGGCCCGGAGCCTGCGGGCGACTTCGAGACCGTCCATCCCGGGCAGCCCCAGGTCGAGGACGACCAGGTCGATGCCGCCCTGGAGTCCGGCGTCGAGCGCGGTCGGGCCGTCCTGGCGTACCTCGACCTCGTAGCCCTCCCGACGCAGTGCGCGGGCCAGTGGCTCCGAGATGGATGCGTCGTCCTCGGCGAGCAGTACACGGGTCATGGACTGATGGTAGTCCGGACGGGGGGTCCGAAGTGAGGTACGCGACGTCACCTGCGGGTCAGCGCCACAAAGCGGACGGGGACCTTTGAATATGGGAGTGTGGTTCCATCAGGACCTGTGATCCATGTCTCAAGTCCTTTCATATCCTGCTGTGTCGTGTCGTATGGTGTCCCAACGCCTGTTGCACCACTCAAGGACCTTTGGGCAGCCATGAGCGCCAAGGGTCTCTTTTGTGTGCGGGGCCGGTTCCCGCCGGCTCCTGAGTGAATGACCTGTGAGCCGGGCCCGGAGCGCGAGGACGCGCGCCGGGCGTGGATCCCGACGCGGTTCTTCCCCGCTCCGCCGCCGTATCTCCGTCAGGAGCCCGGCCGCGCGGAGCACGTCCCCTCAAGGCGTGGGGCCGGGGTACGCCGCGCCGGTGCCGGCTGCCCCCCACCGGGCGCGTACAGCTCACGAGGCGTCGCGTCCCGACCAGCAAGGATCGACCATGGCGTCCAGCCTGACGAAGGACTCGCCGAGTTCCGGCGAGAAGACCTTCTTCGGCCACCCCCGCGGTATGGCCACCCTGTTCATGACGGAGATGTGGGAACGCTTCTCCTTCTACGGGATGCGCGCCATCCTCACCCTGTACTTGGTGGCCGCTGTGCTCGACGGCCCCCTTGAGGGCCGGGAGGCGCTCGCCGCCTCCATCTACGGTGTGTACAACGCCGTCGTCTACATGGCCGCGATGCCCGGCGGCTGGGTCGCCGACCGCCTCTGGGGCGCCCGCAAGGCCGTTCTGGTCGGCGGGATCGTCATCGCCCTCGGTCACTTCGCGCTCGCGCTGCCGAGCGACATCACGTTCTTCTTCGGCCTCGCGCTGATCGCGGTCGGTACGGGTCTGCTGAAGCCGAACATCTCGGCGATGGTGGGCGCGCTCTACGAGAACCAGTCCAGCGCCCGCCGTGACGCCGGCTTCACGCTCTTCTACATGGCGATCAACATCGGTGGCTTCGCCGCTCCGCTGCTGGTCGGCTACCTCGGCGAGAACGTCAACTGGCACCTCGGCTTCGGTGTCGCCGGTGTGGGTATGACCTTCGCGGTCATCCAGTACGTGCTGGGCTCCAAGCACCTCGGCGACATCGGCAAGCTGCCCGCGAAGCCCGCCTCCCCCGAGGAGCGGCGGCAGATGCTGCGCAAGGTGGGCCTGTGGTCCGGTGTCGCGGTCGCCGCGCTGTTGATCGACCTGGCGCTGGGCACGTACGACATCGAGCACATCGTCAACGTCCTGGCCGTGCTGGGCGTCGTCGTGCCGGTCGTCTACTTCATCACGATCTTCCGGGACCCGGCGCTCACCCAGGAGGACCGGCCGAAGATCAAGGCGTACGTGTGGTTCTTCATCACGGCCGTGCTCTTCTGGATGATCTACGACCAGTCCGGATCGCTGCTGACGATCTTCGCCGACAACAAGACGGACCGCTTCATCGGCGGCTGGGAGTTCCCGGCCTCCTGGCTGCAGTCGGTCAACCCCGCACTGGTCATCATCCTGGCCCCGATCTTCGCCACGATCTGGGTCAAGCTGGCCACGCGCAACCGTGAACCCAGCACGCCGATGAAGTTCGCGCTGGCGATGCTCCTCATCGGCGGCTCCTTCGGCATCATGGGGCTGGCGGGCGCGGCCGCCGCGAACAGCGAGACCGGCAAGGTCACGGTCTTCTGGCTGCTCGCCGTCTACCTGGCGCAGACCATGGGCGAGATGTGCCTCTCCCCGGTCGGCCTGTCGCTGTCCACGAAGCTGGCGCCGAAGATGTTCATGGGCCAGATCATGGGCCTGTGGTTCCTGGCCACGTCGACGGGCAACGCCCTCAACGGCTGGACCACGAAGCTCAACGCCCCGCTGGGCGACGCCGCGTACTACACGTTGCAGGCGGTCGTGGCCGTCGCGGCGGGCATCGCCTTCATAGTGGCGGGACGCAAGATCCGCGCTCTCATGGGCAACGTCAAGTAGCTGCCCCGGTCCCGCGCGGGACACGACAGCGGGTCCGCACGATCATCTCGTGCGGACCCGCTGTCGTTCGGTGCAGGCAGTTCGGTGCAGGCAGTTCGGTGCAGGCAGTTCGGTTCAGGCCGTTCGGCTCGGACCGGCGGCTCAGACGGTCGCGGCGGCTACTTGGTCTCGACCTTGACGCTCCGCAGGAAGCTGCTGAAGCCGCACTTCACCGAGGACTTGCTGCCGGGCTTCTTCCAGTCGCCCTTCACCGTCCACGGGATGGTGTGCTCGGCTCCGCGGCCCCGCACCACATCGCAGACGAGCACGGCACGGTGCTTCTTGACGCTCTTGCCCTTGGCGGACTTCTTGCAGGCGGAGGTCGACACCGGGCGCCCCAGCGAGAGGCTGGGCGTCGCCTTGCAGGTGTACTTCGCACCGGCCGCCGCAGCGGGCGCGGCGGTGGCCAGCGTCAGTCCGGACGTCATCAGGAGGCCGGCGAGCACGCCCGTCGCAGCCTTCTTCCCCCAGGTCACGTTCATGTCGTTCCTTTTCTCAACCCGTGCGGCACCAGCAGGTGGTCAAGCCCGCCGGACAGCGCCGCACCCAGACGATGCCCTTCGCTGCTGCGAAGAGGCGCACAGGGAACCTAGCCTTGTCGATCTTGCATGAGCAAGGCACGCCGGGTGATTTGAGCAAGTTCTGAGCATGACGGGGGCTCCGCCCGGAGAAGCGTTCTCCGGGCGGAGCCCCCGCTCGTGGACCCGGCTCAGCGGGTGCCGCGCAGCCTCCGCCACGGGGTGAACGTGAACACCGCGCCGCCCAGCAGGATCGCCGTGCCGGCGACCAGGCCGAGCGCCCTCAGCGCACCGTCGTCCTCGGCCCCGGTGGCGGCCAGGCCACCGCCGGAGTCCGTGCCGCCGCCGGACGCCGCGGCTCCGCCGGAGTCGGCCGCGCCGCCGCTCCCGCTGCCTCCGGACGCGCCGCCCGGCTGGGCGGAGGTGTCCAGCTCCAGGGAGACGGCCACGCCCGCGGGCGGGGTGCAGGTGGTCGTCGTACCGGCGGCCATCACCGTCAGGACGCCGGGACTGAGCGTGGACTTGCCACTCGCGCCGGGCTTGTACGTACCGGTGAGGTCGGGGATCTCGATCGGGGCGCCGGTCTTGATGACCTCCTTGTTCACCGGCCCCTCGACCTTGACCGTGCCCTTGTCCGCCCCGCCGAGCTTGACGTCCATGGACGGCTTCACCTGGCCCGCCGGGATGTCGATCGGGCTGTCCATCACGGACTTGCTGAACTTCACCGTCAGGTCGTAGTCGCCGCCGCTCTTCTTGGCGCTGATCCTGACCGGCGAGGTGGCGTTCTTGTCCCCGATCGGGGTCTTGCACGCGTAGGCGACGGACACCTCCTTGCCGGGGAAGTCGGTCTCCCCGCCCCCGCCGCCGGTGCTGCCGCCGGACGAGGCGCCCCCGGTGTCGGCGCCGCCGTCCGAGCCGCCCGCCGTCGTACCGCCGGAATCCGTGCCGCCGGACGTGGTTCCTCCGGTGTCGGCGCCGCCGGAGGAGGTGCCTCCGGCGTCCGTGCCGCCGCTGTCCGAACCGCCGGATGTCGTGCCGCCCGTGGTGGAGCCGCCGCCCTCGGTGACCTTGATCGTGGCGCCCGCCTCCACCTCTTCCTTCGGCGCGCACTTGGTGTCCGTGGAGATCGGCTTGGACACGTTGATGTTGTACGCGCCCGGCGTCAGGGTGATCTCCCCCGCGGTCTCCAGCTTGAGCGTGCCCTTCATGTCGGGCAGCACCATGGGGCTGTTCTTGGGAATGGGCGGGTTCTGCCGGGGGCCCTCCAGCTTCAGTTCGCCGCTCGCCGAACCGCCCAGGGTGACGGTTCCGGTCGGCTTGACCGTGTCCGCTCCCAGGTCCAGCACGTCCGGGTTCTTGGACGCGGCCGCGACCGTCTTCCAGACGACCTCGATCTCGTCGCCCACCTTCGCCTCGGCCGGAGCGGACAGCTCCACCTTCGTGGTGCCCTGCACCGCGGGCAGTCCCGAGATCGGCGGCGGAACGCACTCCGTCGCGTAACTGACCTCGGCGGCCTGGGCCGGACTCGCGGCCATCAAGATGCCCGCGCCGCCGAGCATCAGCGCGACTCCGGCCGCGCTCATCCTCCGTTGCGTGCTCACGCTTGTCCCTTCGTCGTGGGTCGGGGTCGGTTCTCTGACGGTGCGGAATCCGGGGTGAACCACGGCAGCACGGCCGTGGTCGCGTCTGTGGTCGTGGCGGCGTTCGTGGTCGCTTCAGTGGTCGCGCCCGGGGCCGTGGTCGCGTCCTGGCCGGCGCCCGTGCGCCCGCGCCGCTTCGGCCTCCGTCGGGTGGCCGGCGTACGCGTACGGTGCGAGCCGGCGGGACGCGGCCGGACCTTGTCGACGACCGCCATGCCGATACGGAAGACGGCCGCCGGGACGACCATGCAGAGCAGGACCCAGAAGAGCGTGACGCCCCAGGGGCGGCCGACCCCCCACGGCTGTTCGGCCAGCACCTTCTGCCCGTACCGCAGGGACACCTGGTAGTCGCCGTGCGCGCCCGCCGACAGTTCGACCGGCAGCTTGATCTGCGCCTTGGCGCCGGGGGCGACCGTGCCGCGCCACTGGCGTTCCTCCCACTGCGGCGCGTAGACGCCGTGCGCGGTGCCGATCTCGAAGACGGGGTCCGTGACGGGCGCGGACCCGAGATTGCCCACGGTGAAGACGAGCCGGCGGGCCGGCGGGGCCCCGAACCAGGTGAGCAGGGAGCTGTCGCCCTCCAGACGGGTGGTGGCCAGCACCGCGAGCTTTCCGCCCCCGGTCTGCTTCGGCAGATCCTTGGTGGGGTGGCCCGCCACCCTGAACACCGCGTCGGCCAGCGCCTGCTCGCCGGTCACCGTGGCTACGTGCACCACGCAGGGACACGGCTTCGGCGGTTCGGTGACCGGCAGCTTCTTGCTGAAAGCGCCCTTCTTGTCGGTCGTGACGGCGCGGCCGTCGGCGTTGGCACAGGCGTTGGTGCCGCCGACCACGCCCCGCTCCGGCGTGGACTGACCGCAGATCAGCAGCATCAGCAACGCCTCCGCGCGCCAGCCACTGCCGCTGACGGTGATCTCTCCGCCCTTGCCCGCCTCCTTCTTGGACAGGCTGACGGTGGGATCGCCGTCGGCCGCCCGCGCGCCCGGTGCCGACAGGACCGACAGGGCGGGCAGGACGGCCAGGAGGGCGGCGGCCGCCAGGAGCAGGAGGACGGCCGACGCGGAGCGCCGGGAGGCTCGGAGGCCGGGCTGCCGCGTCACGATTCCGCTCCCGCCTTCACCAGGGGTCCCGCCTTCACCAAGGGCCTCGTCTCTGTGGTCGGTTGCCCGTCGTCGGCCGATTCCGCGCCCGGCGGATCCGGGTCGCCCCGCCTGACGCGTCGCCGCCGGTACGCGGCGGAGCCGAGCAGGGCCAGGCCGCCGAGGACCAGCAGCCCGGCGCCGACGGCCGGGCCCGCCGGGACGTACGTCGCCGAGGCCTCGGCCTCGTCCCGGGCGCCCCCCGGGGCGGTGACCCGCAGCGTTACGGTGACCGCGTCCAATGCCGGGGCGTCGGGCCAGGGTTCGGTCCGCTCCACCCGTCGGCCGGGGGCCAGCTCCAGCGGCAGGGGCCGTTCCGGGCGGTCCAGCAGTGTGCCGAACACCCCGTCGGCGCGTACCGCGAGCCGGGGCTCCAGCATCGCGTTACCCCGGTTGACCAGGGCGTACCGGATGGTCCCGCCGGATATCTCGACGTCCTCGACGGTGAGCGCCGCCAGCGTCGGACCGCCGATCCGGACCCGGACCGGTACCCGGATCTCGTCGTCCCCGTCGTCGGCCACGACCTCCCCGGAAGCGTCGCCGGGCACCGCGTCGGGCGGCACCGTGAGGGCGAGCGGCACCTCGGCGCGGGTCCGGGCCGGGACGGTGACGGTGTCCGCGGCGAACCCGATCCAGGCCCCGGCCCGGCCGTCGCCCCGTAGCCGTACGGTCAGCGGGGCCCGGCCCGAGTTGGTCACCGCGAGCCGGTCCTGGAGGGCCGTGCCGGGGGTGCCCTCCAGATAGACGTACGGCCTGGCGTCCCGCCCGGCGCCCGGCCCGGCCGGCCTGGCCGTCCAGCCCACCGGGCCGTCCGCGGCGGCCTGAGCGGCGGTCTCGGCGGGGGCGTGCGCGGCGGCCGGGAGCGGCGTGAGCGCGCACAGCGGCGTGGCGAGCACCGCCGTGAGGACGAGCAGCGCCCGGCGGAGGCGCGGGGTGGGTGGCGACATGGGCGGCTCCTCTGCCTTCCGGCGGCGATGCTGCGCTGGGCCGTGCCGGTCTCAGCCCGCGGAGCGCTGTCCTCGCCGGGTCAGCCAGAGCACTCCGGCCGCCCCGCTCAGCAGCACGGTGCCGCCGAGCGTGCCGAGCGCCGCCGCCGAGTCCAGCGGGCCGGTGCGGGGCAGCTCACCGCCGCCCGAAGCGCCGCCGGTCGAACCGCCGGTGGACGCGCCGCCCGTAGAACCGCCGTCGGCGGAGCCGCCGCCCGACGAACCGCCCGCCCCCTGGACGTCGAGTTCGAGGGAGGGGCCGGGGCTGTTCTTCGGCGTGCAGGTGGTGGTCGTACCGAGCGCCTTGATGGTGAGGACCCCGGCGGTGAAGGTGACCTTGCCGCTCTTCTTCGGGGTGTACGTCCCCGACAGGTCGCTGATCTTGATCGGGGTGTTGGCCGGAATCGCCTCGCTGTTCGCCGGGCCGGTGACCGGGATCTTCCCCTGCTCCGCGCCGCCCAGTTCGATCACGGCGCTCGGGTTCATGGCCCCTTTGCCCAGCTCGACCGGGCTGGACGAGACGCCCTTCTGGAAGGACATGGTGAGCTTGTAGCCGTCGCCGCTCTTCACGCCCTTGATATCGATGGGCGAGACCGCCCCTTTGGGCCCGATGGGCGTCACGCACTGGTAGTTGACGTCCACGACCGCGGCGTGCGCGGCGGGCGCGCCCGCGACCACGATCGAGCCCGCCAGCGCAGCCGCCAGCGCGAGAGTTGTCCGCTTCTGGTTCGACACCTCGTGTTCCCCTCATGCCGGACGCCGCCGCGCGCCACGACCCGTACGGGCGCACATTACTGACGGCACATCAGATTTGGCGCTCAAGGTACGCCCGGGGCCTGATGGAGGGAAGACAAAGAGCGCGCCGATCCGGCGCGCTCTTGTCGGTGCGGGTGAGAGGTGGGCCGAGGCCTACCTCTGAGGTGTACGGGTGAGGGGTGCGGCTAGGCGGGAGCGGCGAGCTCCGCCCAGACGGTCTTGCCGGGGGCGTCCGGAGTGCGCAGGACGCCCCAGTCGAGGCAGAGGCGCTGGACGATGAACATGCCGTGCCCACCGGGCCGGCCGGCGCGGTGCGGCGTACGGGGGGCGGGCTGACCGGCTCCCCGGTCGACGACCTCCACCCGCAGCACCTTGGGCGTGTGGCCGATCCGGAGCTCTTCGGGGCCCTCCGCGTGCAGACAGGCGTTCGTCACCAGCTCGGAGACGACCAGCAGAACGTCCTCGGCGGCCGCCCTGCGGTCCGCGGTGGCCGCCGGGAGCCAGCCCCAGTCGTGCAACGCCTGCCGGGCGAAGTCACGGGCCATCGGAACAATGCCGCTGGCCTGCCCGAGTGAGAGCGTGCGCCACTGCCGCTCGGCCGGGACGGTCGGGGCTGCGCCCGCTCCGTCCGGCTCGCGACCGAGGTCGCCCGGCGGATGCTGCCGGGTGGTGCTCATCAGCGCTTCACCTCACCGATTCGCCATGTCGCCATGTCGCCGTTCAACAGATAGTGATCAGTTACCGAGTGTGCCGGAGCCCTTGCGAGGCGCCGCCGGGGTGTCTCCTGCCCTGCCGTGTCGCAACAACACCCACTTGAGGCACACGATCGCGTGACACGGCCGACATCGGGGGCGTCCGCGGTCGCACGCTCATGCCGGGTCAGCTGGCCAGGGCCTCTTCGAGCGTGGCGTGGACGGTGAAGACCGCCTCCGCGCCGGTGATCTCGAACACCCTCGCCACGACGGGCAGCATTCCGGCCAGATGAACCCCTCCGCCGACCGCCTCCGCCTTGAGGCGGGCGCCGAGCAGGACGTTCAGCCCGGTCGAATCGCAGAAATCCAGGCGGGAGCAGTCGACCACCAGGCGTGACCGCCCCTGCTCGACCGCACGCTCCAGGGGCTCGCGCAGCAGATCGGCGGTGTGGTGATCGAGCTCACCCACCGGCGTCACGACCTCGCTGCGCCCCTCGGTCCGGGCCTCGACCTGAAGTCGACCCCGGTTAGCACTGCCGACCGTCCCGCGGTCCATGCCTGTCCCTCTTCGCCGTTCGTCACTGTGCGCGTCACTGCCTGTGCGGCTGTATGCGTAGCTGCCGCCGACGCCTAAAACAGTACGCGTTCCGTTCGCCACGCGGTAGTCGGAGACCTCAACAAACCGGACATATAGCGGTAATTGGCGCTTGTCACTGCTGGCCAGGACCGGGTATGGGTAGAGGGACACCAGAAACACGACCGGCTTTGGAGGCGCCGCTTCACCGCAGGAACACGTATGGGCATCGGCAGCCATATGCCGAGAACGATGGAGGAGACCCCATGTCACCCCGGCTCGACGAAGCGCGTACCCACAACGCGCCGTCGGCATGTCCTCAGGGACCGACCAATTCCGACTCCCCCGCCGCGAGCGCCGTTCCCGGCCCGCGCACCAGCACCACCAGCGCCACCAGCGCCACCAGCGCCACCAGCACGACCTCAGACTTCTCCGGCGCGGCCGGCGAGGGACTCGAAGGACTTCCCGAGATCCCCCCCTACGCCGAAGTGGGCGCTCTGGACGCCAGGGCCCTGTCGAAGACGCTCTTCGAGCGGCTGGAGTCCCTCGAAGAGGGCACCCACGAGTACAGCTACGTCCGCAACACCCTCGTCGAGCTCAACCTCGCGCTCGTCAAGTTCGCCGCCTCCCGGTTCCGCTCCCGCAGCGAGCCGATGGAGGACATCGTCCAGGTCGGCACCATCGGCCTGATCAAGGCGATCGACCGGTTCGAGCTCAGCCGCGGCGTGGAGTTCCCCACGTTCGCGATGCCGACGATCGTCGGCGAGATCAAGCGCTTCTTCCGTGACACCAGCTGGTCCGTGCGCGTACCGCGCCGGCTCCAGGAGCTGCGGCTCGACCTGGCGAAGGCCGGCGACGAGCTCTCCCAGCAGCTGGACCGCGCGCCCACCGTGGCGGAGCTGTCCGAGCGCCTCGGGATCAGCCCGGAGGAGGTCGTCGAGGGCATGTCCGCGAGCAACGCGTACACCGCGAGCTCGCTGGACGCCAAGCCCGAGGAGGACGACAGCGAGGGCGCCCTCGCGGACCGCATCGGCTACGAGGACCACGGTCTCGAAGGCATCGAGTACGTCGAGTCACTGAAGCCGCTGATCGCCGCGCTGCCCTCCAGGGACCGGATGATCCTCTCGCTCCGCTTCGTCAGCAACATGACGCAGTCGGAGATCGGCGAGGAGCTCGACATCTCGCAGATGCACGTGTCCCGGCTGCTCTCCAGGACGCTGACCAAGCTCCGCAAGGGTCTGACCCTGGAGGAGTGACCCGACACCGCCCACCGTCCCCCATGGGGCTCCACGGGCCGTTCGGGCAGCACCGCGGAAGGACCCGCCCAGGATACCGGGAGCGGGTCCTTCCGCGTGCGAGGGGCAGGCCGGTGCGCCCCGGGCTACACCACCCGCTGTCCACTCCGCCAGACCGCGCTGACCAGCGGGACGCCCGGGCGGTAGGCGAGGTGGACGTGGCTCGGGGCGTCGAGGAGCACCAGGTCGGCGCGGGCGCCGGGGGTGATCCGGCCGATGTCGGGGCGCCGCAGGGCGGCGGCCCCGCCGGCGGTGGCGGACCAGATCGCCTCGTCCGGGGTCATCCCCATGTCGCGCACGGCCAGCGCCACACAGAACGGCATGGACGAGGTGAACGACGAGCCGGGGTTGCAGTCCGTGGAGAGCGCGACGGTGGCCCCCGCGTCGAGGAGGCGGCGGGCGTCGGGCCAGGTGGCGCGGGTGGAGAACTCCGCGCCCGGGAGCAGCGTGGCCACCGTGTCGCCCTGGCCGAGCGCGTCGACGTCCGCGTCGGTGAGGTGGGTGCAGTGGTCGGCCGACGCCGCGTCGAGCTCTACGGCGAGCTGGACGCCGGGGCCGTACGTCAGCTGGTTGGCGTGGATACGGGGGTGCAGCCCCTTGGCGCGGCCCGCCGTGAGGATGGCGCGGGCCTGGTCGCCGTCGAAGGCGCCCTGCTCGCAGAACACGTCGATCCAGCGGGCGTGCGGGGCGCAGGCCTCCAGCATCGGGCCGGTGACCAGGTCGACGTATCCGGCGGGGTCGTCGGCGTAGTCGGGGGAGACGATGTGGGCGCCGAGGTAGGTGACCTCGTCGGTGTGGCGGGCCGCGATCCGCAGGGCGCGGGCCTCGTCCTCGACGGTGAGGCCGTAGCCGGACTTGGTCTCGAAGGTGGTGGTGCCCTGGCGCAGGGCCTCGGCGAGGTAGCGGGCGACGTTGGCGGAGAGCTCCTCGTCGGAGGCGGCCCGGGTGGCGGCGACGGTGGTGCGGATGCCGCCGGCGCGGTAGGGCTGCCCGGACATGCGGGCGTTGAACTCCTGGGTGCGGTCGCCCGCGAAGACCAGATGGGAGTGGGAGTCGACGAAGCCCGGGATCACCGCGCGGCCGGCCGCGTCGAGGACGTTGTCAGTGGCGGGTGCTTTGCTGGATTCACCGGTCCAGACGATGCGGTCGCCGTCGATGACGACGGCCGCGTCCTGGATCAGGCCCAAGGGGGTCCCGTTGCCGAGGGAGGGGTCATTGGTGACCAGGCTGGCGATGTGGGTGACGGCGGTGGTCGTCATCTGGAGAGTGTTCTCCTTGCGTTCCGGGGGGTCCGGTGCTGCGGGCGGGGTCCGGTCC
>NZ_JAAXYC010000096.1 GCF_018619185.1 Streptomyces sp. McG3 | reverse complement strand
CGGGAACGCGCCGCACTCGCCCGCCGCCCCCGCGTGGCCGTCACACCGTTCCAGACCTGCGACGGCTGCGACCGCGCCTTCCGCTCCCCCACCCCGGGCCACTGCCGCGACTGCCGGGAGGACCGCGCGTACCGAACCGAAGCCGCACGGATTGCCGCCTGAGCCGGTCGTTCATCGTCCCGCTCCGAAGTACCGACGTACCGACGTACCGGAGCTCGGACGGCTCAGGCCACGAGAAGGCGGAGGCCCAGCTCTGCCGCGTCGAGGGCGGCGAGGTCGCGGTTGCGCTCGGACCACCGGCCCGAGGACAGGTCGCCGCGGAGGCTGTCCACCGCCCGCTGCTCGGCCTCCGGCCCGACCCGGGTCCACACCGATACCGCGCGGCGCACCTGTTCGTCGAGATACGCCTCGGGCCTGCGCCAGTGGGCCTCGAAGAACCCGTCGGCGCAGTCCCACGGAATGAGCACCGGTTCCGCGCGGCCCCCGATCGCCTGGGTCAGGTCGGTCAGCGACGGCCAGTCGACGAGGAGGCCGGCGAATTCGGGCAGGTAGTCGCGGGTGAGCCAGAAGCGTTGCCGCCAGCCGCTGCCACTGGCGTCGTACGTGAACACGACCACACGGCGGGCCACCCGCCGCATCTCACGCAGCCCGGCGACCGGGTCCCGCCAGTGGTGAACCGTGCTGACCGCCATCGCCGCGTCGAAGGACTGGTCCTCGAACGGGAGACGCTCCGCGGTGGCGGCCACGCACGGAGCCGCGTCCGGCGGGCGTTGCGCCCGCATGACCGCCGATGGTTCCACCGCCGTCACCTCACAGTCCGGGGGCTCGTAGGAGCCGATGCCCGCCCCCACGTTCAGCACGGTCCGCGCATCCCCGAGCGCCTCTCGGATCCGCGCGGCGATCCGTGGCTCCGTACACCGTGTGGCCGGGTACGCGGACCCGATGACGTCGTACAACTGCGCCCCGAACACTCTGAGTTGCTCCTCCGGCGTCGTTCTGATCCCCATGGCCCGCGCCTCCAGTTCCCGGTCGATGGCCGTCACCATGACGTCGGCGTGGTCGCGCTGTTCCCGCAGCAGGCCGCGCAGCCGGCGCAGGTGCGCGACCGCGTCGGTGTCCGGGTCGTCCACCAGGTCGGCGATCTCGCGCAGTCCGAAGCCCAGCCGCCGGTAGGCGATCACCTCGCGCAGCCGCTCCACGTCGCCCGCCGTGTAGGCCCGGTACCCGGCGGCGGTCCGCTCGGACGGCCGCACGAGGCCGATCTCGTCGTAGTGGTGCAGCGTGCGGACGCTCACGTCGGCCAGCCCGGCCACGCGCCCCACGGTCAGGTGCTCCTCCATGGGACGGACTATGGGGCATCACGTCACGTGAGGGTCAAGCGCTTCCCCGTTCCCGCCCACTCACCCACCGCACGTTCGGGCCCGCACCTGGGCCACGGCTACGATCCCAGCCCATGACGTCCACCACGCGCACCGAAGACGAGAACGTGAACGGAAACGGAAACGGGATCCAGGACGCCGAGCGGTACGAGATCGACACCGACCCGGACCGCATCGACATCGGCCTGGTGCACCTCTGGCTCTCCACCGACGCCTTCTGGGCCCTCGGCCGCAGCCGTGACCTCGTCGAACGGTCCATGCAAGGGTCGCTCAACTTCGGTGTCTACGGACCCGACGGGGCCCAGGTCGCCTACGCCCGGGTCGTCACGGACCGGGCGACCTTCGCCTGGCTCTGCGACGTCTACGTGGACCCGGCGCATCGCGGCCGGGGCCTCGGCGTACGGCTGGCGACCGCCGTGCGCGACCACCTCGCCCCGTACGAGTTGAAGCGGACCCTCCTCGCCACGCTCGACGCCCACGAGCTGTACGCCAAGGTCGGGTTCGTCCCCGTGGCCGATCCCACGATGCTGATGGTCCTGAGCGCCGAGCGGTAGGTGGGTACCGTGCCGGACGGAGGCGGGACACCGCCTCGCGACGACAGCCCGCACCACACCCTCGCCGCCCTGCTCACACGGGAGTCGGGGGCGGAGGTCGAGGCGGTCCGCGACCCGGACACGGGACGGTGGACGCTGGAATGGACGGACGGCGAGACCGTCGAGGGCGTGGAGCGGGCGGTCCGGGCGGCCGGCGGCTCGGGGGCTGCGCCGGCTCCGGACGCGGCTGCGTCGTTGCGGCTGAGGCGTCCGGGTGCGCAGGCGGTCAGTGGGCGATGCCGTCGATCAGTTCTCTCGCCCCTTGGCGCAGCAGGCTGACCAAATAGAGCGCGCGGAATCAGCACAGGGGGCGCGAGCAGCACGCGAGCACTCTCCCCGGGGAGCGGCCGGAAGCCGGAGCCTCCCCGCCCCCTCGCCACGCCGCTACCCCCACTCCGCCACCACCTCCCCGTCCTCCTCCACCCCCGTCGGGCGGAAGCCGAGCGAGGTGTACAGGTGCGCGGCGGCCTGGTTCTCCGGGGCGTAGGAGAGGCGCACCGCCGTGCCGTCCTCGCGGGCGGCGAGCCAGGACGCCAGGGTGCGTACGGCGGCCCGGCCGATGCCGGCGCCCTGGTGGGCGGCGTCGATCAGCATGCCGCCGATCCAGTGCGAACCGTCCTCGTCCCGGGCCCACATGAGGTGTCCGGCCACCTCGTCGCCCGCGCAGACGGCGAGCGAGGTCCAGGTGTCCTCGCGGCTGCTCAGCACCAGATAGCGGGCGGCCAGGGCCGGGACCCAGTCGCGCTGGTCGTCGTGGGGCGCGCTGTCGGCGACCGCCCGCCAGTTGTCCGCGTCCACCTCGCGCAGAGTGACGGTGCGGCCGGTCCTGTCCGTGTGTCCGTGGTCGATCATCCGCGCAGGGTAGGTCCCCCGGGCGGTGACCGACCACGGGTTTACGGCTGCGTCCTCATGGCTGCGAACTCACGGCTGCGTCATCGCCTGCCGGAAGCCCGTGTTCACCGCGAGGATGCCGCCGTCCACGCGCAGCGTCGTCCCGGTGATCCAGGCCGCGTCGCTGGAGGCGAGGAAGGCGACGGCGGACGCGATGTCCTCGGGGGTGCCGACGCGGCCCAGCGGGTAGAGGGCGGCGGCCCGGTCCAGTTCGGCGTCGCGACCCGCCCAGGCGTCGGTGCGGATCGTGCCGGGGGCGACCAGGTTGACGCGTACGCCGCGCGGTCCGGCGTGGCCCGCCAGCGTACGGGTGAGGCTGGTCAGGCCCGCCTTGGCGGCGCTGTACGCGTGGCCGCCGAAGTCCTGTTCGCCGTTGACCGAGCCGATCGTGACGATCGCACCCCGGCCCGAGGCGACCAGGTGCGGCAGCGCGGCGCGGGCGCAGCGGAACGGGCCGGAGAGCGTGATGTCCAGGTCGCGTTCCCAGACCTCGTCCGTCTCGTCCTCGAAGAGCGGGGTGTCCAGGCCCGCCGCGTAGGCGTTGTTGACCAGGACGTCGAGCCGGCCGAAGGCGGCGACCGCGTGGGCCACGGCCGCCTCGACCGCCGCACGGTCGGCCACGTCGCAGACGAGGGATTCGGCGGTGCCACCCGCCTCGCGTATCGCCGCCGCCGTGTGGGCGGCGCGCTTCGCGTCCAGGTCGGTGACGAGGACAGCGGCCCCTTCCGCCGCCAGGCGGCGGGCCGTCGCCGCTCCGATGCCCTGGCCGGCGGCGGTGATCAGGACGCTGTATCCGGCGAAACGGGCCGGGCTGCGGGCGGGTTCAGGTGTCATAGCGCCGACCGTACTGCCCTGACCAGGGCCTGGGAACGGGGGTCCGCGGTGACTCCCTTCTGGAGACCGTTGGTGACATAGCCCAGCGCGATGCCGGACTCCGGGTCGGCGAAGCCGAGGGAGCCGCCGCGTCCGGGATGGCCGAAGGAGCCGGGGCCCAGCAGCGGCGCCGCCGGGCCGTGCAGCATGTAGCCCAGGCCGAAGCGGGTGTTGACGACCAGCACCCGGTCCGGGCCCGCCGACTCCTCCGTACGGGCCAGCGTGAGCGTGGCGGGCGCGAACAGGCGGCGGTGGCCGTCGACGGGGCCGATCATGGCGGCGTAGCAGCGGGCCAGGCCCCGGGCGGTCGCGATGCCGCCCGATGCGGGGAGTTCGGCCGCCCGGTAGGCGGGGTCGTTCTCGTCGGGGAACGGGTCGATCGCGCCGAACGCCCTGCGGGTGAGGGAGTCCGGGTCCCGGTAGGCCTCGACGACGGAGCGTTTGGGGCGTACGCGCAGGGCCCCGGACGCGGCGGAGGCGGCCGGGGGCTCCACGGGGCCGATGCGGCCGATGCGGTGGGCCTCGTCGGCGGGGAGCCCGAACCAGAAGTCGAGGCCGAGCGGGCGGGCGATCTCCTCGGCGATCCAGCGGCCGATGGTGCGGCCGGTGGCGCGGCGGACCAGTTCGCCGATCAGCCAGCTGTAGGTCTGGGCGTGGTAGCCGTGGTCGGTGCCGGGCTCCCACTGCGGGCGCTGGGCGGCGACGGCGGCGGGTCCGGAGACCCCGTCGGCGGCCTCGGCGGGGGTGAGGGCGGTGTCCAGGGCGGGGACCCCGGCCCGGTGGGCGAGGAGGTCGCGGACGAGGACGCGTTCCTTGCCGTTCGCCTTGAACTCCGGCCAGTAGGTGGAGACCGGGGCGTCCAGGTCGACCTGCCCGCGCTGGTGGAGCAGCAGGGGGACGGCGGCGGCGATGCCCTTGCCCGCCGAGCGGACGATCTGGACGGTGTCGACGGCCCACGGTTCGGTGCCGTCGACGTCTCGCGTACCGGCCCACAGGTCGACGACCTTGCGCCCGTGGCGGTAGACGGCGACGGCCGCGCCACGCTCCCCGCGCTGCTCGAAGTTACGGACGAACGCCTCCGCTACCGGTTCGAACCCGGGCGCGACCGTGCCCCGTACGTCCACGGTGACGGCTCGGGGGACGGCTGGGACCACGGCTTCGGTGACGGTCAGGTCCGCTCCCGTGTGTGGTTCGGTTCCCCTGTCCGATCCCGGTCCCGTGCCCGGTTCCGCCCCCGTGCCTGGTCCCGATTCCGCTTCCGCGCCCGCCGTCGTGCTCACTCCCACGCTCCCGCTCATCCCCCCATGGTGCACGTTCCGGCAGGGTGTTCGGGGGTCGGGTCGCCGTGACCACCGTGCTGTCACGACCTGTTTACGCCAACGGAACGCTGACGGAGCGCGGGTCGAAGCCGAACGGCAGCTCCAGCCGGTGGGAGCGCATCAGTTTCTCGTCGCACAGGAGGTCCCGCGTACGGTCGTCGGCGGCGATGACGCCCTCGCTGAGGATGACGGCGCGCGGGCAGAGCTCCAGGGCGTACGGCAGATCGTGCGTGACCATCAGCACGGTGACGTCCAAGGAGCGTAGGATATCGGCCAGTTCGCGACGGGAGGCCGGGTCCAGGTTGGACGAGGGTTCGTCCAGGACGAGGATCTCCGGCTCCATCGCGAGGACGGTGGCCACGGCGACCCGGCGGCGCTGCCCGAAGGAGAGGTGGTGCGGCGGCCGGGCGGCGTACTCCTCCATGCCGACCTGCTTCAGCGCGCGCGCCACCCGCTCCTCCAGCTCCGGGCCGCGCAGTCCGGCGGATGCGGGGCCGAACGCGACGTCCTCGCGGACGGTGGGCATGAACAGCTGGTCGTCGGGGTCCTGGAAGACGATGCCGACCCGGCGGCGGATCTCGGCCAGATTCCGCTTGGCGACCGGGAGTCCGGCGACGCGCACCGTGCCCGAGCCGGCGTCCAGGATGCCGTTGAGGTGCAGGACGAGCGTGGTCTTGCCCGCTCCGTTGGGGCCGAGGAGCGCGACGCGTTCGCCGCGCCCGACGGTCAGGTCCACCCCGAAGAGGGCCTGGTGGCCGTCGGGGTAGGCGTAGGCCAGGCCGCTGACTTCCAGCGACGGCGCGTCATCCGTGGAAGAGGTCACAGGGTCCATCCCAGCAGACAGACGGCGAGCGCGAGTACGGGGAGAGTCGCCGCGTACGCCCACTGGGCGCGGGTGGCGGTCACCTCGTCGATGACCGGCATGGTGCCGGTGTAGCCACGGCTGACCATGGCGAGGTGAACGCGTTCGCCGCGTTCGTAGGAGCGGATGAACAGGGCGCCCGCCGAGGCCGCGAGGACCCGCCACTGCCGTACGCCGCGCGCCTCGAGGCCCCGGGAGCGGCGGGCGATCGACATGCGCCGCATCTCGTCGGTGACGACGTCCCCGTACCGGATCATGAACGAGGCGATCTGCACGAGCAGCGGCGGCAGCTTGAGGCGCTGGAGGCCGAGCAGCACGGCGCGCAGTTCGGTGGTGGAGGCCAGGAGCACCGAGGCGGCGACGCCGAGGGTGGCCTTGGCCAGGACGTTCCACGCGCCCCAGAGACCGGGGACGCTGACGGAGACGCCGAGCACACGCGTCTGCTCGCCCGGCACCACGAACGGCATGAGCAGGGCGAAGGCGACGAACGGCACCTCGACGACGAGCCGCTTCAGCAGGAAGCCGGCGGGGACGCGGGCCACGGCGGCGACGGCGGCCAGCAGCGCCGCGTACAGCCCGAAGGCCCACATCGCCTCGCGCGGGGTGGAGACCACCACGAGGACGAAGCAGAAGACGGCGGCGAGCTTGCAGTGCGGGGGCAGGGCGTGGACCGGCGAGTGTGCGTGCCGGTAGAGCTTGTGGGCGTGGCCCGCGCCCATGTCAGACGTGTCCGTGGTCGCGGTCGGGGCCTGGGCCCCGGTTGGAGTCGTGGCCGTGGCCGTGGGGGACGGTGCCGTGGTCGTCCTCGCGGCGGCGGCGGACCGCCCAGAACACCCCGGTACCGACGACGACGGTGGCGCTGACGCCGATCACTCCGGCGAGACCGCCGGAGAGGCGGGCGTTCGCGATGTCCCCGACGCCGTAATCGGCGAGCGGGGAGTCCGCCGCGCCGTGCTCCTCGGCCTTCTCGTCGATGCCCTGGTCGGCGGCGACCTTCTCCAGGCCGTCCGGGTCGGCCGAGGCGTAGAAGGAGACGACCCCGGCGAGCAGGAACGCCGAGACCAGTCCGGTGATCCAGAACCCACGGGTGGAGCGGGCCGGGGCCGCCGGTTCGGGATCGCGGGTGGCTGCGGGGGCGTCGACCAGTTCGCCGTCGATGCGGAGCTTGAGGGGGGCGGCCGGGCCGCTGACGCCGTGGACGAGGTCGGGGCGCACGGCCAGGACCGCGCCCACGGTCAGCGCGGTGATGACCGCCTCGCCGATGCCGATCAGGGTGTGCACGCCGACCATGGCCGTGAAGACCTTGCCGATCGGGATGTCCGTGGTGCCACCGATCCAGTAGAGCAGCGTGAAGGCGGCGGCCGCGGCCGGTACGGAGACCAGGGCGGCGACGAACGCGGAGGCGGTGGCCGATCTGCGGGTGCGCGGGAGCACCCCGGTCAGCAGCCGGAACAGGCCGTACGCGACGAGTACGGTGACCACGCCCATGACGGTGATGTTGACGCCGAGGGCGGTGAGGCCGCCGTCGGCGAAGAAGATGCCCTGCATCAGCAGGACCACCGATACGCAGAGCACCCCCGTGTACGGCCCGACCAGGATCGCGGCCAGCGCCCCGCCCATGAGATGCCCGCTGGTGCCGGCCGCGACGGGGAAGTTCAGCATCTGCACGGCGAAGATGAAGGCGGCGACGAGCCCGGCGAGCGGGGCGGTGCGCTCGTCCAGCTCACGGCGCGCGCCGCGCAGGCTGATCGCCACCGCACCGACGGCGATCCCCCCGGCGGCCACGGATACAGGTGCGTCGATGAAACCATCGGGTACATGCATGGGAGGCTCCGCTTCCTGCGGGGTCCGCACGGTCTCCACGCCCGTGCGGACGAGATCCTGCGGGCGGGGTCATGAACCCATCAATAGTAGTGCCCTCCTGCGAACTGTACGCAAGAGCGGAGGACCGGCAGATGGATCGGATCCACCGCGCCACTTCCGTGAAATATGGGACATTAGAGGGCAGAGCAACACATATAGGAGGAGCCGGTCCATGTCCCCTGTGATCGAAGTACACGCGCGTGCCCGGCTCATCACCGATGGCCCCCTGACCCGCCCGGTCCCCGTCGATCTGCGCTACGACCCGGCCGACGAGCGGCGTACCGTCCACATAGGACTGCCCGACGGCACCGACTGGGCGTTCGGCCGCGACCTCCTGGAGCGCGGCCTGCGGACCCCGATCGAGCGCGGCGACGTCCGCGTCTGGCCGTGCGGCCGTACGCAGCTGATCGTGGAGCTGCACTCGACGGACGGGGTCGAGGTGTTCCAGTTCGAGATCCGGACACTGATCCGCTTCCTCGCCCGCACCCGCGCGCAGACGCCGGCCACCCCGCCGGACGCCGGGCGGGAATCGCCGCCGCGGGCGCCGTCCCGCACCACCCGCCCGGAGCGGGGCGCGCAGGTGGAGCGTGGCGCGCAGACGGAACGGGGCGCGCAGCCCGCCCGCGGCTGAAGCGCCACCGGAAGGGCCGCCGGGACGAGCACCGGAAGAAGCGCCGGGAGGCCGCTCAGCCGCGACCCGAATCCGGCCCGGCAGGGCCGCCCGACGGCGCGTGAGGCGCCACGGCCGACGCCGGTGCCACGGCCGACGCCGCATCCGGTGCCGGGGGCGGTGCCGCATCCGGCACCGGGGCCGTGTGCAGAATGTCGCGGGCCTGCTCGGCGGCCCGCGCTATGCCCTCGGAGACGAAGTCGAGGAAGCGGGCGACGTTCTCCATGCGGACGGCGGCCGGAGTGCCGGGGACGAGGACGCCCACACCCTCCCGCGCGGTGTCGACCAGCTGGGCGGTGGCCCGGGCGCTGACCATCATCGACTGGTACCAGATGTCGTCGTCGACGATGTAGCGCTCCCGGCGCCGCTCGTCGCGCTCCCTGCGGACCATGCCCTGGCTGTCGAGGAACGCGATCGCCTTGGAGATGGACGCCGGGCTGACCTGGAGGCGCTGGGCGAGTTCGGGCGCGGTGAGGCTGCCCGAGTCGGTGAGGGTGAGACAGGCCAGCACCCGGGACATCATCAGAGGCATGCCCGACGTCATGATGACGGTGGCGAACTGCTCCTCGAACTCGCGCACGGCCCCGGCATCGCGCCCGTAGGGCTGCGCCGACGCCTGCGGCTCCCGGGGGGTCGCCTGCTTCCGCCGGTGCGCACGGCGTTCGGTGGCACGGTGAGCCAGATCGGCGCGATAGGCGGTGGGGCCGCCGTTGCGCATCACCTCACGCGTAATGGTCGAGGTCGGACGGTCCAGGCGCCTGGCGATCTCCGCGTAGGCGAGGCCGTCGGCCAGCCCCAGCGCGATCTGCTGGCGTTCCTGCTGAGTGAGCCTGCCTCCCGGCATCGCAGTTCTCCTTCGTGGTCCACGGAGTGCCCACTATAGCGTTCACCTTCAATCTATTGCAACGCAACACTATCTGACGTTGCGTTAACCCAATGGGTGTTGCAACGATTTGACGGGCCTGACCTGCAAATACAACGATCACTTGCAACGAAACTGTTGAAGGATCCATAAAGGCAACGTAGCTTTTTCCTCATCGGAAACAACGAGTGCAAGGAGAGCACGATGCAGAAGTTCGACACCACCGCCCCGGTCACCGCAGTCCTCGACATCCCCGCCGGACGCGTCCAGTTCATCGCCGCCGACCGGGCCGACGCCACCGTCGAGGTCCGGCCCGCCGACGCCTCCAGGAGCCGGGACGTGAAGGCCGCCGACCGGATCGAGGTCGCCTACGACGACGGCGTCCTGCGCATCGCCGCCCCGGCCGCCGGACACCGGATCCTCGGCGACTCGGGCTCCGTCGAGGTGACCGTCCAACTGCCCGCCGGATCCCACGTCGAGGCGCGCTCGGGCGCCGCCGAACTCCGCGGCGTCGGACGCCTCGGCGATGTCGCCTTCGACGGCGCGTACCGCCGGATCAAGATCGACGAGGCGGCGAGCCTCCGCCTCACCGCGATCGAGGGCGACGTCGAGATCGGCCGGCTGGGCGGCCCCGCCGAGATCAGCACCACACGGGGCGACATCAAGATCGCCGAAGCCACGCGCGGCACGGTCGTGCTCCGCACCGATTCCGGCGACATCGCGGTGACCGCCGCCGCCGGCGTCTCGTCCGCCCTGGACGCGGGCACGGACCACGGCCGCGTCAGCAACGCCCTGAAGAACAACGGCACCGCCGAACTCGACATCCGCGCCACCACGTCCCACGGCGACATCACCGCCCGCAGTCTCTGACCGCCCGCCTCGCACCCCCGGACACACCCCGCGGCACACCGTCCGCACGCCCCCCAACACACTCCCCGAGGAGCAACGACCATGACTCATCCGGCCATCGCGGCGAACGGGCTGCGGAAGTCGTACGGCGACAAGGCCGTCCTGGACGGCATCGACCTGACCGTCCCCGCAGGCACGGTCTTCGCCCTGCTCGGCCCCAACGGCGCCGGCAAGACCACCGCCGTCAAGATCCTCTCCACCCTCATCTCCCCCGGCGCCGGCTCCGGCGAGATCCGCGTCGGCGGGCACGACCTGGCCACCGACGCCCAGGCGATCCGTGCCGCGATCGGTGTCACCGGCCAGTTCTCCGCCGTCGACGGGCTGATCACCGGCGAGGAGAACATGCTCCTCATGGCGGACCTGCACCACCTGCCCAAACGTGAAGGGCGACGCGTCGCCGCCGAACTCCTGGAACGCTTCGACCTGGTGGAGGCCGCGAAGAAGCCCGCGTCCACCTACTCCGGCGGCATGAAGCGCCGCCTCGACATCGCCATGACCCTGGTCGGCTCCCCGCGGATCATCTTCCTCGACGAACCGACCACCGGCCTCGACCCGCGCTCCCGCCACACCATGTGGGGCATCATCCGCGAGCTGGTCGCCGACGGCGTCACCGTCTTCCTCACCACCCAGTACCTGGAGGAGGCCGACGAACTCGCCGACCGCATCGCCGTACTGAACAACGGGAAGATCGCCGCCGAGGGCACCGCCGAGCAGCTCAAGCGCATCGTCCCCGGCGGCCACGTCAAGCTCCGCTTCACCGACCCGGACGCCTACCGGAGCGCCGCCTCCGCACTGACCGGGGCCGCCCCCGACGACGAGTCCCTGTCGCTCTCCCTCCCCAGCGACGGCACCCAGCGCGAACTGCGCTCCATCCTCGACCACTTGGACGCCGCCGGCATCGAAGCCGACGAACTCACCGTCCACACCCCCGACCTCGACGACGTGTTCTTCGCCCTCACCGCCTCCACCACGCTGCCCGCACAGAAGAACCGGAACAGCCAGAACACCCAGGCCGACCAGCCGAAGGAGAACCTCCGATGAGCACCCTCGCCCTCTCCGTCCGCGACACCACCACCATGCTGCGCCGCAATCTCCTGCACGCCCGGCGCTACCCGTCCCTCACCCTGAACCTGCTCCTCACGCCTGTCATGCTCCTGCTGCTTTTCGTCTATATCTTCGGCGACGTGATGAGCGCGGGCATCGGCGGCAAGGACCGCTCCGACTACATCGCCTACATCGTCCCGGGCATCCTGATGATGACCATCGGCTCCACCGTGATCGGGGCCGCGGTGTCCGTCTCCACCGACATGTCCGAGGGCATCATCGCCCGCTTCCGCACCATGGCGATCCACCGCAGCTCCGTGATCACCGGGCACGTCGTCGGCAGCGTGCTGCAGATCCTCGCCAGCCTGGTCCTGGTCGGAGCCGTGGCCGTGGCCATCGGCTTCCGCTCCGTCGACGCCACCGCCCTGGAGTGGCTGGCCGCCTTCGGACTGGTCACGCTCTTCGCCCTGGCGCTCACCTGGGTCGCGGTCGGGATGGGCATGGCCAGCCCGAACGCGGAGGCCGCCGCCAACAGCGCACAGCCGCTGATCCTCCTCCCGCTCATCTCCAGCGCCTTCATCCCGGCGGACACCATGCCCGGCTGGTTCCAGCCGATCGCCGAGTACCAGCCCTTCACCCCCGTCATCGAAACCCTGCGCGGCCTGCTCCTCGGCACCGGGATCGGCCACAACGGCTGGCTGGCCGTCGGCTGGAGTCTCGGCCTGGTGGTGCTCGGCTACTTGTGGTCGAAGTCGCTGTTCCTCCGCGACCCGGCGGCGCGCTGACCGCGTGCGGCGCCCCGCCCGCGCCTCGCCCGCCCTCGACAAGAGGAACACCGCAAGAGGAAAGCCCCCGTGCAGTTCGCACGGGGGCTTTCGCTGTGCCGGTCCCCGTCCCCACAGGTAACCGGCGCTTCCGGGGCCACGCTCCGCTCAGACGCGGCCCCGGAGCTGGGAGGACACCGCCGGGACGGCCGGGTCAGACGCGGACGAGCTCGCGCTCACCCTCGCCGCCGCCGTCCCCGGGCCCCTGTTCGGAACCGGGCTCGTCGGTCAGCTGCTTCCGCAGCTTCTCGCCCTCCACGTCCACGTTGGGCAGCGCCCGGTCCAGCCAGCGCGGCAGCCACCAGGCCCGCTTGCCGAGCAGGGCAAGGACGGCGGGCACGATCGCCATCCGCACCACGAAGGCGTCGAAGAAGACGGCGATGGCGAGCGAGAAGCCGATCATCTTGATCATCTGCTCGCTGGAGCCGATGAAGCCGGAGAAGACCGCCATCATGATCACCGCCGCGGCCGTGACCACCCGTGCGCCGTGCTTGAAGCCGGTCACGATGGCCTGCCCGGGGCTCTCGCCGTGGACGTACGCCTCGCGCATCCGGGTGACGAGGAAGACCTCGTAGTCCATCGCGAGACCGAAGACCACACCGACCATGAAGATCGGCATCATGCTCATGATCGGACCGGTCTGCTCGACGCCGAAGAGCGAGCCGAGCCAGCCCCACTGGAAGACCGCGACGACCGCGCCGAGGGCCGCGACCACCGAGAGCAGGAAGCCCAGGGCCGCCTTCAGCGGGACGAGGATCGACCGGAAGACCAGCATCAGCAGCAGGAACGCGAGGCCGACGACAAGTGCCAGGTAGGGCAGCAGCGCGTCGTTCATCTTCTGCGAGAAGTCGATGTTCATCGCGGTCGCGCCGGTGACCAGCACCTCGGCGCCGGTGTCCGACTTCACGTCCGCACCCGCGTCACGGATGGAGTGGACGACCTCCTCCGTGTCGTGGGAGGACGGGCGGTCCTTCGGAATGACCGTGATCGTCGCGGTGTCGCCGGCCTTGTTGAAGGCGGGCGGGATGACGGCGCTGACGCCGATGGACTCGATCTCCTCGGAGACCCGATCGGCGGCGGCCTTGCCGTCGGAGCTGTTCTTCGTGTCGACGACGACCAACAGCGGACCGTTGAACCCGGGGCCGAAGCCGTCCGAGAGCATGTCGTACGCCTGACGCTGCGTGGTCGACTTCGGCTGGGCGCCGTCGTCGGGCAGGCCCATCTCCAGCGAGGCCGCCGGTACGGCGATGATGCCGAGGCCGAGCACGCCGACGAGCATCACCCAGACCGGCTTGCGCAGCACGAACCGCGCCCAGCGGGTGCCCATGTTCGGCTTGGCCTCGGAGCTCTTCTCCGCCTCGGCGGCCTTGCGCGCCTTGCGGCCCATGACCCGCTTGCCCGCGAAGCCGAGGGCGGCAGGCACGAGCGTGAGCGCGATGAGGACGGCGATGGCCACCGTTCCGGCGGCGGCGAAGCCCATCTTCGTCAGCATCGGGATGTTGACGACGGCCAGGCCCACCAGGGCGATGACCACGGTCAGACCGGCGAAGACGACCGCGGACCCGGCCGTGCCGACGGCCCGCCCGGCGGCTTCCTCGTGCTCCCGGCCCTCGGCCAGTTCGGCGCGGTAGCGGGAGACGATGAAGAGGGCGTAGTCGATGCCGACGGCGAGCCCGATCATCATGGCGAGGATCGAGGTGGTGGAGCCCAGGTCCAGCACACTGGCCAGCGCGGTGATCGTGGAGACCCCGATACCGACCCCGACGAGCGCGGTCACCAGCGGAAGTCCGGCGGCGACCAGCGAGCCGAAGGTGATGACCAGGACGATGGCGGCGATGACGACACCGATGATCTCGGCGGTCCCGGTGTGCGGCATGACCTGGAGGGCGTCACCGCCGATCTCCACCTTCATCCCGCTCTTCTGCGCGTCCTTGCCCGCGTCCTCCAGGGAGTCCCGGGTCGCGTCGGTCAGCTCCATGGAGCTGACCTTGTAGGAGACCGAGATGTACGCCGTCGAACCGTTCTGGCTCACGGCCTGCTGCTCGAACGGGTCGGCGACCGAGGCGATCTGCTCCGAGCCGGACTGCAGCTCCTTGACGATGCCGGTGATCTCGCTCTTGTTGGCGGGATCGGTGACCTTCTCGTCCCCGGGCGCCTTGAAGACGACACGGGCGGTGGCACCGTCGGCGCTGGTGCCGGGGTTGCGCTGATCCAACAGGTCGAAGGCGCGCTGCGCCTCCGTACCAGGAATGGAGAAGGAGCTGGAGGTGGCGGCGGGCGCGGTGGCCGCACCGATTCCGGCGACCGCCAGCAACGCCACCCAGATCAGGGCGACGAAGCGGCGGCGGCGGAAGGTGAGCCGTCCGAGCTTGTAGAGGAAAGTGGCCACGGGGGCGTACTCCCGGTCAGGTCGTGTGAGTGGAATTGGGCGTGAGGAACCAGCCCGACGACGAGAGCGGCGTGTCAGGTGGAGCGTCGGGGAGAGGGCCGTACGGGTGGGACGGGGACGTCAGACACCGAGGGCGGGGAGAACCACGGAATCCACGTAATCGATGAGGAACTCCTGGTCGACAGGACGGTCCTCGATCAGCTGCCGGGCGGCCAGCGCGCCGACCAGCATGTGCGGGATGTACTTCAGCGCCGGATTGTCCGGTCGCAGCTCACCCCGGTCCATCGCCCGTTGCAGCATCTGGTCGAAGCCGGTCATCTCCGGCTCGATCAGCAGCTCGCGCAGGGCCTGGAGCAGCTCGGGGTACTCATGGACGGCATGGCTCAGACCCCGCATCAGCGCGGCGTCCTTCTCCATCTGGCAGTCGTCGGTCCGGCTCAGCGCGGTATGGAAGTCCCCGCGCAGCGAACCGGTGTCGATGTCCGCGAGGTTCCCCGGCTTGTTGTGCCGCAGCGCCTTCGCGACCAGCTCGGGCTTGGAGCCCCACTGGCGGTAGAGGGTGGCCTTGCTCGACCGGGTACGGGCGGCGACGGCGTCCATGGTCAGGGCGTCGTAACCGACCTCGCGGAGCAGGTCGAGGACGGCCTCGTACAGCTCGCCCTCACGCTCGGGGGTCAGCCTGGTGCGTGCCATGTGCCGACCTCCTTCGCTTCACCTGTCCGGTATCCCGCTCATTGTCGCTCAGCCCCGCTCACCATCGAACGAAACTGTTTCGTACACCTGAACCGTACCCGCACGGCCCAGCGAAACGAAATCGTTTCGCTTGTGTTCTGCACCACAAGTTGCCCCGGGCCCCGCGCACCGAAAACATTGGGGGGTGAGTGACGACGTCGCGTATCTCCGTTTCCCGCACCTTCACCAGGACTTGCTGTGCTTCGCGGCCGAGGACGACCTCTGGGTCGCCCCCCTCGCCGCCGCCGGGCACCGCCCCGGACGGGCCTGGCGGGTGACCGTCGACCGGACCCGGGTCAGCCATCCACGCTTCTCGCCCGACGGCTCCTCCATCGCCTACACGACCTGGCGCACCCTGGACCCCGAGATCCACCTCGCCCCGGTGGACGGCGGCCCGGCCCGCCGGCTCACCCACTGGGGCTCGACCGACGCCCGGGTCTGCGGCTGGAGCCCCGATCCGGGCGAGGCCTGCCAGATCCTCGCCGTGTCCTCGCACAACCAGCCGTTCTCGTACTTCTCCTGGGCCTACAGCGTCCCCACCGACGGCGGCCCCGGCGGGGGGCTCCCCTGGGGCCCGGTCTCCGACATCGCGGTCGCCGACATCGACGGCGAGCGCCGCACCCTGCTGCTCACCGGCACGCCCCCGCACGAACCGGCCGCCTGGAAGCGCTACCGGGGCGGGGCCATGGGCCGCCTGTGGCTGCACGGCGAACGTCTGCTCCCGGACATCGACGGCCACCTCGCCAACCCGATGTTCGTCGGCCGCCGCATCGCGTTCCTCTCCGACCACGAGGGCGTCGGCAACCTCTACTCCTGCCTGATGGACGGCACCGACCTGCGCCGGCACACCGACCACGACGCCTTCTACGCCCGCAACGCCTCCAGCGACGGCCACCGGGTGATCTACCAGTGCGCGGGCGAGCTGTGGCTGGTCGAGGACCTGGAGTCGCCCGACGCCACCCCGCGCAAGCTGGAGGTACGCCTGGGCGGCCCGCGCACCGGCCGGCGCGTCCACCAGGTGCCCGCCGCCAGCAACGTCGACTCGCTCTCCGTCGACGAGACGGGCCGGGCCAGCGCCGTCACCGTACGCGGCAGCCTCTACTGGCTCACCCACCGCGACGGCCCCGCCCGCACCATCGCCGACACCCCCGGCGTCCGGGTGCGGCTGCCGGAGATGCTCGGCAGCGGCGGTCAGGTCGCGTACGTCACCGACGCGGACGGCCCCGACGCCGTCGAGATCGCCTACCTGCCGCGCGCCAGCGGCGACCGCGCGCCGCGCAGGCTGGCCTCCGGGCTGCTGGGCCGGGTCCAGGAGATGATCTCCGACCCGGACGGCGAACGCCTCGCCATCGCGTCGAACGACGGCCGACTGCTCCTCCTGGACACGGGGGAATCGGAGCCCCTGGAAACCGTGGAGAAGGCCCCCAGCGGCTCGACCCGCGCCCACCTCCACGCCGCCACGGGCGCGGCGGCCCCGGAGGGTGCCGCGCCGGTCGACGAGCACCCCGGCCTCACCGAGCTGATCCGCTCGGTCAACGGGCCCGTGCGCGACCTCGCCTTCTCCCCCGACGGCGACTGGCTGACCTGGTCGCACCCGGGCATCGGCCGCTCGCTGCGGCAGATCAAGCTGGCCCGGATCTCCGGCCCCGGCGCCCCGGTGATCGTCGACGTCACCAACGGCCGCTTCGAGGACGAGAACCCGGTCTTCACGGACGACGGCCGCTACCTCGCCTTCCTCTCCTGGCGCGGCTTCGACCCGGTGTACGACGTCCACACCGGCGACCTGTCCTTCCCGCTCGGCTGCCGCCCGTATCTGGTCCCGCTCTCCTCGGCGACCCCGTCCCCCTTCGCCCTCTCGCCCGACGGCCGTCCGGCGGCGGGCGGCCTGGACCCGGTGGACGTGCCGGAAGGCGGTACGTCGGAGGGGTCCACGGTCATGGTCGAGTTCGAGGGGCTGGAGAGCCGGGTGACGCCGTTCCCGGTCTCCGCCTCCAAGTACTCGGCGCTCGCCCCGGTGAGCGGCGGCGGTCTCGTCTGGCTGCGCTGGCCGATCTCGGGGGCGCTGGGCGAGACGTTCGCCAACCCGGCCGACATGTCGGGGCGGCCGACCCTGGAGCACTTCCACATCGCGAAGGCCCGCAGGACCGAACTGGTCGACCACCTCGACTGGTTCGCGGTCAGCGGCGACGCGTCCCGCCTGGTCGTGATGGACGACGGCGAACTCCGCGCCGTACCCGCCACCGAGCCCGGCGACACCGACTCCACCGTCTACCTGGACCTGCGCCGCATCCTGCACGAGGTCGACCCGGGGGCGGAGTGGCGCCAGGCGTACGGCGAGGCGGGGCGGATCATCCGCTCCTACTTCTGGGAGCCGGACATGTGCGGCATCGACTGGGACGGGGTGCTGGACCAGTACCGTCCCCTGGTCGAACGGGTCGCTTCGCCCGACGAGTTCGCGGACCTGCTGCGCGAGGTGCTGGGCGAGCTGGGCACCTCGCACGCGTACGTCTCCCCCGCCCGCCGCAACGAGGGCCCGCCGCACTACCAGCGCGCGATCGGCCTCCTCGGCGCCAACCTGGTCTGCCGGGACGGCGCCTGGACCGTCCAGCGGATCCTGCCCGGCGACTCCTCGGACTCCAAGGCACGTTCGCCGCTGGCGGGTACGGGGATCAGGGAGGGCGCGGTCCTCACCCACGTCGACGGCCGCCCCGTGGACCCGGTCGCCGGGCCGTACCCCCTGCTGACGGCGGCGGGCGGCACGACGGTGGAGCTGACCTTCGCCCCGGCGGGCGGCGGCCCGTCCCGCCGGGTGGCGATCATGCCCCTGGTCGACGAACGCCCGCTGCGCTACCAGGACTGGGTGGCCAAACGCAGGGACGTCGTACGGGAGTTGAGCGGCGGGAAATGCGGTTACCTGCACATCCCGGACATGGGCGGCTCGGGCTGGGCCCAGTTCAACCGCGACCTGCGTCTCGAAGTCTCCCGCCCCGCCCTGATCGTGGACGTACGGGGCAACGCGGGCGGCCACATCAGCGAGCTGGTCGTGGAGAAGCTCACCCGCAAGATCCTCGGCTGGGACCTGACCCGCAACGCCCGGGCGGTGAGCTACGCCTCCAACGCACCGCGCGGCCCGGTGGTCGCCCTGGCCGACGAGGCGACCTCCTCCGACGGCGACATGATCACCGCCGCGTTCCGGCTGCTGAAGCTGGGCCCGGTGGTGGGCCAGCGCACCTGGGGCGGCGTGGTCGGGATGACCGGCCGGCACCGTCTCGGCGACGGCACGGTGATCACGGTCCCGATGAACGCGGCCTGGTTCGACACGTACGGCTGGTCGGTGGAGAACCACGGCGTGGAACCGGACGTGGAGGCCCTGCGCACTCCGCTGGACTGGGCGGAGGGCCGCTACGCCGTCCTCGACGACGCGGTCCGCCTGGCCCTGGAACTGCTGGCCGCACACCCGGCGGCGACCCCGCCCTCGTACGAAACGGCCCCCAACCTGCGGCGCCCACCGCTGCCACCACGAGAGTCACCTTCGGGCCCGCCCCCGGGGCTCCGCCCCTCGAACGCCGACCACCCCAGCCCGCCCGGCGTTTGAGGGCATCGGTTGCAGCCCGCCCGGCGTTTGAGGACATCTTTCGGGCCCGCCCCAGGGGACGGCGGCCCACCGCCAAGAAGGAGGCGCACCCGGTCACCCGGGTGCGCCTCCTGAAGCGACGCGTACGCACGCGCGAACCGCAGCACGCACGCGTCACATCTCAACGACCGTCAACGGTCAAAACGCTCGCGCGCCTGGTCCTTCGCGTCCCGGGCACGGCCCGTCATGCCCGAGGAGGAGTCCGACTCCTGGTCACGGCCCTGGGAGGCCCGGTCCTTGGCCTCGTCCTTGCCCTGACCGGCCTTCTGCTTGGCCTGGTCGGCGAGCTCCTGCGCCTTGTCCTTGAACTGGTCTGCGATACCCATGCTGTTCACTCCTGTGGGATGCGTGGGGTAGGTGGGGGACGGCCCCCTGCGGGGCCTCGCCCAGCGTTGCATGACCCGACATCCCACGCATTTCGTACCGTTACGTACGGTCAGCACGCTCCGCACGCGCGTCCTGGTCCGCCGCTCCCCCGGCCCCCACCAGCCCCTTCGACACGGTGTGCAGCCGCGGCTCGAACCGCCGCATCTCGCGCTGCCCGCCGATCGCGATGACGGACGGCAGATAGCCGCGGACCGACTGCATCCCGCGCAGCCACCACTGGGCGTACACATGCGGGGAGCGCCGCGCGATCCCGTCCACGATCCGGTCGACGGCCGGGCCGAGCGGGTACGTACGGTTCATCGGCCACGGCAGCCGCTGGCGCAGCTCGCGCATCACGTCGTCCTGGTCCGCCCCGCGCACCATGTCGGTGTCGGTCCAGGAGAGGTAGCCGACGCCGACCTTGACGCCCTTGTAGCCGACCTCGGCGCGCAGGCTGTGCGCGAAGGCCTCGACGCCCGACTTGGACGCGCAGTACGCGGTCATCATCGGGGCCGGGGTGATCGCGGCCAGCGACGCTATCTGGAGGAAGTAGCCGCGGCTCTCCATCAGCACCGGCAGGAAGGCCCGCCCGGTGACCGCGCCGCCGATGAGGTTCACCTCGATGACCCGACGCCAGGCGTCCGGGTCGGAGTCGGCGAACGGGCCGCCCGAGGCGACGCCCGCGTTGGCGACGACGACGTCGACCTTGCCGAAGCGCTCCTTCACCTCGCGCGCCACCCGGGCCATCGCCTCGTGGTCGGTGACATCGGCGAACCAGTGGTCGCTCTCGCCGTGCAACCGCTCGGAGACCTTCTTCAGCTCGTCCCGCTCCAGGCCGACGAGCGCCAGCGTCGCCCCCCGCGCAGACAGCTTGCGGGCCAGCAGCTCGCCCACACCCCGGGCCGCGCCGGTGACGACGACGACCTGACCCTCAAGATTCCGCTTGCCGCTCATGCGACATCCTCCTTCTCCGCGGTGGCGGCTTTCCGCTCGGCGGCCCTCCCCGTGGCGACGTACCGGGTGACCAGCTCCCTGATCTTCGCCGTGACGGCCTCCGGGGCCTCCACCGGCGTCATGTGCCCCATGCCCGCCAGCTCGGTCAGCCCGAGCCCGACCGGCAGCGCGGCCGCGATGGCCCGCGCGTGGACCGGCGGGGTCAGCCGGTCGTCCGTGCCGGCGATCACCGCGGTCGGCACCCGCAGCTCGCGCACGCCCGCCGCGAGGTCCAGCTCGCCGAGCACATGGCCCCACTCCACGCGCGCGCGGCGCGGGCAGGCGTGCACGATGCGGGCGCAGGCGTCGACCCGGTCCGGAGCCGAACCGGCTCCCATCGTCGCGTACTTGAGGATCTTCCTGGAGACCGGGGTGACCGGCCCGAGCGGTGCTTTCGCGCCCAGTACGGCGGTGGTGAGCCGGGTCCGCAGCGCACCCGCGCGCAATGGCAGGACGCGGGCCTCGGCGGCCAGCCGCGTACTGCCGGTGGAACAGAGCAGCACGGCGGCGGCGTGCTCACGGAATCCGGGGCGCGCGGCGGCGGCCATCACCGTCATCCCGCCCATGGAGTGTCCGGCGAGCACCGCCCTGCGGCCCGGCGCGAGCGTCGCGGCCAGGACCGCTTCGAGGTCGTCGGCCAGCGCGTTCGTGCTGTAGCCGCCGGGCGCCGGTTCGGGAGTGAGCCCGTGGCCGCGCTGGTCGTAGGCGATGACCCGGTGGTCGGCGGCCAGGCCGCGTATCTGGGCGTCCCAGAAACGGGTGTTGCAGGTCCAGCCGTGAGCCAGGACGACCGCCGGGGCGTCCTCGGGGCCGTGCAGTTCGACGTGGATCCGGGAGCCGTCGGCGGAGCGCGCGGTCACCTCGGCCGCGGGCACCGGCGGTACGGTGTCGCGGTGCAGGAGGCGGCTCATCGCGCGGCCTCCTCGGCGACGGAACCGTTGCCGGAGCCGGAGGCGGAGGCCGTGCCGGAGCCGGAGGCCGTGCCGGAGGCGGCGGTCACGGTCTCGCGATCGGCGCGGCCGGGCTGTTCCGGTACGCGTCCGCTCCCGGCGGCCCGCCCCGTCCCGCCCGCCGAACCGGCCCGGACGACGTCGTACTCCGCGAGGTCCACCGAACGCGTCTGCCGCCGGAACTCACCCGTGGTGCCGGGCCAGACGGTGGTGTTGCGGCCCGCCTCGTCCAGGTACCAGCTGGTGCAGCCGCCGGTGTTCCACACCGTGCGCTTCATCCGCTGCTGGACCCGGTCGTTCCACGCGGTGACGGCGGCGGAACGGGCGCCGAGCGCGGCGCGTCCGCCCAGCACGTTCAACTGCCGCAGGTAGTCGGCCATGTAGTTCAGCTGGGACTCGATCATCAGGATCATGGAGGAGTTGCCGAGCCCGGTGTTGGGGCCGATGATCGTCATCCAGTTGGGGAACCCGGCGGCGGTCGCGCCGCGCAGCGAGTTCATCCCGTCCTTCCAGGACTCGGCGAGCGTGATGCCCTCCTCGCCGACGACCCGCTCCGCGATCGGCATGTCCGTCACATGGAAGCCGGTGCCGAAGATGATCGCGTCGACCTCCGCCTCGCTCCCGTCGGCGGCGACCACCGTGTTGCCGCGTATCTCGCTGAGCCCGGAGGCGACGACGTCCACATTGGGCTGGGCGAGGGCCGGATAGTAGGTGCTGGAGAGCAGGATCCGCTTGCAGCCGATGCGGTAGTCCGGGGTCAGCTTGGCCCGCAGGGCCGGGTCCTTGATGGCCCGCGCCATGTTGGACTTGGCTATCTTCTCGACCAGGCCCAGCTGATCGGGGTGCTTGGTGAAAGCGCTGACCTGCAACTCCCTTATGCCCCAGAGCAGTCCGCGACGCGCCGTGCCGGTGACGGGGACGGCCCGGTGCAGTGCCCGCTCGGCCTTGCTTATCGTGCGGTCCATGCGCGGCATGACCCAGGGCGGGGTGCGCTGGAAGAGGGTGAGCTTCGCGGTCTTCGGCTGTATCGCCGGGACGATCTGGATCGCGGACGCGCCGGTACCGACCATCGCGACGCGCTTGCCGGCCAGGTCGTAGTCGTGGTCCCAGCGCGCGGAGTGGAAGACCTTGCCGGGGAAGGAGTCGAGCCCGGGTATGTCGGGCGTCTTCGGGTCGGAGAGCGGCCCGGTGGCGGAGACGACGACATCCGCGTGGAGCACGGCCCCGTCGGCGGACTCGATCACCCAGTACAGGTTCTCCCTGTCCCAGGTCATCAGCTTCACCTCGTGGTTCAGCCTGATGTGCGGGCGGAGCCCGAAGGTGTCGGCGACGCGCTCCAGGTAGGCCCTGATGTGCTCCTGCCCGGAGAAGGTGCGCGGCCAGTCGGGATTGGGGGCGAACGAGAACGAATAGAGGTGGGACGGTACGTCGCAGGCGCAGCCGGGGTAGCTGTTGTCGCGCCAGGTGCCGCCCACCGAGTCGGCGCGCTCCAGGACGACGAAATCGGTGATGCCTTCGCGGCGCAGCCGTACGGCGGCCCCCAGGCCCCCGAATCCGGTTCCGATCACCGCCACACGTACGTGCTCCTGCTGGGCCATGCTGCCGCCTCCCGCTATACGTCACGCGACTCCGCCAGCAATCACTGGCATGGTTCGGAGGGTAGAGCAGGACCGTACTGATGGGTAGGGGGCGGACCGAGGAAAGTTACCGGCGGTACAACATAGGGTGCCCCTGTGGCCGAAGGACGCGAGCACCGCGAATACCGCATGGAGGAGCTGGCCAAGGAGGCCGGCATCACCGTGCGGACCCTGCGCTTCTACCGGGAGCGCGGACTGATCCCGCCACCCCGCCGCGAGGGCCGCATCGCCTGGTACGACGACCACCACCTGGCCCGGCTGCGGACCATCGCGGGCCTGCTGGAGCGCGGCCACACCCTCAACGGCATCGCCGATCTCGCGGCCACCTTCGAGAGCGGCCGGGACGTCGCCGAGGTGCTGGGCCTGGGCGAACCGACCGAGGAGACCCCGGTCCGCCTCACCCCGGAGCAGCTCGCGGACTACTTCGAGGGCGAGGTCACGCCCGAGAACCTCGCCACCGCACTGGACCTGGGCTATCTCGCCACCGACGGGGACGAGATCGTGCACATCAGCCGCCGCCTCCTGGAGGTGTCGGCCGAGCTCGTACGGGAAGGGGTGCCGCTGTCCACGGTGCTCTCCTCGGGCCGCCGCGTCCGCGAGCACGCGGACGCGCTCGCCGAGATCTTCGTACGCGTACTGCATGCCCACACCAAGGAGACCGAACCGACCCAGCTCCGCCCACTGGCCCGCGCGGTGGTGGACGCCGAGCTGTCGATGGCCCTCGACCGGAGGCTGCGCCGCGAGGACGGCACACAGCCCCCGAAGTCCGACTGACGCACCCCTCCCCGGGGCGCCGACCGGGTTCCCCGGCGTGCGGGCGGGATTCTCCAGGGTGCCGACCGGGTCCTCCGGGGTGCCGACCGGGGCTACCGCTCGTAGACGACCGTCACCGGCGCGTGGTCGCTCCAGCGCTCGTCGTGCGTGGCCGCCCGCTCCACCCAGGCCTTCACCGCGCGCCCGGCCAGCCCCGGGGTCGCCATCTGGTAGTCGATGCGCCAGCCGCTGTCGTTGTCGAAGGCCCGCCCCCGGTACGACCACCAGCTGTACGGCCCCTCGACATCCGGGTGCAGCGCCCGCACGACGTCCACGTACGCCGCCTCCTCCAGGACCCGGGTCAGCCAGGCGCGCTCCTCGGGAAGGAAGCCGGAGCTCTTGCGGTTGGCCTTCCAGTTCTTCAGGTCCGCCTCCCGGTGGGCGATGTTCCAGTCGCCGCAGACCACGACCTCACGGCCGTCCGCCGCCGCCCGTCCTTTCAGACCCTGGAGGTAGGGCAGGAAGGCGGCCATGAAGCGCTCCTTCTCGTCCTGGCGCTCGGTGCCGACCTCACCGGAGGGCAGGTACAGGCTCGCGACGGTGACACCGGGGAGGTCGATCTCCACATACCGGCCGCTCGCGTCGAACTCCTCCGCCCCGGGAACCCCGAAACCGCCGAAGCCGGTCTGGACCCGCTCGGGGGCCTGCCGCGAGTAGAGCGAGACGCCGGCGCGGCCCTTGGCGGCGGCGGGCGCGTGGACGGTGTGCCACCCTTCGGGGGTGCCCACCCCTTCGGGCAGCTGGGCGAGCTCGGCCCGCACTTCCTGGAGGCAGACCACATCGGCACCGGTCCCCGCCAGCCACTCGACGAAGCCCTTCTTGGCGGCGGCGCGGAGCCCATTAACATTCACGGAGGTCACTGTGAGCAAAACATGCTCCCCATCTTCATGAGCGTTCGTAGCTCACTGACGGAGGTCACTGTGAGCATCCCGGAACAGTACCCACTCCACCCCTACGCATAGATGTACGATACTTAGCATGATTATTCAGACTCGGCCTTTCGACCACCCCGACGCCGTCAAACTCAACGACCAGGTGCAGCTCGAATACGACGAGCGCTACGGCGATGGGGGCGATCTCACACCGCTCGACCCCTCGATGTTCCTTCCACCGCGCGGCCTGTACCTGCTCGCCTACGACGAGCTGGACCGCCCGGTGGCGACCGGCGGCTGGCGGACCCAGGACCGCAACGCCGAGGGCTACGGGGACGGCGACGCCGAGATCAAGCGGATGTTCGTGATACCCGAGGGGCGCGGCAGGGGCCTGGCACGGCGGATGCTGGCCGCCCTGGAAGAGGACGCGCGCGCCGCCGGGCGGATCCGGATGGTTCTGGAGACCGGCGACCAGCAGCCCGAGGCCATCGCGCTGTACGCGTCGAGCGGCTACACGGTGTGCGAGAAGTTCGGCCACTACCGGGAGTACGAGAGCAGCATCTGCATGGCCAAGCCGCTCCAGCGGCCCGGCGCCTGATCCGGCTCCCCGGCCCCCGGGGAGCCGGCCCGTCCGGCGGGGCGTTCGCTCAGGCACCCCCGCCGAGCACCAGGACCACATGCTCGTTCTCCCCGTGCCGCTCCGTGCCGGTCGCCGTGAACCCGCACTTCTCCAGCAGCCGTACCGAGCCGGTGTTCCCGGCGACGGGGTCCGCGTACAACGGGCGTGCCGTCTCCCGCTCCAGGAACGCGGTCAACGCCAGGGTGCCGATGCCCCGGCCCCAGTACGGACGGCCGAGCCAGTAGCCGATGTAGCGCCGCTCGCCTTCCCACCAGGCCACGATGTTTCCCGCCGTGCCGCCGTCCACGACGACCGTCTGCACGAGGTTGGCGGGGTCCCCCAGCACCTTCGACGTCCAGTGCGCCATGAACGCCTCGCGCTCCCGGGGAGGGAAGCGCGATCTCCGGACCGCCTCCGGATCGTGCTCGTACGCGAGGAAGACCTCCAGGTCCGCTGGTTCGACATCCCTGAGCCGCACGCTGTTCTCCATGCCGACCGAGTCTGGCACCCGCCACTGACAATCGGCCGGGGCCGCTCAGCGCGGGGTGGCCAGCACCTGGGTCCAGTAGGGGCCGCGCGGGGAGTCGGCGATGCCCACGCCCACATGGACGAAATCGCAGTTGAAGATGTCGCCGTCGCGGCCCGGGCTGTTGCGCCACTCCTCGACGACCGCGGCCGGGTCGCTCATACCGGTCGCGATGGTCTCCCCCACAGCCGACCAGTCGTAGCCCGTGGCGTCGACCCGGTCGCCCGCGCCCCGGCCCGAGGAGTCCGTGTGGTCGAAGTAGTTCTGCGCGGCCATGTCCTCGGAGTGCCGCTGGGCCACCCCGGTCAGCCGGGGGTCGGTCTCCAGCTCCGGGCAGCCGTTCGCGGCGCGCAGGGTGTTGACCCGGGTGACCACGCCCGCTTCCGGGCGGGGGCGCGG
>NZ_JAAXYC010000095.1 GCF_018619185.1 Streptomyces sp. McG3 | reverse complement strand
GCTCGGAGATGGGTATAAGAGACAGGGCGGAAGGGGTGGCCGGGGCGGCGGCCCGCTCGCCCGGAGCCGAGCCGGCCGGGCGCTGCTTGACCGCGTCGACGACGGCCCGGTCCGTCACCGCGGTATGGCCCTTGACCGTGCCCGCCTCGATGCCCTCCACATCACGCGTCTGGACGGTGCGCTCCCCCAGATACGTGTACGTATCGCGGTCGAAGATCCACTCGGTGCGCGAGCCGTCCGCCTCGTCGGTACGGGCGATGGCGATCCCGTGCCGGCCGGCCGCGTCGACGGAGTCGTCGACGAGGACCACCCCGGGAATCCGGGCCGCGGCACGGTAGAGGCCGGCGGCCGGCTTCGGCGGAACCACCTGCTCCCTCAGCAGGTCGCCGATGGTGCTGAAGGCCTGCTGGTCGGGGCCGTTGCCCATGCCCCGGGTCTCGTCGTAGATCTTCTTCAACAGGAGCTCCGGGTCGGTGGGCAAGGTCTTCAGGTAATCGTGGCTGGGCGAGTTGAGCGTGCGCTCCCCTCCTTCGGGGTCGTCCAGCGTGATGCCGTCGCGGCCGATGAGCTCCTTGCCGGGCTCCATCAGCCAGCCCTTGCTGCCGTCGGGCGACATCCAGACCTCGCGGGGATGGATCCTGTCGACATAGCTCCGGTTCTTCCCGTCGGCGCCCTCCCAGGAGACCAGCCAGGAGACCTCGCTCCGGACATACAGGAACTGCCCCGGGCCCGGCTCCGGCAGCTCCGCCCTGGCCGCCGCCCCGGAGATGTCGGCCACCGCATCCGCCAGCCCCGCGGTGCTGCCCCGGACCACCTGGACGACCGGGGCGGGAACGGCCCCGGCGGGCGGGGCGACCGCGCGGCCGGGGCTCCCGGGGCCGCCCGGGCCGACCGGGCCGCCTGCGAGTGCGGCGACCCCGGCGGCGGCCAGGGCCAGGGCGGCCGCAGCACCGACCAGGACCGGGCGACGGCCGGGGCGGCGGGCCGGCCGGGAGGCGTGGTCTCCCTCGTGCACACCGGCGGGCGGGGCGCCGGGCGCGGTGTCGGGCGCGGTGTCGGGCGCGGTGTCGGGCGCGGTGTCGGGCTTCCGGTTCCGGATCTCGGTCATCAGGTGCTCCTCAAGGCCGCTCAGGCGGTCGGAGGAGAGTTCCGGATCACCGGGTGCGGGCAGCAGCCGGTCCAGTTCCGCGAGGTCGAGCGGCTCTTCGCGCCGCCGCCAGGGGGTGCGGATCATCGGGTTCTCTCCTCGTTCGACCGGGCCGCTGTGGTGCGGCCACCCTGTACTTGTCCGCCGGACCCACGGGGTTCCATCCCATCGGGTTCCGTCCTGCGGGGATCCGTCATACGGGGTCCCGTCCTGCCTGGTTCCGTCCTGCGGGGTTCCCTCCTGCCGCCCCGTCGCCGTAACTCGCTGTCGGTGAGCCTGCGGAGCCGGGCCCGCGCACGGGACAGCCGGGACCGCACGGTGCCGACCGGCACGCCGAGCGCCTCCGCGGCCTCGGCGTAACCGAGACCGGCCCACACACAGAGCGCGAACACCTCCCGTTCGGCGCGCCGCAGTTGCCCCAACGCGCTTTTGGCGGCGGCGAGTTCGGCGGAGTCGGCGATCCGTCCGACGAGCTCGTCGGCGAAGTCGGGCAGAACGTCCCGCAACGGCACCCTGGCCAGCGCCCGTTCATGGCGGCGGGCGGCGCGCCCCGTGTTGCGCAACACGTTGACGGCGATGCCCATCAGCCAGGGCCTCGGGCTCTCCCCCTCGTCCCGCAGCTTCCCGCGCAGCCGCCACGCCTCCAGAAACGTCAGCGACACCACGTCCTCGGCCGCGCTCCAGTCTCCGGTGGTCCGGACGGCGTGCCGGAAGACGAGCTGGGCATGATCGCGGAACAGCTCCCGGAAGGCATCCGGATCCCCCGCGCGGATACGCGCGTGCATCGAGTAGTTCACCCCCTGACTTGTCCGCCCACCCGGCCACGTTCCGGTGACACGCATCACAGCGGACCCGCCCGAGGCACCGCGGCGAAGCCGCGAAAAGCACAGGGCCACCGACGGGCGCACGATCAACAAACCCGAGGAACGGCGCTCACCCCACCCGCTACACTGTCGGCGGCGGCCCAGTCTTCACGACGGGGCCTCCGAAACATCCCGGCCTTCGTAGCTCAGGGGATAGAGCACCGCTCTCCTAAAGCGGGTGTCGCAGGTTCGAATCCTGCCGGGGGCACAGCAAAGCAGCAGGTCGGAAGCCCTTCCGCCCGAGTGGGCGGAAGGGCTTCCGGCTGCCGGTGACCGACAAGCTGTTCCCGGAGACGTGCAAGGTCCGCCGCGACAACGGCGTCCCGCTCATCACCGAAGGAGTCGAGGGCGACCTGCCCCGGTTCCTGCCGGACGATCAGCACAGCGCCCAGCGCGGTGCCGGAGATCCTCGGTGGTCTGTCCGGTATCCAGGGCCGTCCGTACACTCGCGGCCATGTACGAATCCATCCGCTGCGCACCGTGCCTTCTCAACGGGCAGGACTGCGCCTCCCGGGAGTCGGCTCACCACGTCGCGGGGCGCCCTACCGGTGGGCAGTGACGTGCTGCCGTACGTCTACCGGATCACCAAGTACGACCCCGCCGACCGCGACGAGCACGGCAGCTATGTCGGCGCCACCGAGGCGATCAGCGACCACGGTCCGGTCGAGGACGCGTATCTGCGGGCGGTGGCCGCCTTCGCCTCGGGTGCCGGGATCGACCGCCTGGCCATCCGGGAACCCCAGGCCCCGGGCTTCGTCCACTTCGGCCTGGAGCCGGCGGTGTCCGGTCACGGTCTGACGGGCCTCTTCCCGCCGGACCTCTCCGGCTACCACGACGGGGCAACGGTGCCCGTCGCCATCGGCCTGGAACTGGTCCGGGCCATGCTTCGCGACAACGGCGCCTGGTGCCGTCTGGAGGTGGAGGGCGCCTTCGCCGTACATGTCGGGTGGGATCAATACGTCTACGTGGGCACCAGCGCGCCACCTGACCGAGCGGTGGCCCGCACCCGAGCCCTTGGACTGTTCCCGGAACGGATGGATCGCTCCCCCTACGACGCGGCTCTCGACGAGGAGGAGGGCAGCGGGCAGCGCCCCGCCGACGACGACTTCTGGGCCCAACTGCGCTGGTCCGTCGTCACGGGCAGTGCTGCGATCCTGGAGGAGTGCCACATCGACAACGCGTCGCGCTGGCACCGCCTCGCAGGCGACACGCTGGACGGGGTACGCGCTCGACTCACGCCCCGCGCTCGGTTGACCGTCTGGCCGGATCTGTCCCGGGACGTCGGCGCGGTCCTCGCCGGCCTCCCCGACGAGGGCCTGGTCGAAGTCGTCTGGGAGGACGAGAACGGGCAGATCACCAGCATCGTCGCCGACGAGACCCGGTTCGGCGAACTGGTCGAACGCGTCGATGGCGCCCGTGCCGCGACCGTCTTGTCCCTCGACGCCGATCAGCGCCACCCGCTGTTCACCGCGGTCCTGCCCGACAGCGACGGTGTGCTGCGGGCCCGGTGGAGGACCGAGCCGACGCCGAGCGACCGGCATTGGGCCATCCTGAAGACCCTTCGCAGCGGCCAGATCTGCACCGGGACGGTGATCGCGATCGCCAGTTTCGGCGTCACGTTCGTGGATATCGGCGGCTTCACCGCGATGATCAATATCCCCGAACTGTCCTGGCGGCACATCGACCATCCCTCTGACGTCGTGACCGTCGGCCAGGAGATCACCGCCGAGATCCTCGCCGTCGACATGGCCCGGCAGCGAGTTCCTCTCTCGCTGAAGTCGCTGCAAGAGGATCCGATGCGGGAACTCGTCCGACAGGTCGGTCAGATCATCACCGGCCCCGTCACGAAGCTTGTACCGTTCGGTGCCTTCGTCCGCGTCGAAGACCGGGACGACGGCTTCGAGGGCCTGGTGCACAACTCCGAACTCGCCGAGAGGCATGTCGACAGACCCGAGGACGTCGTCCGAGCCGGCGACACCCTCACGGTGAAGATTCTCGAAGTCGACCCCACGCGTCGCCGGATCGTCCTGTCACATACGCAGACACTTTCAGCCGACAGCGGTGGATCCGCTCCTCGCTGATCGTCCGGTCTCCGCCCGCCGGAACAGGTTCGGCACACATCAGGCCGTCCTGCCGGGGCACCCCGTGCTGCCGCTCTGACCTGGGTCTTCTCCCGCAGGGAGGAGTCCTGCTCGGCCCCGGACCCTCATCCGGGGCCGCTTGCGTGCCCGGTGGGGATGCGGCGGTGGATGTCCTTCAGCAGGTCGCGCATCGCCAGGTGGAAGATCTCGGCCTGGTGGCCGCCCAGGAACGCGGTGTGCCCGAACACCTCCAGGACGACGAGGCCGTGCATGTGGCCCCAGCCGCTGAGGAGGAGTGCGGTCGCCTGCGGTGGCAGGGCCGCCAGGCCGTCCGGTGACAGCTGTTCCAGATGGGCGCGGAACGGGGGCGACAGCGCCGGCGTGTCCGCCGCGGCCAGTTGCCCGGCGGTGAAGTCGCCGAACAGGACGCGCTGAAAGATCGCGCTCATCTGCTGCATCGCCCGGGTGGTCGGGCCGCCCACGGGTGCCGCGTAGCTCCGCAGGGGTGTCCCGTACAGGAGTTGGAACCGCTCGGGGTGGGAGACGGCCCACTGGCGGTAGCCCTCGGCCGCGATCACGAAGCGCGGTACGGACGGGTCGGGCGGGGTGGTGTCGGCGGCGGCCTGTACGGCGGTGGCCAGGTCCTCGTACGCCTTGGCTATGAGCACCGTGACCAGGGCGTTCCGGTCGGGGAAGTAGTGGTAGAGCGCCTGCACGCTCATGCCGAGGCTCCGGGCCACCGCCCGCAGGGACAGGGCGGCGGATCCGTGTTCGGTGATGTGGAGCTCGGCGGCTTTCACGATCTCCTGGGTGGCGACGGCCCGGCGCCGCTGTCGCAGGGAGGACGGAGCCGGCGGGTGCGCGTCTGCGGGCATGCGGCCGAGCCTACGGCGGACCAGGCCGTACCGGGAGGCCTCGGCGACCGCCTGCCCGAAATTCTGTGGCCTGCCCGAAAAAACTGACAGTGTCAGGTAAATCTCGCACTGCTCAACAACTCGTCCTCTCACTAACGTCGTTCACGGCGACGAAGCGTGCGACACCGCGCCCCTCCCCGGTGGAGAAGGGCTCCGCGGGGCACTGCGCCGGCTCCCCTGTGCACCGGGCAGACACACGTCGTTCTCACCGTTGGAGGCAAAGGAGATGTGGCGTGTTTGAACGCTTGGCCGAACTGGCGATTCGCCGTTCCCGGTCGGTACTCGTCGTGGCCGCTGCGGCCCTCGTGCTCATGGGCGCGGTCGGCGCGGGCGCTTTCGGCAAGTTGCTCGGCGGGGGCTTCGACGACCCGTCGTCCCCGTCCTCCCGGGCGGCGGTGGTCATCGATGAGAAGTTCGGGGGAGAGACGAACCTGGTGCTGCTGGTCGGTGCCGCCGACGGCTCCGTCGACTCCCCCGCCGTACGGCAGAGCGGGCAGAGCCTGGTCGCCGGCCTCAAGGAGGAGAAGGGGCTGACCAATGTCGTCTCGTACTGGGACACCGGCAGCCCGGACCTCCGTTCCGAGGACGGCCGGGAAGCCATGGTGCTCGCCCATGTGACGGGCGACGAGACACGGCAGCAGGAGAACGCCCAGCAGATCATCGACGGCTACACCGGCACACAGGACGGTGGCCTCACGGTCCGGGCCGGAGGCGGCGCGGCCGTGGGCAGCGATCTGTCGAGTCAGGTGGTCGACGATCTGATCCTGGCCGAGGCCATCGCCATACCGCTCACCCTCGTCCTGCTCCTGTTCGTCTTCGGCAGCGTCGTCGCGGCCCTGCTGCCGCTGGTCATCGCCGTCATCGCCATCGTCGGCTCGTTCGCGCAGCTCTCCCTCCTCGGCAGCGTCACCGATGTCGCCAACACCGCGACCAACCTCACCACCGCCCTGGGCCTCGGACTGGGCATCGACTACGCCCTGTTGATGGTCAGCCGCTTCCGGGAGCAGTTGTCGGCCGGGGCGAGCGTGGACGACGCCGTCCGGCGCACGGTGAGCACCGCGGGCCGCACCGTCGCGTTCTCCGCCGCGACCGTGGCGGCGGCCCTCGGGTCACTCCTGGTGTTCCCGCAGTACTTCCTCCGCTCGTTCGGATTCGCGGGAGTCGGTGTCGTCGCCGTCGCCGCCGTCAGCACGCTGTTCGTGATGCCGGCCCTGTTCGCCGTCCTGGGGCACCGTGTCAACAGCGGCCGGCTGCCGTGGGTGAAGCGGGGGCGCGTCGACGACCGGACACCTCTGTGGGGGCGGCTGGCCCGCACCGTCATGCGACGGCCCGCGATCACCGCCCTGCCCGCGCTCGCCGTGCTGCTGCTGGCGGCGAGCCCGCTGCTCGGCATCACCTTCGGCACCCCGGACGAGCGCGTGCTGCCCGAGGGCGCGGAGAGCCGCCAGGTCGCCACGGCGCTGCGGGAGAACTTCGACGGCAGCGAGGAATCGGCCCTCCACGTCGTCATCGACCAGCCGGTGTCCGAGGCCCCGTTGGCGTCGTACGCGGCCGGGCTGTCCGGGCTCGACGGCGTCGTACGCGTCGAGACCGGTTCGGGAAGCTACGCCGGAGGAGAGTCCACCGGCCCCGGGAACCCCGCCCTCGGCCGGCCCGACGCGCAGCGGATCACCGTGGTGAGCGCTCTGGAAGCGAAGTCGGAGGCGGCCCAGGGCCTGGTGAAGGAGGTGCGGGCGACCGATCCGCCCGCCGGGGCGAGTCCGCTGGTGGGCGGCACCGATGCCCAGCTGGTCGACTCCAGGACCTCCATCGGCGACCGGCTGCCCATCGCCGCGGCCCTGATCGTCCTCACCACCTTCGTCCTGCTCTTCCTCTTCACCGGCAGCGTCGTGCAGCCACTGCGGGCCCTGGTCCTCAACATCGTCAGCCTGGCCGCGACCCTCGGCGTGATGACCTGGATCTTCCAGGACGGCGCCCTCTCCTCCCTGCTCGGCTTCACGGCGCAGCCGATGGAGATGTCGATGACGGTCCTGATGTTCTGCATCGCCTTCGGTCTTTCCATGGACTACGAGGTGTTCGTGACCAGCCGGATCAAGGAACTCCACGATCTCGGCGAGGACAACGAGTCCGCCGTGACCCACGGCCTCGGCCGCACCGGGCGCATCGTCAGCGCGGCGGCGCTCCTGCTCGCGGTGAGCTTCTTCGCCTTCGGCACGGCCGAGATCAGCTTCATGCAGATGTTCGGCCTGGGCAGCGGGCTGGCCATCCTCATCGACGCCATAGCCGTACGCGGTGTGCTCGTCCCCGCCGCGATGCGTCTGCTCGGCCGATCGGCCTGGTACGCGCCCGGCCCCCTGCGGAGGTTCCACGACCGGTTCGGGCTCAGTGAGGGCGCGCCCGAGGCGGTTCCGGCACCCGCCGTGAACGCGCCGCGCGTCAAGGACTCGACGGGGGTCCGACCGGCGCCCGGGTGTGGTCGGTGAGGATCTCGGCGATCACGTGCGCCGCGATCCTCGCCATCACCGGGTTCGTGTCCCGGTAGTGCGCGAGCTCCATCAGGGCGATGGACAGCGCCCAGCCCCGCCCCCGCGTCCAGGTGGCGTCGTCGGCCGATACCGCCGTACGGAACGTCTCCCTGGCCCCGTCCGTCAGCAGGTACCAGGCCGCGATCAGGTCGACGGCGGGGTCGGCGAGACCGGTGCAGCCGAAGTCGATGACCGCGGTGAGGCGGCCCTCCGCGACCAGGACGTTGCCCGGCTGGAGGTCCCCGTGCACCCAGACGGGCCGGTCCGCGAAGGGCTCGGCGGCCAGGGCCTCGTGCCAGGCGGCGGTGGTGCTCGCCCGGTCCAGGACCCCGTCCAGGGTCGCGAGCGCCTCACGGGTCGCCGCGTCGCGGGAGGCCAGGGGTTCGCCGCGGTAGGCGGGCGGGGCGTCCGCCGGGTCGATCCGGCGCAGCGCCAGCACGAACTCCGCCAGATCGGCCGCGAGCAGGTCGGAGGCCGAAGAGCCGTCGCCGGGACCGGGGTTCGTCCCGTCCAGCCAGGTGCAGACCGACCAGGGCCGGGGAAAGGCCCCGTCCGGAACCCCCTGGGCCAGCGGGAGGGGTACGGGGAAGGGCAGCCGCGATGCCAGCAGGGGCAGCCACCGGTGCTCCGTCGCCACGTCCGCCGCACTGTCCTCGGTACGGGGGAGCCGCACGGCCTTGTCGGCGCCCAGGCGGTAGATCGCGTTCGCGGTCCCGCTCGCGCCGGCCGACTCCACGGGCAGGTCCGCCCAGTGCGGGAACTGGGCGGCGATCAGGCCGCGTACGAGCGACGGTTCGATGATCATGCGCCGATCGAACCAGGTGGCCCCGGGCACGCACAACGGGTCCCCGCCGTACGGGGAAAAAGCCGGTGCGGCGCGGCGTCCCCGTACGGGAGGATCTGCGGCCATGACCCGCCCGCCGCGCACTCTCGTCCTCCCGCCCCGGCTCACCGCCTCCGCCCGGACGCTGCGTGCCGCCGCGCTGCGGCGCGGGCTGCGCATCGTGGAGGCGACGGCCTCCGCCGCACCGGAGGGGCTGGGCGGACCGGGGCGGGCGGGATGGCCGGAGGGTGCGGGGCCGATCGCGTCCACCGCCGGCACCGGGAGCGCCGGCACCGGCAGCACCGGGAGCGCCGAAAGCACTGGGGGCGACGGGCACGCCGTGCATCTGCACGCCGGGCCCTCCTTCGCCGACATCGCGGCCCCCGCGCTCGGGATCGCCCTCCTGGAGGCCCCCGCCGACTGGCTCGCGCGGCTCCCCCGGGCGCTCACCCGGCGGGAGATACGGGCGATGCCGATCGACGAGGCGTACCGGCTGCGACGCCCCGCGTTCGTCAAGTCGCCCAACGACAAAAGCATTTCGGCGCTCGTGTACGCGGACGGGTCCCGGCTGCCCGGACCGGATGCCGTGGACCCGGCGACCGTGGTGCTGGTGAGCGACGTGATGACGTTCGCCGTCGAGTACCGGCTCCACCTGCTCGACGGGGCCGTCCACGCGGCCGGGCGGTACGCCGAGTCCGGCCGGCTCCGGCTCGGGCCGGCGGACGGCGACGCGCTCGCCTTCGGGCGGGAGGTCCTCGCCGCCGCCGGGACGACGCTGCCGTCCGCGATCGTCGTCGACGTCGGCCGGGACGACGAGGGCCGCTGGGCCGTGATCGAAGCCAACGCCGCCTGGGCGAGCGGGTGTTACTCGGCCGACCCGGACCGGGCACTCGACACGGTCCTCCGCGCCGCCGGACCCGCCACGGACCTGTCGCCGCACGACCGCGGCTTCGTGCGGTAGCCGCGAGGACCGGTCGGCCCTCGCGGGCGCGCACGGCCGCGCCAGCCGCACAGCCAATCGGTCACTCAGGCACACACCCACTCGGGCACTCAGGCACACAGCCACTCGGGCACTCGGGCGCTCGGGCGCTCAGCGGCAGGACGCTCTCATCTGGGCCGCCGCGTGGTGCGCGCCGACCCGCTTCGCGTCGCCCCAGTCGCGGCCCCGGTCGATGAGCTGGACGGCGAAGACCTCGCCCTTGACCGGGTAGGTGCGCACCGGGACCGCTCTCCCCCGGTGTTCCGTCTGGAGCACGGCGAAGCCGGTGTAGGCGGAGTCCGCGTCGTCCGGGTCGGAGAGCACCCGGTAGACGGTCGGGTCCCCGGCGGCGTCGCGCGGGTTCCCGCCCCCGGGGACGAAGACGGTCAGCGCGCACTCGCTGAAACCCCGGCCCAGCCGCCAGGACCAGGTGGCCGTGGAGCCCCGGTCCTCGGTCGGGCTGCCCGACATCGGGACCGCGCTGAACCGGCCGTCGCACCCGCCGCCGTCGAAACCGCCGGAGTCGACCGTGTACCAGCCCGCGTCCCCGCTCTCGAAACGGCCGCGCTCCCGGTACGTGCCCGCCGCGCAGCCGGGGCCCGCCCACTGCGTGAGGCCGCGGCCGCCACCGGGGGACGCGGACGGGCCGGACGGAGTGCCGCGGGGCGCCCCGGGCTCCTCCGTTTCCGCGTCCGGAGCCGGGCCGATCCTGGTGGGGGCCGCGCCGCCGACCCGGTCGGGCAGCGCGCCCGCCCGGCCCGCCGCGTCCGTGCGGGTACTGCCGCCGCCCACGCTCCCGCCGCCCTGGACCAGCAGCGAGGCGACGGTGACCAGGCCTCCGGCCACCACCACGACAACCGCCGCGAGCAGGGCCTTACGCCGGCGGGGCAGGGTGGAGAGGCGGCCCGTCAGTGTCTCGCGCACGACCCAGGAACCGTCCGCGCCGGGCGCCCGGGACGCCCCCGTACCGCAGCCGGGGCAGACCATTCCGGGCAGCGCGCCTCGGCGCCCGCCGCCGCAGTGTTGGCACGTCATGGCAGGACACCTTGCCAGGGCGCTGCCCGTGGAGGGAGATCCCGTACCCGATGGCCCGTACACGGGAGACCGGGCGGGACAGCGAACGGAACACCGGGGAGAGGGTCAGCTCAGCTCTTCGGGGCAGGGCGTGCCCGGCTGGAGCTGGTACGGGGCCGCCAGCCGGTACACGCCCGGTCGCGGCGCGAGCAGTTCGGTCCACTCGTCGCCGTACGGGCCCTCCTCGACCTTGTTCAGGCAGCCGTTGGTGTTGAGATAGGTCTTCGGCGCGGTCTCGTCGGCCTCCGACCGCGCCTTGGACTCCTCGGTCTCCAGCGGGCGTTCCACGCTCTTGCCCTTCTCGTCGACGAGGGCGAGCCAGCGCGTGTACGGGATGCGGATGAGCACCCGGCCCGCCGACTTCACGGTGATCGTCAGCTCGTCCGCGCCCGCCCGTTCCACCGTCGCGGGCGGGTCGGCGAGGGGCACCGGGTCCAGGACCCGGAAGAGCTTCCAGTTCGCGTCGCCCCAGATCTGGCGCAGGTACGGCTGCCCCTGCTCGACCAGCTCCGCCTCCTGGATCGCCCCGTTGTCCGGCCGGTCCTTGGGCAGCACCACGTAGTGCACGGCCCAGCGGTCCAGCCACTCCCGGTAGTTCACCGGGTCGAGCGTGTCGTCGTAGAAGAGCGGGTTGCGCTTCATGTCCGCCTGGCGGTTCCAGCCGCGCGCCAGGTTGACGTACGGGGCGAGCGCCGATGACTCGCGGTGACTGCTCGCGGGGACCACCTCGACCCGGCCGCGCTCCGCCTCCACCTGCTGGAGCTGGTTGACCAGCGGGGCCAGTTCCCGGTTCCAGGACGCGGCCGGCGCGGTCCGGACGATGTCGTCGACGCCCTTGAATCCGATCCAGAAGTTGAGGCCCACGAAGGCCAGGAGCAGGGCGTACCAGCGGCGGCTGCGCGGCACCGCGTACGGCAGGGCGGCGAGCAGCGCCACCCCGGCGAACAGCATCGCCATGCGCGTGATGTTCGACCCGATCTGCGAGTCGATGACGTACGTGAGCAGCGTGCCGATCCCGTAGACGGCGGCGGCGGTGCGGACCGTGCTCCAGTCGCGCGGTACGAGCACGTACACGAGGACCGCGAAGAGGAACGGCAGCGACAGCGTCCCGAGCGACATCGGCTGCGTACCGGAGAACGGGAACAGCCAGGAGGACAGCCCCACCACGGCGACCGGGGCGAGCCCGATCGCGTACGCGCCGGGGCGTCGTTTGTGGAGGAACAGCGCCGCCGCGACGACGCCCAGGAAGAGTCCGGCGACGGGGCTGGACGCGGTGGCGAGCGCGGCGAGCGGGGCGGCGACGCCGGCCTTGGCCCACCGCTTGTACCGCCAGCGGTGGGGCCAGCAGAACACCGCGGCCACCGCGCCGACGGCGAACATCATGCCGAGCCCGAAGGTCACCCGGCCGGACAGCGCGTTGCACAGGAACGCGAAGACCCCGGCGAGCGAGCAGGCCAGCGGATTGCGGACGGCCTTCACCCGCACGAGGATCAGCGCGGTCAGCAGGGAGGAGACCGTGCCGACGATCATCATCGTCGTACGGACGCCGAGCAGCGACATCAGGTAGGGCGAGACCACGCTGTACGAGACGGGGTGCATGCCCCCGTACCAGGCCAGGTTGTACGCCGTGCCGGGGTGCCGGCCCACGAACTCGGCCCAGGCGTCCTGCGCGGCGATGTCACCGCCCGTGTTGGCGAAGAAGAAGAACCAGAGGAGGTGGCCGACGGCGGCGGCGGCCGTCGCGATGGTGACGGGGTGCCGCAGCAGACGACGGGCCCTGGCTGACGACGGCTCGGGGGCCGCGGGTCCCGCCGCGGGACCCGCGGCCCCGGGATTACCGGCGGCCGTGGAGGAATCGGAGGATTCAGGGGAATCCGAGGAATCAGAGGAATCAAGGGGAGTCGGAATCCCCGGAGACTCCGACTCCGGAGACTCCGGGACGCGGGGGGACGGCACGCGAACGTGCAGGGCGTCGCTCCCGGCCCCTGTGGTCTCGTCCGCCTCGCGGCCGGGCTTCGGCTCCGCGGTGGTCACTACGGCTCTCCCCGTCCTCCGCCGGCCCCGTACCTCTTCAAGGACGCGTCCCAGCGTCCCTGAGTTGTCCGGGGACGCTAACACGTACCCCCTGCACGTATCTCCGTCATCAACGGGGAGGGGCGGCCCTCGGCGTCGCCCGCCCCTCCCCGGCCCGGTCTCTCAGCCGATCCTGGCCAGCTTGTCGCCGAAGGCCGGCTCGGTCAGATCGCTCTGCAGCACCACCGGTGCCGTGACCTTTCCGGTGCCGGTGCCCACGGTCACCATGCCGACCTCGCTCCCGGCCTTCGCGGCGTGGTCGATGCCCGTGCCGTTGTCCGTGACCTTCAGCTCGACCTCCAGACCGGACCAGCCGACCGCCTTGAGGTTCTTGGTGGCGACCACCGGGGTCTGTCCGCCGAACCCGTTGTCCACGTAGCCGACGACGTCGCCCTTCTTCACCACCGTCGCCGAGGTCGGGGCCTCCTGTGCGTCCTTGATCAGCTTCAGACTGTTCTGGAGGGACAGCTCCAGGCTGTCGTAGACCCGGCCGGTACCGGCCTGCTGGCCCATGACCGCTCCGTAGATCCACAGCACCTTGCCGTCGACCTTGGTGTTCGCGGACCAGAGCAGGTTGCCGCCCGCCGGGGTGGAGGACCCGGTCTTGATGCCGCTCACGCCGGGCTGCAGCAGGAGGTTGTTGTTGTTGTAGATCTTGCCGTCTATGCCCTCGATCTCGATCTCGGGCATGTCCACGATCTTCCTGAAGACCTCGTTGCGCATGACCGCCTGCGCCAGCTTCAACTGGTCGGTGGCGGTGGAGACCGTGGTCTTCTTCAGCCCGCTCGGGTCCGTGTACGTCGACCCGGTCATGCCGAGCTCCTTGGCCGCGTCGTTCATCTTGCCGATGAACGCGTCCTCGGAACCGGCGTCCCAGCGGGCGAGCAGTCGCGCCGCGTTGTTCCCCGAGGGGATCATCAGCAGCTGGAGCATCTGCCGCTGGGTCAGCTTCTGCCCCTTGGTCAGCGGGGCCGTCGACTCGTCGGGCCGCTTGGACTCGTCCTCGGCCTTCTGGTCGACGGTGATCGTCTCGCCCTCCTCGTCACCCTTGAGGGGGTGCTCCTGGAGGATCACGTGGGCGGTCATGACCTTCGCGACGCTGGCGATCGGGGCCGGCTTCTGCGCGCCCTCGGAACCGAGCGACCCGACGCCGTCGACCATCACGGCCGACTGCCCCTGGCCCGGCCAGGACAGCTTCGTCTCGCCGCCCCCGAAGGTGTACGTCGGCTTCGCGGTGAGCTCCAGCGAGGGCTCCGGCAGCGGGCGCATCACCTGCACGATCGCAAAGACGATCAGCAGGAGGAGCACCAGCGGGGTCCAGATCTTGACCCGCCGGACGGCGGTCCGGACCGGGGTCTCCCGGGGCGGCGGGGTGTTCGTCAGCTCGGCGAGCAGGTCGAGCGGCGGCCTCGGCGGCAACGGCTGCTGCCGGGTCCGCTCGGCCGCCGCCCAGGACGGGGCCGCGGGCGGCGGGGTAGCCGGGGAGGCGGTCTCCGGGGTGCGCGCGGGCGCCTCGGGCGCGACCTCGGGTCCGGTCCCGGCCCCGGGCTCAGGCTTGCGGGGCGCGGGGGCGGACCGTACGTCGTCGGAGCGCAGCGGCACGAACGTGCTCGTGCGCTCCGCCTCGCTCTCGGGCTTGTTCCCGGGCTTGCTCTCGGGCTTGTTCCCGGGCTTGTTCCCGGGCTTGCTCTCGCTCGTGCCGCGCGGACGGTCCTCGCTCGGCGGGAGCTTCAGCGCGGTCGTCGCCTGGTCGACCCGGTCGGCTGCGCCCACCGGCTTGACCGCCTTGAAGATGGCGGTGGGCTGATCGATTCCTCGCAGGTCGGAGGCGTCGGACGCACTGTCCGGCTCGGCGTCGGCCTTCGGTTCGGGCGTGGATTCGGGCTGGGAATCGGTCGTGGGGCCGGCCTTCGGCTCGTCGTCGGGCTCGCCGCCCCTCGACTTCGGCTCCGCGTCCGCCGCGTACCCGTCCGCACGGGGCTTCGGCGTCGCGTCCGCCTCGGGCTCCGTGTCCGGGTCCGCGTCCCGCTCCGCTGTCGCGGAGGTCTTGTCCTGGGCCTCGGACCGGGCACCGGAGTCCGCGTCGTCCTCGGTGTCCGCCGTCGGCTTGTCCTCTGCCTCGGCGCCGACCCACGCGGCCACCGCGGCACGCAGCCGGCCGTCACCGGCCTCGGCATCGGGCTCGGCCGCCGTCTCCGTGTCGGACGCCTCCGCGCCCGTGTCCGGGCTCGTGCCGCCCTCGACGGCTCCCGCGCCCTTCGAAGGCGTACCGGCCTCCCCAGAGGCCGTGGAGGCCGCCACAGGCGCGCTCTCCGGCTCGGCGGCGGTCTCCGCGTCGGCCTCGGCTCCGGAACCGGTCTCGGAGTCGACGTCCGGCTCGGACGCGGCCTCCGGCTCGGACGCGGCCTCCGGCTCGGACGCGGTCTCCGGCTCGGTCGCCGACTCACGCACCGTGGACGGGGATTCGGCCTCGGTCTCGCGCCGGGCGGCGTCCTCCGGAAGCCGGGGACGGAAGACTGCGGTCGCCGTGTCGGACGTGGCGCCCGAACCCGCGCCCGCATCCGCGCTCGCGTCCGTCTCCACGTTCCCGCCCCTGCCCGTGTCCGCTCTGTCCGTGTCCGCGTCCGTGTCCGCGCCGGGGTCACGGAACACGGCGAAGCGCGGGTCGCGTTCCTCCGCAGCCGTCCCCGACGACTTCTGCTGCTCCGTTTTGTCGGGGGACTCGCCCGCCACCGATGCCTCCTCATGCGCTGCGGGGTCACCCCGCGCTGTCCGAACCATCTACCAGTGTCCTGTGTGAACCCCTGGCCGAGCTGCTAGACGAGAACGACATACCTACTGGTTCCCATACAAAGCAGGCAGGCGCTCTCGACAGACCAATGTGAGAGGGGTCACCCTGTCAGACATCCACGCGGGGAGGCATGGATGGGCAGGAGCCGCAGAACAATCCCGGAGGAGCTTTTGCTGCTCGCTCTGGACCCGACCACGGGTACCACAGCGCAGCCGCAGTCGCTCGACCTCGGCCTGGCCGGGGCACAGCTAGTGGAGCTGGCTCTGGCAGGACGGATAGCCCCTGACGGGGATCGTATCGCCGTGGTGATGCCACGGCCGACAGGAGATCCGACTCTGGACTCCGCACTGGAGCTGCTGCGCCGTCGTGGCAGCCCGGTCCGGGCGGTCCACTGGATCGGCGGGCCCCGCCTGGGGCTGCGCCAGATCTATCTCGCTCATCTGGAGCGGTGCGGCATGGTTCATGCCGTGGCGGGCCAGATGTGCGGAGTGCTGCCGACGACTCGCTACCAAGCGACGGAGACGGCGATCAGCCGGGACATCAGGAACCGGCTGGACAGCGCGATCCGTACCGGCGTACCGCCGGACCCGCGGACCGCGGCGCTCGCCGCACTGGCCCACGCGGTCGGACTCGGCAAGCACCTGTACCCCGGGAACGAGGGGCGCTCTTCGCGCTCCCGGCTCCGGGACCTGATCAGGCACGACCCGATGGGCGGACTCGTGGCGCACGCCGTGATGGACGTCCAGAACGGAGTGGCCGTCCAGCCACGCCGTACGCAGCAGGCAGCGGGCGTTCCGTTGCAGCCGCAAGCACAGGCCCGTCGCGGCAGCATGGCGCACACCGCCGCGAGCTGACCGCACGGACCTGACAACCGCACAACGCCGTACCGTCGTCAGTCGTCACAGACCCGGTCCGGGAGCCGCACCACGCACGGGGCAGCCGGTAGTCACCACCACCGGCTGCCCCGTGCGCTTGCGCGCCCTCCCGCGCACCGGTGCGTACGCCCCCGCGCCCCGCGTGTGGCCGTTTCCCAGCGCGGCCGGGGCAAGGGGTGGCAATCTGCTGAGCAGTAGATACGCACAGCTACATAGCCGGAGGTGCCGTTTCCGTGCCGTCCAACGTCAATCCCACTGTCAGGCGACGCAGACTGGGCCAGGAATTGCGCCGCCTGCGCGAACTCAAAGGCATGACGGCCGAGGAAGTGGCGGAGCGCCTGCTGGTCTCGCAGTCGAAGATCAGCCGCCTGGAGAACGGCCGGCGGTCCATCAGCCAGCGCGATGTGCGCGACCTCTGCGGGGTGTACGAGGTCGAGGACCACCGCATCGTCGACTCGCTGATGCAGATGGCGAAGGACTCCCGCCAGCAGGGCTGGTGGCACGCCTTCGGCGATATCCCGTACAGCGTCTACATCGGCCTGGAGACCGACGCGGAGTCGCTGCGGGTCTACGAGCCGCAGATGATCCCGGGCCTGCTCCAGACCCGGGCGTACGCCGAGGCGTTGATCAGCGGCGCGCTTCCCGAGGCTCCTCCGTCGGACATCGAGAAGCGGGTCAACGTACGGTCGCGGCGGCAGGACCGGGTCAACGCGCCGGAGAACCCGCTGCGGCTGTGGGCCGTGATCGACGAGTCGGCGCTGCGCCGGGTGGTCGGCGACAAGCAGGTGATGATCGACCAGCTGGAACACCTCGTCGAGCAGTCCCATCTGCCGCACGTCACCGTGCAGGTCCTGCCGTTCGACATGGGCGCGCACCCGGGCATCAACGGCCAGTACGCGATCCTGGAGTTCCCGGACGCCGCGGACTCCAGCGTCGTCTACATCGAGGGCGTCACGAGCGATCTCTACCTGGAGAAGGCGAACGACGTGCAGCGCTACAGCGTGATGTACGAACACCTGCGGGCGCAGGCGCTGAACGTGGAGCAGACCCGGGAGTTCATCAGCAAGATCGCCAAGTCGTACACGAGTTGACGCGTCGGAGCCGGCGCGTCGCGTACGAGCCATTCCGGGAGTGAAGGGGGCGGCGGGATGGTACACCGCCGCCCACTCGCCACGGAAGGCTTACTGGAGAAAGACCATCCGGTCGAGTGAACGGCCATCTCATGGACGGGGCTTGGCGAGTAGCGTCGATCACGCCAATCGGAATCAGGTTGGTGCGACCCACCCAACTCTCTGAACCGGAGTGAACATGGCAATTCTTCAGGGTGCTACGGACCAGTGGACGAAGTCGTCGTACTCCGGGGGCAACGGCGCGTGCGTCGAGGTCAAGTCCCCGGTCGCGCTCTCCATCGCCGTACGTGACTCGAAGGCCCCCGAGGGCCCCTCGCTCGCCTTCGTCCCCGGTGCGTGGAACGCGTTCGTGCGCGACGTCGCCACGGGCACGGTCAACGCCTGACCTCGCCCCGACACCACACCACACCACCGCACCACCTGATGGAGCCCTCTCGACCGGTTCGCCGTCCTGGCCGAGGGGGCTCGGCACGACCAGGCGCCCTTCCACGGCGTCACCGCAGCCGGTCGACGTACCGGTCCGTCCCCGGCACGGTCGGCACGAACGGCGCGACCAGTTCGACCCGCCCGAGCCCCGTCTCCGCGACCGCCGCGTCGAGGCCGGTGAAGCGTTCCTCCCAGCAGCTCCGCGGATCCTCCTGGAGGAACCACAGCAGCGTCAGCCGGGTGTCGACCCCCTCGACCTGCTTCACGTACGTCATGCGGTCGCCGGGCAGGGGCGTCGGCCGGAACACCGTGACCATGGCCGCGGGCGACCCCTTCAGCCGCTTCGGGAGATGGCGCGAGCGCAGCCATTCCAGCAGTTCCGCCCGCTGTTCGGGCCCCTCCGCGTCGACGACCTGGAGGACGAGGCCCGCGTACGGGTGGTCGAGCGCGTGGAAGTCCCGGGGGCCGGCGGCGCCGTCGCGGTAGACGGTGGCCTCGTGGTCCTGGAAGGCCGTGAACACGTGGGTCCGGTCCTGGTAGACCCGGCCGTCCCGGTTCAGCCGCTTGTTGATGGCGACGGTCCACTTCATGTGGTCGTCGTAGCGCCCCTCGGTCACCCAGTAGGTCGACAGGTAGCACCCCGCGCCGACCGGCCGGGCCACCGCCGACTCCTCCGGGTACCGCAGCTCCTGGAGGTCCTTGGTGGCCACCCAGCGCCGTCCGGCGAACATCCACGGCATCGCCGTCGCGCCGGCGTAGTAGTGGTCGTCCTCGTACCAGCGGTTGTACGCGTACTCATGGCCCGGATGCGGTTCGACCATGGTGATCAGGGCGTGCCCCGGGCGCACCCCGTACGGCCCCGCCCCCGCCAGTTCCGCGTACCGCTCGCTCCCCGTGCCGCCACCGCCGTCCGCGCCACTGTTCCGCGTGCCACCGCGCCCCGTGCCACCGCTCTGCGTGCCACTGCTCCCCGTGCCACCGCTCCCCGTACCACCGCGCGCCGTACCGGCACTATCGGCCATCGCCTCTGCCCGCCTTCCTCTTCTTCCGTCCTCTTCCATCGGCTCCCGCATCCGCCTACTCTGACGGCCCGTCAGATAAACTTCCAGGGCCGGGAGGCGCCGATGTTGCTCGCGGGGAAGACCGTCATCGTGTCGGGTGTCGGACCGGGGCTCGGGCACCGGGTCGCCGAGACCGTCGTCCGGGACGGCGGGCGCGCGGTGCTCGGGGCGCGTACGGCGGCGAACCTGGCCAAGTCCGCGGCGGAGATCGATCCGGGCGGCGCGCACACAGCCCACCGCTCCACCGACATCACGGACGAGGCGCAGTGCGAGGCGCTGGCGGCACTGGCGGTGGAGCGGTTCGGGGGGATCGACGCGGTAGTCCATGTCGCCGCCTGGGACAGCTACTTCGGCGGACTCCAGGACGCGGACTTCACCACCTGGCAGTCGGTCATCGACGTGAACCTCCTGGGCACGCTGCGGATGACCCGGGCCTGCCTGCCCGCCCTCAAGGAGCGGGGCGGCTCGGTGGTGGTGATCGGCACCCAGTCCGCGCTGGCCGCCCCCTCCCAGGTGTGGCAGGCGGCGTACGCGGCGTCCAAGGGGGCGCTCACCTCGGCGATGTACTCGCTCGCCCGGGAGCTGGGCCCGGACCGGATCCGGGTCAACACGGTGCTGCCGGGCTGGATGTGGGGACCGCCGGTGCAGGCGTACGTCCAATTCACCGCGGACTCCGAGGGCGTACCGGAGTCCGAGGTGCTGGCCCGGCTCACCGAGCGGATGGCGCTGCCGGAGCTGGCCACGGACGGGGATGTGGCGGAGGCCGTCGCCTTCCTGGCCTCCGACCGGGCCCGGGCGATCACCGGCCAGTCGCTGCTGGTCAACGCGGGCGAGCTGATGCGCTGACGCGCGCGCCACCCGGCTCGGGCAGGCGCCCCGGGCCGCTCGCCCTCGCCCCCTCGCACCGCTCCCGGCTACTCGTACACGAGGCGCCCTCCCTCTCGACTTCTCGGCCGCACGGGACCCGCATCCCGTGCGGCCTTCGCGCGTTGCCGCGTACTCCCTGATCTTCTCTGCACAGCCTGACGAAGTGCCCGCCCATCGTGTGGCCGCGGTCACGTTCGCGACAACGCCCCACAAGGTCAAGAACGAGTAAAATCGTTCGCCTTACTGACCTGCGTTCACATCTATGACCATCAGGCAGCCTTGACCGACTACCCTCACAGGGGGTTCAATCCCCGAAGTCCCCGCTCCCGCAAGGGGACGCCGCTGAACGGCCGTACCGACGAAGTGCGTTCCCGTTCACAAGGCGGACCCCTGGAGGGGGACATGAACAGTCTCGACTGGGCTGTACTCATCGGCTACTTCGGCGTGATGGTCGCGATCGGACTCTGGTCGCACAAACGCGTGGACAACGTCAGCGACTTCTTCACGGCCGGCGGCAAGATGCCGTGGTGGCTGTCGGGCATCTCCCACCACATGTCCGGCTACAGCGCGGTGATGTTCACCGGCTACGCCGGCATCGCGTACCAGTACGGAATCACGTCCTTCGTGACCTGGTCACTGCCCATCGCCATCGGCATCTTCATCGGCGCGAAGCTCTTCGCGCCGCGGCTGAACCGGCTGCGCTCGCGGCTCCACGTCGCCTCACCGCTGGAATACCTCAAGAACCGCTACAACATCCAGACCCAGCAGGCGCTCGCCTGGTCCGGGCTGCTGCTGAAGATCGTGGACGTCGGCGCCAAGTGGGCGGCCATCGCCACCCTGCTGTCCGTCTTCACCGGACTCTCCATCACCCAGGGCATCCTGATCACCGGGATCGTCACCGGGATCTACTGCACCGTCGGCGGGTTGTGGGCGGACGCCCTCACCGAACTGGGCCAGTTCATCATCCAGTTGTTCGCCGGGCTGGCGATGCTGTTCGCCGTGATGAGCAAGCTCGACGGCTTCGCCACCCTGTGGACGGTCTGGGACAAGCTCCCGGAAGGGCACGCGGACCCGACCGCCGGCCCGTACACGGTGACGTTCCTGATGGCGTTCCTGTTCATCAAGACGTTCGAGTACAACGGCGGCATGTGGAACCAGGCCCAGCGGTACATGGCGACCGACTCGGCCGCCTCCGCCACCCGGTCCGCCCGGCTGTCGGCGATCCTGTGGTTCGTCTGGCCGCTGGTGCTGTTCTTCCCGATGTGGGTCGCCCCGCTCCTGGTCGACGCGCAGAAGCCGGACGCCTCCGACAGCTACGCCCTGATGACCGAACAGCTGCTGCCCCACGGCCTGTTGGGCCTGGTCATCGTCGGCTTCTTCTCCCACACGATGGCCATGTGCTCCTCGGACGCCAACGCCATCGCGGCCGTCTTCACCCGGGACATCGCCCCGACGCTCTCGAAGGCGGCGCGCGGCTGGAACGAGCGGGCCGGGCTGATCGCGGCCCGCTGGACCACCGTGGCCTTCCTCGCGCTGTCGATGGCCATCGCGACGCAGATCAACTCCCCCGCGTTCAAGGACATCATCACCGTCGTGATCAAGTGGGTCGCCGGGCTGATGGGCCCGATCGCGATCCCGTTCATGCTGGGTCTGCTGCGCCCCTTCCGGAAGTCCGGGCCGACGGCGGCGCTGGTCAGCTGGGCCTCGGGCCTGTTCGCCTTCTGGCTGGTCAACTACCCGATCCACTGGGCCGTCGAGGGCGGGGTGCCGCTCCAGTACCAGGTGTCCGTGCCGCTCGCCGTCTCGCTCGTGCTCTACATCCTGATCGGCTTCGTGAAGCCGGAGGACACCCCGGAGCGCGACGCGCTGCTGACCCGGATCAACGAGGGGGACGGGGACGACGACGGGGACGGTACGGCGACGGCCGCCGTGATCCCCGCCCAGGACGGAGGCCCGGCCCCCGCCCCCCAGCCGCGCCGGTAGTCGGCCTGCCCCGCCCCTCAGCCGCGCGGGTAGCGGGCCAGCCAGCCCGGGGCTACGGCGGCCGGGCTGTGCAGGGCGGGGCCCTGGGTCATCTCCATCGCGAAGTCGTCGGCCAGTTCGAGGAGCGTGGCCCGCCCCTCCAGCTCCGCGAGCCAGGCCGGCGGCAGCGCGGTCTCGCCGTGCAGCGCCCCGAGCAGCGCCCCGCAGACCGACCCGGTGGCACGGGAGGGGCCACTGTGGTTCACCGCGAGCCGCAGCCCGTGCCGGACGTCCTCGCTGACCAGCGCGCAGTACACGGCGACGGCGAGGACCTCCTCGGCGGCGTCGCTCGCGCCCAGCGCCTCGATCAGGGCCGGGCCCGGGATGCCCTGCCGCACAGAGCCGAGGGCCTGCCGCAGGGCCTCGGTCACCGGCTCGTGTCCGGGGCGCTCGGCGAGCAGGGCCAGGGCGTTCTGCACGGAGGCGTCCAGGCTCTCGCCGCGCGCGAGCCCGTGCACCAGTACGGCGAAGGCTCCGGCGGCAAGCTGGGCGGCGGGGTGCCCGTGGGACTGGGCCGCGCACTCGACGGCCAGCTGGAGCACGAGCCCCGGCTCCCAGCCCACGAGGAGCCCGAAGGGCGCGGACCGGGTGAGGGCGCCCGCGTCCCGGGCGGTGGGGTTCTTCGGCCGGTCGAGGGTGCCCATGACGGGGTCGCCGAAACCGCCCAGGCATTCCCGGGCCGGCTCGCGGCGGGCGTAGAGCCACTCCTCGGCGGCCAGCCAGCCGTTGTCCTCGCGCCGCTCGTCGGGCCCCCAGTCGTACTGGGTGGCGGCCCAGCGCAGATGGGCCCGGTGCACATCGGTGGGCGGGTGCCAGGCCCCGGTGTCGCGGCGGACCTGGGCGCGGATCAGCCCGTCGACGGTGAACAGGGTGAGCTGGGTGAGGGCGGTGACGGCGCCGCGTCTGCCGTGCGCGGGGACGTAGTCGACGACCCCCTCGACGCCGTGGGCGGCGCGGATCTCCTCCAGCGCCAGCCGGCTGACCCCGGCCCCGAGCGCGTCCCCGACGGCTCCGCCGAGCAGGGCCCCGCGCACCCGGCTGCGGAAGTCCTGCTGTTCGGCGCGGCCCCAGACCGCCGTGGTCCCTGTGCTCACCCCGCCCCCTCCCCGTCACCACGTGCTCGCCCGCGCGGGCCTCTGCGGGCGACCGCGCAAGCACTGTAATCGAACGGGAACGGGCGGTAGAGGGGGCGACCTGGGTACGTACGGGTATGTCGACGGACGTCCCGCAGGTCGTTTTTGACCCGGTGGGGAAGTCAGCGTCCGGGTCGCGTCTGGGCCGCCGCGGCCGCCAGCACGGCGTCGGCCAGCTCCGCGGCCGTACGTCCGCCGCCGGTGTCGACCCGGGCCAGGCCGAGCGCCTCCACGGCGTCCAGCATCCGCGCCTGATAGTGGACGGTACGGGCCAGGAACCGGTCCATGAGGTGGCGTTCCGCGTCCGTCGCCTCCTCGTAGCGGCCCGCCGCCCGCACCCGGTCGCGTACGACCGTGTCGTCGGCGGTGAGCCACACGGCGGCCGTACGGGGAACCGTCAGCCGGGCGACCCACGCGGGCCAGAGCGCCGAGCCCTCCAGGACCAGGCCCGGAGCCCCGGCCCCCGCGCGGTCGGTGATCAGCTCCTCGATGCGCGGCCGGAGCCGTTCGTAGTGGTCGAGGACCGAGGCGAGGAGCTCGTCGGTGGTCAACGTCCCGTAGTGCTCGGCGACATGCGGCGGCACCTCGTGCTCCGGGGTCCGCCAGGGCCGTCCCGGGTGCCGGGCCAGGCCGTCCGTGGAGCGGTGCTCGCATCCGAGCCGCTCCGCCACCGCCTCGGCGACGGTCGACTTCCCGGTGTTCGAGGTCCCGCCGATCAGCACCACCCGCACATCGCGCATGCCCCCGACCCTACGGCCCCGTCCGGGCCCCCAGCCGCTCCCGCTGCACCCGCGCCCAGGCGTAGTCCGGGTCCAGCTCCAACGCCCGGTCGAGGTCCGCCAGCGCCTCCGGGATCCGGCCGAGCGCCTCCAGCGCGAGGGCCCTGCTGCCGTACGCCCAGGCGTAGTCGGGGTCCAGGACCAGGGCCCGGTCGTAGCAGGCGACGGCCTCACCGGGCCGGCCCGTCGCCCGGTAGACCTCGCCCCGCTCCCCCTCCGTTCCGGCCAGACCGGGGGACAGCTCCTCGGCCCGGTCCAGGTCGGCGAGGGCGCCCACCGGGTCGCCCAGGACGGTGCGGACCCGGGACCGCCTCACCAGCGCCCAGGCGTACTCCGGCCACAGCGCGATCGCCCGGTCGAAGTCGTCCAGCGCCTCCTCGTGCCGGCCCAGCACATGGCGGACCAGGCCCCGGCTGCCCAGCGGCACCGCGTCGGACGGGTCGAGGGCGTGCGCCCGGTCCAGGACGGTCAGGGCCTCCTCCAGGCGGCCCATCCGCCGGTAGGTCTCCCCCCGCTCGCGCACCGCCCAGGCCCAGGCGGGCGCGATCTCCTCGGCCCGGTCCAGATCGGCGAGGGCCTCCTCGTAGCGGCCGAGCGAGCGCAGGATCACCGCCCGGCCCTGGTGGGCGCGTTCGCTGCCCGGGTCCACGGCGATCGCCCGCCCGTGGTCGGACAGCGCGGCGTCGAGCTCCCCGGCACGGAAGCGGTCCCAGGCGCGCACCACGAGGGCGGCGGCCCGGTCCGTGTCGGCCAGCTCGGCCCGGGTCAGCAGGAGCCCCAGGGCGGCGGTGGGCCGGGGCCCGTGGTCCGTTATGGCGGCCAGCAGGTCCCGGCCCCAGTCGCGCAGTGCGGCGTTGTCGGCGTCCTCGCCCGCCTCCGCGAGGGTCCGGGCCCAGTGGCGGGCGCGGGACGGGGCCTGCCCGCACAGCTCGATCCCGGCGCGCAGGGCCTCGGGCAGCGCGGTGCGGGGGCGGGCGCAGAGCCGGTGGTAGAGCACGTCCAGGGCCGCCCGGCGCCAGGGCTGCCCGGCCCAGAGGCGCTCCGGGTCGATGCCCTCGGCCGCCGCGTCCCGCCGGGCGGCGAAGGCGTCGGCCAGCCGGTCGTGCGCCGCCTTCCACCGTCGCGGCGACCCGGTGCGCTGGAGGCGGAGCATCGGGGCCCGGACGACGGCGTGGTAGCGGGAGTGGCCGGAGTGCCGCTCGGCGACGAACGGCAGCTCGTGCAGCCAGTCGTAGAGATCGGGCACGGCGTGCGGCCCGTTCCGCGGTGCGGCCACGGCGACGGCGACCAGGTCCTCGTCGAACCGGCGCGGCAGCGCGCAGGCGAGCGCGGCCGCCCGGCGGGCCGGGTCGCTCTCCCCGGCCAGGAAGCGTTCGACGGCGGTGGCGTTCGCCTCCCCGGCCGCCCCGGGGTTGGCGGCGAGCGTGGAGACCAGGACGGGCAGCCCGCCGGAGAGCCGCAGCACCTCCCGTACGACGGACTCCGCCACCACCCCGCGCCCGTGCAGGAGTTGGCGTGACTCGGCCTCCGTGAACGGCCCGAGCGGTACGTCGGCGACCAGCCGGCTCCGGTCGCCCCAGTGGACGGGGTCGAGGCGGCGCTGACCGGCCAGGGTGAGGACGAGGTTGGCGGGCAGGTCGCCGTACCGGCCGGGGGTCAGCAGGTCCGCCAGCCACCGGTCCAGTTGGGGTGCGGTGCGCTCGTAGGTGTCCAGGAAGAGGGCGATCCAGGGCACGGTGTCCGCGACCCGGTCCAGCTCGGCGACGAAGACCGGGGTGAGGACCCGTACCGGTTCCGCCAGCAGCAGCGCCTCGTCCTGCTGCCGGACCCGGCCCCCGAAGACCGCCCGCAGTCCGCCCGCGCCCCGCGCCACGACCGCCGGGTCGATGCCCCCGGCGAGCGCCCCGACGACGGGTATCGCCCCGGCCGCGATCAGCCCGGCCTGCGCGGCGGCGAGCGCCCCGGGGGAAGGGGCCCCGCCCGGCGTCCCGCTGTCCGCCGCGAGCCGTCCGGCCGCGTCGTGGCGCGCGCGCCGGTAGGTGGCGAGCAGCCGGTCCAGTGCCTTGAGCGGGTGTCCCTGCTCGGCGAACTGCGCGGTGAAGTCGGCGAGTACGTCCGGCACGGAGTCGGCGCTCTCGTCGACCGACGCGGTCAGCGCCCCGAACTCCCCCGCCACCTCCCGCCATTCCCGTACGAGCGAGGTCTTGCCGACCCCGGCGTTGCCCCGCACGTGGAAGACGAACCGGTGCCGGGGGTCCTCGGGCGGCAGCGCGAAATTGGCTCGGTACAGGCCGAGTTCGGCGTGCCGCCCGACGAAGGCGGCGCGGCGCTGCCCTTCGACGATCTGCTGGAGGGAGAGCCGGCGGGGGCTGGGCGGAGGCATGGGGCCAGTCTGTCAGCGGACCCGGCCGTCCGGGACCCGGGCGTCAGGGAGCCGGGCAGCCGGAAGCCGGGCAGCCGGAAGCCGGGCAGCCGGGAGC
>NZ_JAAXYC010000094.1 GCF_018619185.1 Streptomyces sp. McG3 | reverse complement strand
GGGCGGGGTGGGGAAGACCGCGGTCGCGCTGGCCTGGCTGCACACCCTGCGCCCGCACTTCCCCGGCGGTCAGCTGTACGCCGATCTGGGCGCGCAGGCGCCGGACGGTCCCGCCGACCCCGGTGAGATCGTGGCCAGGTTCCTGCGGGCGCTGGGCGTCCCGAGCGGCCAGGTGCCTCGGGCGCTGGGTGAACGGGTCGCGCTCTACCGGTCGTTGACGGCCGGCCGGCAGCTCGTGGTGCTGCTGGACGACGCGGCGACCGCGGCCCAGGTGCGGCCGCTGTTACCGGCGGGACAGTGCGTGACGGCGGTGACCAGCCGTCGGAGGATGCCGGGGCTGAGCCTCGACGGGGGCCATGTGATCCATCTGGAGCCCCTCTCCCCCGAGGCGGCGGTCGAGCTGCTCGACGCGACCCTCGCCGACGGCCGGGTCGCCGCCCAGCCCGAGGAGGCGCGGGCCCTCGTCCTGCTCTGCGCGGGGCTGCCGCTCGCGGTGCGCATCGCCGGGGCGCGGCTGGCGGCCCGCCCCCGGCAGGGCATCACGGCGATGGTCCGGGCCCTGTCCGAGGAGCACGAACGGCTGGAGGCACTGGCGATAGAGGGCGACCACGACGTGCGGGCGGCGCTGGACCTCTCCTACCAGGGCCTGCCGCCCACGGCTGCCCGCCTCTACCGGCTGCTGGGGCTCCACCCGGGCAGGGAGTTCGGCGCCCCGGTGGCGCGGACACTGCTGGGCGGGGACGCCGTCGAGGCGCTCGACGCGTTGCACGACGCGAATCTGCTCGTCGACGTCGCCGAGGCGTCGGGCGGCGAGCGCTACCGGTTCCACGATCTGGTGCGGCTGCACGCCGCCGCGCGGGCCGCTCAGGACGAGAGCGGCGACGAACGGGCTGCCGCGTTGCTCCGCATCGGCCATCACTATCTCGCCGCCGCCGGCCGGGCCGAGGAGATCATCGAGCCCGGACGTGCCGGCCCGGAGCGGGAGTTCGGGCGGGGCGCGGCGCCCGGGTCCGTCGCGAAGGAGGACCTCGATCCCGTCGGCGGACAGTCGGCGGCGGAAGCGGCGCTGGACTGGCTGGAGCGGGAGCTGCCCAACCTGATGGCGGTGGTCCGTCTCGCGCGCCCGATGGGCGCTCCGGAGCTCGCCTGGCAGCTGACCGACGCGTTGTGGCCGCTGTTCCCGCGTCGCAAGCTGTACCGCGAGTGGATCGAGGCGCACCGGGAGGGGCTGCTGGCCGCCGAGGAGGCGGGGAACGGTGAGGCGTCCTGCCGGATGCTGACCTCCGGCGCCCTGGGGAGGCTCGCCACCGGCGAGCACGCCGAGGGGCTGGCCATGTTCGAGCGGGCCGCCGCCTCCTTCCTGGAGCGCGGTGACGCCCTCGGGCACGCCCGGACGCTGAACTACCGGGGGCTGGCCCATCAGCGGCTCGGGCAGCAGGACCGCGCGGCCGGGTACTTCGCCCGCGCCGCCGCCGAGCTGCCCGCCCACGGTGATCTCCGGGCCGGTGCGCTGGCCCGGTTCAATCTGGCCGACATCGCCCTGGCCCAGGAGCGGTACGAGGTCGCCGCCGTCGAAGCCGAGGCCGCCCGCCTCACTCTGGAGGCGGCCGGCGACACGTACAACGCGGCGCGGGCCGCCGGCCTGACCGGCCGGGCCTGCGTGGGTCTGGGCAGGCTCGACCGGGCGGAGGCGGAGCTGTCGGCGGCGCTGTCCGCGTTGCGGGCGGAAGCGGCCGGATTCGAGGCAGCCCACGTGCTCGGAGGCCTGGCTCGGCTCTCCGAGCGGCGCGGGCAGCCGTGGCAGGCCCGGCAGTACTACCAGGAGGCGGTGTCCCTGTACGGCTCCGTCGGCCGGTCGCGGTCCGCGGAGGCCGTCGGGGCGGCGGCCCGGCTCGGTGCGCTGGATCCGCCGGAGACGGAGGGCTCCCCGCCCGCGCCCCCGGAACCGGGCCCGTCCGGTGACGATCGGGGCGAGGCCGGCGCGTAGTCGCGTACGGTCCTGACGACCCGTACGGCGGCGGGGTCGAACGCGGCCGGGTCCAGGCCCGCCACCAGCCAGACGTGGGCGACCGAGGCCCAGACCGCCCAGGGCTGCACCGGCCCTCCCGGCCCGCGGACCAGCAGCCGTGGCCGGCCGCCGAGCAGCAGCCAGCAGCGCGGGCCCCGGTACACGGCCACCACCAGGGCGCCGGGATGGCAGTCGGCGAGTTCGGCGGCGTACCGGGCGGGACCCCCGTACGGCGACCGCGCCCCGGACGGGAGCTCCGCCACCAGGACGTCCGCCAGCAGCGGCATCGGGTGCGCGGCCGGGAGCCGGACGCGCAGGTGCTCGTCGACGACCCGCAGCGGGCGGCCGGGGTGCACCAGGGCGGCTCCGGTCCGGTGGACTCCGCGCTGCGGGGCGTCCTCGGTGAGCCGTACGGTCGTCGCGGTCATCGGGCGTACCCCCAGGTGTCGTGACGCGCCGTCACCGGCAGCGGCGCGTGGTCGGTACGCGGCCGGACGGCGGGGGCGCGCAGCCGGAGCTTGCGGTAGATCAGGGCCCGCATCCTGACGGCGAACCGGCCCGGCTCCGAGGTGATCCGGGCCGTCACCCGCACGTACCGCTCCGCGCGGTAGGCCGCGGCGGCACGGGCGAGCTGGCGGTCCAGGGGGCGGTCGGCGTGCAGCCGCGGGGCGAAGGAGGCCAGTTCGGCGGCGGGTGAGCCGGGGTCCAGGTCGCCGTCGGGGACGTTGCCCATGAGGACCGGCACCCCGGTCATCGCCCCGTACAGCGAGACGGAGCCGTGGTCCCCGACGATGTGGTCGGCGGCGACCAGCGCCCCGACCCAGTCGGCGTGCTGGCTGATCACCAGGAGCCCGGAGCGCACGAGCCCCGCGAGCCAGCTGCGGATCTGCCATTCGCCGTGGGCGTTCCAGACGTGCGGGTGGAGCAGGAGCGCGACCCGGAAATCCTCCCGGGGCAGCTCGTCGACCAGCCGTTCCAGCAGCTCCCACTGGCGGCCCAGGAGGGAGCCCGGCCCCCAGGTGGAGCAGACGGTCACCAGTTGCTGGCGTGCTCCGACCCCCAGGGCGTCGCGGTAGAGGGCCCGTTGCGGCAGGCTCGCCGTGATCCGGTCGGAGCAGGGGTCGCCGACCACCTCGGCGGCGGGCAGCGCCTCGGGGCACGCGCGGCCGAGGCGGGTCAGGTCCTCGTGGTGGGCCAGCACGATCGATTCCGGCACCAGCCGGCCGTCCTGGATGAGCCATTGCCGGTCGAGTCCGTAGATCCCCCGCCCGGCGACCGGGCGGCCCCGCTGCCCGGCGGGGATCAGCTTGTTGTGCCCGACGCCGTGCGGCAGCACGATCACCGGGGCGTGCAGTTCCTGGAGTCCGCCGTGGGCGGCCGCCACCGCCAGGTCGAACGGCAGCTGGACCGCCTGGTGCCAGGGCAGGACCAGGCCGCCCAGCCGTTCCAGGAAGTGGTCCACCCCGTGGCTGAACACGTCGGGCGCCTGGGTGAAGAACACCTGCACCCGGGCGTCGCCCTCCAGCAGCCGTACGGCTTCGAGCAGCCGCTGCCCCGCCGTGACGGTGTGCACCACGGCCAGGATCTTCCTGCGGGTCCGCCGGGTGGCCCAGCGTTCGACGTCCAGGCGCACCGGTACAAGGGGCCGGTACGCGTCCGGCATGGTCAGGCTCATCTGATCAGTCCCCGTTTCCGTCGCCGCGGACCGGAGGCCCGCGGAGGCCGCGGCTGACGGCGGCCCGGGACGCATCTGCCCACGGACGTGGACAGGCCGCTTGCAGGAATCCTGCGTTCCAGCTGTACGCGGAAAAGCGCTGCGCCATGCGCCCCGCTCGCGCCCCCGTGCGCTCTGGTCCGGGCCGGTGGCTCAGGGAACAGTGGACTGTTCCGCACAGACGTGCGGACGCTGCCGGTGGCGGCAGGAAGTGGCGCACCCATCGGGGGGCGATATGGACCTTCTTGCTCTGGGACCTCTGGAACTATGGCACGGGGACCAGCAGCACATGCTCGGTTCGGTGAAACACCGCTGCGTGCTCGCCGTTCTGGTACACGCGCGCGGGGAACCGGTCGCCGTGGACACGCTGATGGAGCGGGTCTGGGGCGACGAGCCCCCGCCCAAGGGGGCGGCCACACTCCAGACGTACCTCTCCAAGCTGCGGAGGAACCTGCGGGACGCGGTGGGGCCGCTCGTGCGGCTGGACCACATGCCGCCCCGGCTGTACCGGCTCCGGATGAGCGACCGGAACGATCTGGACCTGGTCCGCTTCCAGCGGTTCCGCGCCGAGGCCGCGGTGGCGGCGGAGCAGGGCCGCACGGACTGGGCGATCGGGCTGCTGCGGACCGCGGAGAGCATGTGGCGGGGCGAGCCGCTGACCGAGAGCTCCGGCGAGTGGGCGGCCTCGGTGCGTACGCGGCTGATGGAGGACCACCGCCATGTCCGGGAGGAGCGCATCCGGCTGGAGCTGGAGCTCGGGCGGCATGCCGATCTCATCGGCGAGCTGCGCGAGTTGGCGGCGGAGAGCCCGCTGGCGGAGGGGGTGGTCGGCTCCCTGATGCTGGCACTCCACCGCAGCGGGCGGCACAGCGAGGCGCTGGAGCTCTACCGCAGGACGCACACCCGCCTGCGTGAGGGGCTCGGCATGGAGCCGGGGGCCGATCTGCGGGCGCTGCACCAGCGGATCCTGGAACAGGACCTGGGGCTGACGGGCCCCCGGGCGGAGGCCGTCACCGTGAGGACCGTCTCCCCCGCGACACCCGGGACTTCACCGGCCGCACCCGGGAGCTGACGCTCCTGCGCGAGGGGATCGCCGGCGCCGACGGGTACGCGCTGCCCGTCGCCGTGCTCCACGGAATGCCCGGCATCGGCAAGACGGCATTGGCGGTGCACGCCGCGCACCGGCTGGCCGAGGACTATCCGGCCGGTCAGCTGTACGTCGATCTGCACGGGTTCAGCGGGCGGCGGCCGTTCGACCCGGCCGAGGCGCTGGCCTTCCTGCTGCATGCCGCCGGGGAGAGCGGGGTGCTGCCGGACACCCTCGACGGGCGGGCGGCCGCGTGGCGGGAGTGGACCTCGCGCAACCGGGTGCTGGTGGTGCTCGACAACGCGCGGGACGCCGCCCAGGTCCGCCCGCTGCTGCCCGGTTCGGCCGGGTGCCTGGCGATCGTGACGAGCCGCAACCGGCTCTCCGCACTGGACGGGGCCGCCTCTCTCGCGGTGGACGCGCTGTCGGCGCGGGAGGCGGCGGCCCTGTTCACCCGGATCGCGGGCACGGCCCGCACCTCCCGCGATCCGGAGGCCCTGGAGCTGCTGGTGGACGCCTGCGGCCGCCATCCGCTGGCCACGACGCTGCTCGCGGGCCGCTTCCGGCACCGGGAGATCTGGGATCTGCGCCATCTCCTGGAGCGCCTGGCCCAGTCGAGCGATCCGCTGGACGAACTCGACGAGGACGTGTTCGTCTCGGCGTTCCGCTTCTCGTACGCGGAGCTGACGTCCGGCACGCGCCGATTACTGCGCCTGCTCGCGCTGCATCCCGGGCCCGACATCACGGCTGCGGCGGCCGCCGCCCTGTCGGGGCGGGGCAACGGGCCCGGACCGGGTGGCGGGGCCGAGGGCGTGCGGCGCAGCATAGAGGAGCTGCTGGACTGCCATCTACTGGCGGAGCCGGTGCTCGGACGCTACCAACTGCACGACCTCACACGGGCGTTCGCACTGCGCATGTCGATCGCCGAGGAGCCGGAGGAGGCGCGCGGCGACGCCGTCGGCAGGCTCCTCGGATACTGCCTCACCTCCGCGCACCGGGCCCACCGCCTCACGCACCCGCGCCGCAGGGCCCTGGAGCCCGAGCACCTGTCGGTGTACGCGGCCGAGTTCGGTGACGCCCAGGAGGCGGCGGCCTGGCTGGACGCCGAGCGGGCCAACCTGCTGGCCGCCGCCCGCACGGCGGCCGCGGAGGACCGGGACAGCGCGGCTCTCTTCCCGCACGCGCTCGCCCCCTCGCTCAGGCTCTGGGGCAGTTGGGCGGTGACCAACGAGCTGTACGGCGCGGCCGTGGAGGCGCTGCGCTCCCGGGGCAACCCGCTGCCGCTGGCGCAGACGCTGGTGGAGGCGGCGGAGGTGCTGGCGCAGACGGGGCCCGGGGAGGCCCTGAGCTGCGCGGGCGAGGCGCTGACCCTGTTCCAGGACCTGAAGGACCCCGCGGGGTGTGCCGACAGCTCGCTCCAGGCGAGCCGCGCGCACCTGGCCGCCGGGCACACCGGCCCGGCGCTGCGCATGGTGGCGCGGGCGCTGGCGCTCTACCGCGGCCTGGGCGACCTGCACGGCGAGGCGGACTGCCTCAACGTCGAGGGCGCGGCGCTGTATTACGAGGGCCGGTACGACGAGGCGCTCGGCCGCGCGCGGCTCACCCTGCACATCCACGAGGGGACGGGCGATCTGCTGGGGCAGATCCGCGCACTCAACAACATCGGCGAGATCCACCATCTCCAGGGGCGCATCGAGCATGCCCGGGACCACCTCGAAAGGTCGCGGGTACTGGCCCGGCTGCACAGCGGAGCCCAGGAACTGGCGATTCTGGACACCAACATGGGTGCGGTGCACCAGGCCATGGGGGACACCTCACGGGCGCTGGACGGTTTCCGGAGGGCGCTGGAGAGCCACCGGGCCCGGGGGGACGCGCTGGGCGAGGCGAACGCGCTGATCAGCATGGGCACCGCGTACGCCGAGAACGGCGACTCCGGTGAGGCGTTGCTCCACTTCACGGTGGCGGAGGAGGTGGCCCGGGCCATCGACAGCGCCTACGAGCGCTCCCGGGCGCTGCTCGGCGTCGCCGACGCGCACGAGGCGGCCGGCCGGCCGGAGCCGGCTGCGGAGGCGTACGAGCAGGCACTGGAGCTGGCCGAGCGCACCGGCTCCCGCCCCGCCGCGGCGCGGGCGCTGGCCGGACTCGCGCGTACGGCGCTGCGGATGCGCCGGGGCGACCTGGCCCCGGAGTACGCGCGGAGGGCGGAGGGGGTGTACCGGAGCCTGGGCTCCGAGGCCGAGGCGGAGAGCCTGCGGCGGCTGCTTGGGGAGGAGACGAAGTGGACCGGCGCCTGACGGTGCGGGCAGCCGGTCCCGTTCGAGTGAGGGTCTGCGTTCACCCTCTGCCGACAGGGCCGGTCAGGCCGTGCGGGCTCACCACATCCATTGGTCGATCGAGAACATGTCTCTCCGAATCACTTTCTTTTCAGGCCGAGTTGGGGGGCTCGGCCGAGGTGCGGAAGGGAAGGCGCCGAGCTCGGGAAGCTGCGACGGGTTGATCTTCCAGCCCTATCGATCTTCTGTCGAATCAATTCAGACTTGTTCACTCTTTGGATGGATCTTCAGGCCTTGTGCGGCCTCGTCGCGCGCTTCCACGAGCACCATGTGACCGCACCCGGCGGCCGGCGGACGGTCGAAGAATCGGGCCGTACATCGTGCGTGGAACGGGACGGATCCGGGCAGATTTCCGGAGACTTGTGAGGCTCGACGGTGGGGGGACCGTTATGGAGTCCGACGATCGGTACGGGGCCGCGGGGCAGGAAGCCGGCGGGGCCGGGTTCGGCGGGCCTGTGCCACCGCCGCCCTCCCACGCGCCTGCCGTCGGGCCGCCGCCGCCCGGCGCGCCCCTGCGGGCGGCCGGCGCCGCACTGCTCAATCTGACGGGACTCGGTCTCGGTTACGCCCTGTTGGGGCGCTGGGTGCGGGCCGCGGTGTGCTGGGCGGCCACGGCGGTGCTGCTGTGGGTGGCGCTGCCGGCCGATCCGGACGGGGTGCCCGGGGGCGTTCTCGTCGGGTATCCGCTCGTGCTGGTGCTCGCCGCCGCCGACGGGGCGCGGATCGCCCGGCGTTCTGCGCTGGGCGGGGCGTGGCGGCCCGTTCTGGCGGTCGGGCTCGGCGTGGTGCTGCTGGCCGTGCCGACGGGTGGCGCCGTGGTGTACGGCTCCGCGCGGGACGAGGCGCGGGAGCAGATGCTGCTGGACCGGCTGGCGGCCGGGGACGAGCGGGTCACCGCGGCTTCGCGGCAGCCGTTCGACTCGGCGAGGGGCGAGTACGAGCGGGCGCTGGACGCCTATCGGGCGCTCGGCGAGGACCATCCCGGCTCCCGGGCCGCGAAGCTCGTCCCGGACCGCCTGAAGACGTACTACGACGCCGTCTCCGCCCCGTACGCCGAGAAGCGGCTCTGTGAGGCCGTCGCACCGTTGACCTATCTGCGGACGCTTCCGGACTCGGTGGACGAGAAGCTGCTGGGCGCGCTCGCCGCGTGGCCCGACGAACCGCTCGCCGTGTCGTTGTACGGGTGCGGTGTGTCGCGTCTGGGCGGGCCGGGCGGCGGCGGCACGGAGCTGGGCGAGCTGTTGCGCACGTTCCCCGGTTCCGCGTCCGCGCGGCAGGTGGGGCCGGCGATCGGGAAGCGGATCAAGGAGCAGGTCGCGGCGTTGAAAGGGGCCGAGCCGTGTGCGGCCACCGAGGTGCTGCGGGGCCTCGGCGCCACCGCTTCCGGCCTCCCCGCCGAGGGCGTGAAGGCGCTGCGCGGCGATGCCGACAAGGGTGTCGTGGACGGGGTGTACGCCTGTGGGGTCGACCAGTTCGAGGACGAGAAGTTCGGTGACGCGCGCACGACGCTGACGGATTTCGCGCGGACGTACAGGAGCGACGGGCGGGTGCGGCAGGCGCGGAACATCGCCATAGCCGCGGAGATCGCCGACGACCGGCCGGCCGCGGGCAAGCGGCTGCCGCCGTCGAAGCGGCCCGGCGGTTCCCGGATGGAGCTGGTCATCAGCAACGACGCGCCGAACGCGGTCGAGGTGCTCTACACCGGTCCGGTCACCGGCACCGTCACGCTGAAGGCCTGCGCCGGCTGCGAGCGGTACGGCGCGTCCGAAGGCCCGCGGCGGGCCTGCAAGGCGAGCGGCAGGAACTACCCGGAGGCCCGGCTCCGGCTTCCCGCCGGGGAGTACCACTTCCTCTACAAGCACGGCACGGGCGCGACCGCCGGCGTGGACAGCTACTCCTCCGGGACGAAGGTCCAGCCGGGCTACACCTACACCAGTTGCACGTACGTCATCGAGCGGAGCCCGTTCGACCTGGACCTGCCGCAGCTTCCGGATCCGATCCAGCCGGTGGTCAGCCTTTGGGGCGTGGGCTCCTCTCGATGACCCGGCCGTCCAGTCCGGCGGTGAGGAAGGCGCCGCCGTGCGAGTCGGAGACGTGGACGCGCAGCACCGGGCGGTCGTCGTGGAAGGGTGACGAGGGGTCCACGATCACGTAACGGCTCTCCGGCTCGTCGACGTTGAGCGTCTGCTCCGCCGTCTTCAGCAGGGCGGGCAGCGCGTCCCAGTCGACGGAGCTCAGGTCGATCGTCGTGGACCCGGACATCAGGGTGCCGCCCATGTCGTCGTTCTTCGCCCGGCCGTCGCGGTAGCTGAAGCGGTCGTACAGCGCGGCGTTGGACTTCAGCGGCGCCTCGGCGGAGGCGTGCTCGCCGTAGAGGGTGAAGTCGGTGACCTTCGTCCCGCCCATGAGGGGCTTCATCGCCTTGATCGCCGCCCGTGCCCCGTCCGGGGTCAGCAGGTCCACGGTCTCCGGAGCCTCCTCCCCGGTGTCGCCGGTGTCACCGGACCCGTCGGAGTCGTCGGCCACCGGGTCCGGCGCCGGTGCGGAGACCTGGGGGGCGCTCGCCCGGTCGCGCGGGCGGTCGTCGTTGTCGGAGCCCCGGGAGGAGAACGGGTCGGCCGTCCAGAGGATGGCGCCCGCGATCACCGCGGCCGAGACGACGGACGACGCGGCGCTGATCCGCCAGACCCGGCGCTCGACGCGGCGGCCGCGTTCGTGCGGGGCGTCGTAGGGGTCGGTGGCGGGCTGCTGGTACGGTTTGCCGCCCGGTGCGGGCGTGGGCGTGGCAGCGGGGGGCGGGAAGCCGTAGCCCGTCGGGACGCGGTCCTCCGGGCCCGCGGCCGAGGAGGGCGGCGGCGTGGCGGCCGTCTGCGTGGGCGAGCTGTGCACGGACCCGGGCCGCGCGGACGCGGGCCGTTCCCGTACGGGCTCCGTGGGCGTCGGAGCGGGGCTCCCGCCCGTGCGCGCGGCCTCTGCCAGCAGACGGTCGAGAGCCTCGGCGTCCGGGCGGGCCGGGATGTCCCTGGTGAGGAGCGCGTTCAGCACCGGGGTGAGGGATCCGGCCCGCACCGGCGGCGGGATCTCCTCGTCGAGCACCGCGGCCAGCGTGGCCAGGGTGGTGGCCCGGCGCAGCGGGTGGCGGCCCTCGACGGCCACGTACAGCATCATGCCGAGCGACCAGAGGTCGGAGGACGGGTCGCCCTCGGTGCCCCGGATCCGCTCGGGGGCTATGTAGTCGGGCGAGCCGATGAGGGCGCCCGTCATGGTGAGGCTGGTCGACTCGCGGATGGCGGCGATGCCGAAGTCCGTGAGGACGGGGCGGCCGTCGGGGCGCAGCAGCACGTTGGCGGGCTTGACGTCGCGGTGCTGGATGCCGGTGGCGTGGGCGGCGCGGAGGGCGGAGAGGATGCCGCGTCCCAGCTCGGCGGCCTCGGCGGGTTCCATGGGCCCGTGGGCGAGCCGGTCGTGCAGGGAGGAGCCGGCCACCAGCTCCATCACGATCCACGGGTAGCCGTCCTCGCCGGGGTCGACGATGTGGTGGACGGTGACCACGTTCGGATGGTCGACCCGGGCCAGGGCACGGGCCTCGCGCAACACCCGGGCGCGCAGGGTGCGGGCGCCCTCGGGGTCGTACTCCGCGAGCGCCGGGTCCGGGGGCCGTACCTCCTTGAGGGCGACATCGCGGTGGAGCGCCTCGTCACGGGCCCGCCAGACCATGCCCATGCCACCGCTGCCGAGCCGCTCCACCAGCGTGAAGCGGCCGTCGATCACCCGTCCCGAGGGGGCCTCTGCGCTCATGGGCCGTAGCGTACGGGGGCTGACGACGGCGGGGCCGTACGGACTGCCGGATTCCAACAGGCCATCGGCCGCGATCCGTTCGCGAGGGGCCGTCGGGCCGCGGCGTCCCCGGGCCGCGTCCCCCGTCGGGCCACGTCCCCGTCAGGCCACGTCCCCGTCAGGCCGAGGTGCGTTTGCCGGAGGACGCCGTCTTCTTCGCCGCCGTGCCGCCGCTCGACGACGTCCGCTGCTTCGCCGCGGTCTTCTTCGAGGTGGTCTTCTTCGCCGCGGTCTTCTTCGAAGTGGCCTTCTTCGCCGTGGACTTCTTCGCGCCGGTGGACTTGGGGGCGGACTTGTTCGTCGTGGAGCTTCCGGAGCGGGTGACCGTCTTGCCGGTCGGGGTGCGGCGGGTGGTCTTCTGCGCGGCTTCGGTGGACTGCGCGGCTTCGGTGGTCCGCGCGGTCTTCCCGGACGCCTTCGACGACGTCTTCTTGATGGGGTGGACGTCGGCCATGTCGCCACCGCTGCCGTCATCGCCCGCACCCTCGTCGGTCCGGGATTTCCTGGCCGCCCGCACGCTGTTCTCCAGGGCCGCGATCAGGTCGATGACCTTGCCGTCGCCGGTGTCCTCGGGTTCGGCCGGGAGCACGCTCTCGCCGGAGGCCTTGGCGGCGACCAGTTCCTCCACCGCCTCCCGGTAGTCGTCGTGGAGGCTGTCCATGTCGACCTCGCCGAGGGTGGACATCAGGGTGTCCGCCAGGTCGAGTTCGGCGTCGCGGACCGTGACGTCGCCGTCCGGGGCCGCGTCCTGCGGGGGGCGGATCTCGTCGGGCCACAGGAGGCCGTGCAGGGCGATCACGTCGTCCACGACGCGGAGCATGCCGAGCCGTTCGCGGCCGCGCAGGGCGTACTTGGCGACGGCGACCCTTTTGCTGCGCTTGAGGGCCTCGCGGAGCAGGGTGTACGGCTTGGCGGCCGGGACTCCGTTGGCGGAGAGGTAGTAGGCCGCCTCCATCTGGAGGGGGTCGATCCGGTCGGCGGGCACGAAGGCGACGATCTCGATCGTCTTCGCCGTCGGCAGCGGGAGCTGGGCGAGATCCTCGTCGGTGATCGGGATCATCGTGCCGTCGGCGTCCTCGTACGCCTTTCCTGTCTCGGCGCCGGAGACCTCCTCCCCGTCCAGTTCACAGACCTTGCGGTACCGGATCCGGCCACCGTCGGCGAGGTGGATCTGCCGGAAGCTGATCGAGTGGTTCTCGGTGGCGTTGATCAGCTTGATCGGGATGCTGACCAGCCCGAAGGAGATCGCGCCGTTCCATATGGACCTCACCGTTCACCCCTTGCCGACCCTTGAGCACCCCTTGAGGCGTTAGAGACGCTTTGGCATGGTTTCGTGTGATTCTTATCGTATGACGCCGATCACCGAGGTGGAGGGGCGACGGGTCTCGCTCAGCAATCTCGACAAGGTCCTGTATCCGGCCACCGGGACGACCAAGGGCGAGGTCCTGCACTACTACGCGGCCACCGCGGGCAGCGTGATCCTGCCCCACCTGCGCGACCGCCCCGTGTCCTTCCTCCGCTACCCGGACGGGCCGGACGGCCAGGTCTTTTTCACCAAGAATCCGCCCCCCGGTACGCCCGCCTGGGTGGGGACCACCGCGGTTCCCCGGAGCGAGGACCCGGGTGCCCGGCAGGTGGTCGTGCGGGATCTGGCCTCCCTGATGTGGGCGGCCAACCTGGTGGTGGAGTTCCACACCCCGCAGTGGCGTGAGGACGCGCCGGAGATCGCCGACCGGCTGGTCCTCGACCTGGACCCCGGCTCCCCCGCGACCGTCGTCGAGTGCTGCACGGTGGCGCTCTGGCTGCGGGAGCGCCTCGCGGCCGACGGGCTGACCGCGTACGGGAAGACGTCCGGGTCCAAGGGGATGCATCTGCTGGTCCCGCTGGAGCCGACCCCGTCCGGCGAGGTGTCCGCGTACGCGAAGCGGCTCGCCGTGGAGGCGGAGGCGGCCCTTCCGGGGCTGGCCCTGCACCGGATGAAGCGCGCCCTGCGGCCGGGCAAGGTCTTCGTCGACTTCAGCCAGAACGCGGCGGCGAAGACGACCGCCACGCCCTACACCCTGCGCGCCGGGCCGGGTCCCACCGTGTCGGCCCCGGTGACCTGGGACGAGATCACGGAGTGCCGGGAGGCGGACGCCCTGGTGTTCCGGGCCGGGGACATGGCCGCCCGGCTGGACCGGCACGGCGATCTGCTCGCCCCCCTGAACGACCCGGAACAAGCGCGTCCGCTGCCCGCGTGAAGACCCTCGGTTCACAGGAATCCACAGCCGAATCGTCTTGACCGGGTCATGACCTGGTTACGGCGCGAGGAAAGGCCACAAGTGGCGGGTGGATTGTCGGACCCGTGGTGCACACTCTGCGCAGGCGCTTTCTCCAGGGCGCGCCGGGAGGGGTGTGGCGGACAGGGCGTGCCACGGGGCGCGCCGGTCCGGGCGCTGTCGTGATCGTGGGGAGGGGATGGCGTGTTCTCGGGGATCGACGAGGTCGACTGGGCCTCGATGGAGCATGCCTACGGGCCTGCCGACGATGTGCCGGAGCTCCTGCGGGGGCTCGCGTCCGAGGATCCGGCGGTGCGCGAGGCGGCGCTCGACGGCATGTACGGCGCGGTGCACCACCAGGGCGATGTGTACGCGTGCACGCTCGCGTGTATCCCGTTCCTGTTCGAGCTGGCCGTGGACCCGGGGGTGCAGGACCGCGGCAGCGTGGTCGAACTGCTCACCAGCATCGGCGGCTTCGACCTCGACGAGGACGACGAGGCGGAGATCGACGAGGACGAGATCGAGGGCGCCGCGAACTACGCGATGGCGGCGGCGGCGGTCACCGCGGGCGCGGGGGTGTTCTTCGAGCTGATCGCCGACGAGGACCCCGGGGTGCGGCTCGCGGCCCCGCTGGCGCTCGCCACGCTGCACCGGCACCCCGTGCGGGTGCTCGCGCTGCTGCGGGAGCGGCTGCCGGTGGAGCCCGACGAGGAGGTGCGGCTCGCCCTCGTGGAGGCGGCCGGGCGGGTCGCGCTGCGGCACCGGCCGCTGGCGGGGCGGGTCGCGGAGTGGCTGGGCCGGCTGGCTTCGCGGGCGCACTCCCCGGGGCTGCGGCTCGCGGCCCTGGCCCAGCTCGCGCGCTGTTCGCCCGACGGGCTGCCCGGCGATGTGGTGCCGGTGGTCTCGGGGCTGCTGCGCGAGATGCGTTCCCCGCCGGAGGGTTCCGCGGCGGAGGGGGACGGGCCGGATCCGGACGCGGAGCCGGTGGACCCGGAATCGGAGCCGGTGGACGCGGAGCCGGTGGCCGCCGGGGAGACCTGTCGGGGCGAGCAGGTCGCGACGCCGACGCTCGTGGGGCAGTTGCGGTCGCTGTCCGCGCAGGAGAACGCCGGGCGCGGCACTCCCTGGGCCGCGGATCTGCTGCGCACCCTGCACGTCGGCCTCGACGACCGGGTGGGCGACCGCACGGCGCTGCTCGCCGACCAGTTGCGCAGCCCCGACCGCCGGCAGCGCATCGACGCCGTGCGGATGAGCGGCGGGCTGATACGGGCCTGGCGCGGCCCCTACGAGGAGCTGGTGGCGCTCGTCGGCGATCAGCTGTCCGACCCCGAGCCCCGGCTGGCCGAGGCCGCGTCCCATGTGCTGGAGGAGTTGTTCGGCCTCGCCGCGCCCGCCGCGGACGCCCTGGCCGCCCGGCTGGCCGACCGTCCCGGGGACTGGGTGAAGTCCTGGGCCAGCGGTCCGCCCGGGCTCGGCTCCACCGTGAAGGCCCTGGCGCGCCTCGGCGACGCCCGGGCGGTGCCCGCGCTCGCGGCGGCGCTGGAGCGGCCGCGGGTGGCGCACGACGTGGGGTTCGCGGTGGGCCATCTGGGGGCGGCTGCCCAGCCGCTCGCCGGGGCGCTGCGGAGCAGGCTCGCGGAGGTGGAGCTGGACGAGGGGGCCTACGACCGGGCGAGCCCGCTGCTGGCGGGGCTGACCGGGCTGCGGGCGGGCGAGGCGACCCCCGAGGTGCTGCGGGTGCTGCGCGGGGCGCCGAGCTACCGGGGCGAGTGGCTCTGCACGGCGGCGCTGCGGGCGCTGGGTTCGTTCGGGCCTGCGGCGCGGGAGGCCGTCCCGGAACTGCGGGCGCTGATCAGCCGGCCGGGGACGGCCTCCGCGACGGAGGCGGCCGAGGCGCTGTGGGCGATCTCCGGGGACGCAGAGGCGGTGCTGCCGGCACTGATCGAGGGCCTCCAGTCGCCCCAGGTGCACGAGCGGCGGGCGGCGGCGGTGGCGCTGGGGTCCCTCGGGCCACGTGCCGCGGTGGTCGCGCCCCGGCTGCGCGGGCTGCTGGCGCACGAGGAGCTGTGGCTGCGGGTCGACGCGGCGATCGCGCTGTGGGAGGTGTCGGGCCGGTCGCAGGAGACCGTCGAGGCGTTGCTCGCGGGCTGGGAGCGGAGCCGTCATGTGCGGGTCCGGGTGGCAGAATGCGTGGCACGGATGGGGCCGGTCCCGGAGGGGTCGGCCGCAGCACACGTCCTGCGGAGCGAACTCGCCTCCGTACGCCGTCACAACGCGATGGACGGCGGGTACGGCAGTCATGACATCCACGAGGACGAGAAGCTCCTGGCGCTGTGCCGACAGGCACTCCGGGGGACGGGGAAAGGAACCACGGCATGATCATTTTCGGTACCAAGGGCTACCTCTACCAGCTGGCCATCCTGACGATGGTGTGCGGCTGGTGCGGCAATCCGGCGGCGCACACCCTGCGCAAGCGGGTCACGAAGTTCACGCTGTTCTTCGTGCCGCTGTTCCCGTTCTCGACGAAGTACGCCACGCAGTGCACGTTCTGCGGCGGGGAGCGGCAGATACCCAGGGAGGAGGCGGACCAGCTGCTCGCCCAGGCCGCGGCCGGGCAGGACGGCAACGCCCACGGCCAGGCCCCGCAGCAGCCCGGTTTCACGCCTCCCGGGCAGAACCCGTACCAGCGCTGAACCCGTACCGGCGCTGAGCCGCACCAGTGCTGGACCAGTAGCGGTGCGGGACCAGTAGCGGTGCTGGACCCGCGGCCCTTCCGGCCGCCCCGGCCCCGTGGTCTCCCATGACCGCGGGGCCGCGCGACGTCACACAGGGGTACGAAGTCGACATTGTGCACGGTCGTCCGATTAGGGTGTGAGACCGCTGTGCCGTCCGTCGTCGAAGAGGAGGCGAGCCGTGCGCCCGCACCGCGTCCCGGCGGCGACCCGTACCGCCGCGTTCGCCCTCGCCGCGCTCACCCTGCTGTCCGGCTGCGGCGCGGCCGGCGGGCTGAAGAGCGCGGGGGACGCACCGTCGGCCGTGGAGCCGAAGAGCCTCTGGCCGGACCTGCCGCCCGCCTCCGCCGCCCCGTACGACTACGGCGAGGGCGAGACCGCGCGGATCCCGGGGATCCGGGTGACCGGCGGCGATGTGCGGCGGCTGGACCCGGTGGCCGTGGCGCAGGCCGGGCTAAAGGCGAAGACGGACCGGGACAGCGGTCTGGACGAGCTGCCGGACGGGACGGTCCGGCAGATCAAGGCGTGCCGGACCGCCCCGGACGACTGCCCGGTCCTCGCGCCGTACTACCGCGACCTGACCGGTGACGGCAGGGACGAACTGGTGCTCGGCATCCGGATGCCCGACCGGCAGCTCGCCGTGCGCGTCTACATGCCGGAAGGGGGGCGGCTGACCCGGATCATGTCCACCTACGACGCCGTCATCAGCGTGGAGCTGGCGGACCGGGACCTGATCATGCGGGCTCCTTCGGTGATCCCGGGGTACGAGTACCGCACCGCGTGGTCCTGGGACGACCGGCAGCGCGCGATGCTGCCCACCCGGGACGAGATCCTGCGGACGCCCGAGCACCGGAAGGCCCCGAAACCCACCCCGGAGTCCTCCGCGCCCTCCGCGGGGACACGATGAGGCGGCGCGGGTTCCGCTCGCCCTCCTGGACCGCGAGCCTCACCTGGAAGTCCGCGGTCTTCCTGACCGTCATGTGCTGCACCCTCGCGGCCCTCCTCGGCTTCCTGGTGCACACGGCGGTCACCCGGCAGACGGTCGAACAGGCCCGGGAGAAGACGCTGAGCCGGCTGGAGGTCGTCACCGACGCGTACGAGGCCGGGGAGCCGCTGCCCCCGGGGTCCGGCATCGACCCGCCGGGCCTGCCCGCCTCGCTGCGGGCCCTGGCCGCGGACGGCGAGCGGGGGACCGTCGTCGCGGACGGACCGCACCGGCCGGGCGACCCGGACGGGCGGAGCGGCCCCGCCATGTGGGCGGCGGGTCCGGCGGACGGGCGGGCGCTCGCCACCTGGACGGACTACAGCCACAGCGCCCGCACGATCGGCGGCCTCGACCGGGCGATCATCGGCTCCTCGCTGCTGGCCATCGCCGCGACCCTGCTCGTCGGTCTGTTCGCCGTCGGCCGGGTGACCCGCAGACTCCACCAGAGCGCCCGGGTGGCCCGCCGGATCAGCGCGGGCGATCTGGACGCCCGGGTGCACGACCCCCGGACCGCGCGCCCGGTCCGCGCCCAGGACGAGGTGGCGATCGTGGCGGGCGCGCTCGACACCATGGCCTCGACCCTCCAGCGCAAGCTCCAGACCGAGCAGCGGTTCACCGCCGATGTGGCGCACGAGCTGCGCACCCCCCTGACCGGTCTGTCGGCCGCCGCCGAACTGCTGCCGCCGGGCCGCCCGGCGGAGCTGGTGCGCGACCGGGTGCGGGCGATGCGGGCGCTGACGGAGGACCTGCTGGAGATCTCCCGGCTCGACGCCCGCACCGAGGAGGTCGACCTCGCGGTGCACGAACTCGCACCGCTGGCGGAGCGGGTCGTCCGGGCGTCGGGCACCGACACCGAGGTGCGGGTGACGGGCGCGGCCCGGGTGGAGACGGACCGGCGGCGTCTGGAGCGGGTGATCGGCAATCTGGTGGCCAACGCCCATCGGCACGGCCGGCCTCCGGTGGTGCTGAGCGTGGACGGCGCGGTGGTCTCCGTACGCGATCACGGCCCGGGGTTCCCGGCGTATCTGCTGGACGGCGGGCCACAGCGGTTCCGCACGGACGGCGCGGGCAAGGGGCACGGCCTCGGGCTGACCATCGCCCTCGGCCAGGCCCAGGTCATCGGCGCCCGGCTGGACTTCGGCAATCCGCCGGACGGCGGGGCGCTGGTCCGGATGACCCTGCCGGAGTACGTGCGTCTCGACGACGGTGATTCCGACGGGAATCCCGGTGGTGACGGGGGTCGGGGCACCACGGACGACCCGGACGGCTCAACGCGCGGGCATCCTCACGCAACGTGACGCGTTGCGGACCGTGTGGGGCGAATTTAGCGTGACGAGCACGAGCCCAGCTCGTGTCCCCCACGGTCCCTTCCTCATCGCATGGAGGCAGCATGTCCCCCCTGTCCCGCCCCTCGCGGCTCCGCCGGCTCGGCCTCTGCGTCGCCACCGGCACGCTCGCGGCGCTCACCGCCGCCGCTCCCGCCGCACTGGCGGCCGACCCCCAGCCCGTCGGACAGCGCGCGGAGGCCGCCGCTCCGGACCCGACGTCCGACGAGCTCTCCGCCTCGGCGCTGCAGCGCGAGCACGAGGCGCAGCAGAAGCAGGCCCGCGAGGAGGCGCGGCAGCAGGGGCAGGCGAAGCCCCAGGCGCCGAAGCGGACATACAAGGGACGCGTCATCGCCAAGCCGTACCTGTTGCTCCGTGACAAGCCGACCCGCAGCAGCCGCGTCGTCGGCTCCGCCGAGTACGGCGAGATCGTCAACATCTTCTGCAAGACCAAGGGCGACAACGTCGACAACAACAACCGCTGGTACCTGCTGACCGACGGCACCTGGGCCTGGGGTTCGGCCCGCTACATCGAGAACATCGGCGCCGCGCCGAAGTGGTGCTGACCTCGCGTCACCCGCACATCCGCCCGCCCGTGGAGCCCGGCCGTGTCGCCGTCGGCTGCACGGGCGGGCGCGTGCGCGACGGGCGTGGAAGGCATGCAAGGGTGGCGAAAGGTGTGACATAAAGGAAATATCGCGCACCTCTTGCTACGTTGCGGGGCATGACCGCAACGACGGCGGACGCTCCCCCGCCCGAGCTACGCCTGCCCAAGCGGCGCGGGGTGGAGCTCACCCTCCTCGTCGGGGGCGTCCTGATCTCCGTCCTCGGCTACGCGGCGGTCGGCCTCGCCCATGACGGCACCGTGCCCCCCGACGTCGCCGGGTACGGCGCCGGGCTCGGCACACTCGCGCTGCTCGCCCATGCGGCGGTCCGCTTCCGGGCCCCGTACGCCGATCCGCTGCTGCTGCCGATCGCGGTCCTGCTCAACGGGCTCGGCCTGGTGCTGATCTACCGGCTCGACCTGGAGACCCCGAGGGACCAGGCCGCGCCCACCCAGCTCGTCTGGTCCACGCTCGGGGTCGCGCTGTTCGCGGCCGTGGTGGTGCTGCTGCGCGACCACCGGGTGCTCCAGCGGTACGCGTATCTCTCGGTGGCCTCGGCCCTCGTCCTCATGACCGTGCCGATCTTCTTCCCGGCGGTGAACGGGGCGAAGATCTGGATCCGGATCGGCGGACTTTCCTTCCAGCCGGGCGAGTTCGCCAAGATCCTGCTCGCGGTGTTCTTCGCCGCCTATCTGGCCGCCAACCGCAACGCGCTGGCCTACACCGGCCGCACGTTCTGGAGGCTGCAACTGCCCTCCGGCCGGGTGCTCGGGCCGATCGTGGCGATCTGGCTGCTGAGCGTCGGGGTGCTGGTGCTGGAGCGCGATCTGGGCACCTCGCTGCTGTTCTTCGGGCTCTTCGTCATCATGCTGTACGTGGCGACCGGCCGGACCGGCTGGATCGCGGTCGGTCTGCTCCTGGCCGCCGTCGGGGCCTTCGTCGTCGGCTCCTTCGAACCGCACGTCCACAGCCGGGTGCAGGACTGGCTGGACCCGTTCGCCTCGATCGACGCGGGGCAGGGGCCGGGCCAGCTCGCCCAGTCGCTGTTCGCGTTCGCCGCGGGCGGGATGCTCGGGACCGGGCTCGGGGCGGGCCAGTCCATCCTGATCGGGTTCGCCGCCAAGTCGGACTTCATCCTGGCGACCGCGGGCGAGGAGCTGGGCCTGAGCGGGCTGACCGCGATCTTCCTGCTCTACGCGCTGCTCGTGGCGCGCGGTTACCGGGCCGGGCTCGCCCTGCGCGACCCGTTCGGGCGGCTGCTCGCCATCGGCCTGGCGTCGATCCTGGCGCTCCAGGTGTTCGTGATCGCGGGCGGGGTGATGGGGCTGATCCCGCTGACCGGGATGGCGATGCCGTTCCTCGCCCAGGGCGGCTCGTCGGTCGTCACCAACTGGATCATCGTGGCGCTGCTGATCCGGGTCAGCGACGTCTCGCGCAGACCCCACCCCGAGCAGGCCGAGACCGGGGTCATCGCCGCGGCCGTGGAGGAGGACCGGTGATCCGCTACATCCGGCGGGCCGCCGCCTTCTGTCTGCTGCTGCTGGTGGCGCTGCTCGTCAACGCGGCCCGGATCCAGGTCTTCGAGGCCGACGAACTGGACGACAATCCGGCCAATCGCCGCAACACCATCGCCCGTTACGACCAGCCGCGCGGCAACATCCTGGTCGGCGACCGGCCCGTGACGGGCAGCAAGGAGACCGGCGAGCAGCTCAGCTTCGAGCGCACCTATCTGCACGGCCCGCTGTACGCCCCGGTGACCGGATACGCCTCGCAGACGTACGGCACGACGCTCATCGAGAACGCCGAGGACTCCGTCCTGTCCGGTACGGACTCCCTGCTGGCGCCGCTGCCCTTCTGGAACGAGTTCACCCGGGGCCGGCAGCCGGGCGGCGATGTCGTCACCACGATCAGGGCGTCGATGCAGCAGGCCGCGTACGACGGGCTGAGCGGGCGGCGGGGGGCGGTCGTGGCGCTGGATCCGTCGACGGGCGCGATCCTGGCGCTGGTCTCGACGCCGTCGTACGACCCCGAGCGGCTGTCGGGGACCGGTTCCGCGGTGACCGACGCGTGGGCCCGGCTGAACGCGGCCAAGAGTCTGCCGATGCTCAACCGGGCCATCCGGCAGACCTATCCGCCGGGCTCCACCTTCAAGATCGTGACGGCGGCGGCGGCCCTGGACGCCCGGGTGGTGACGGACGCCGACGCACCCACGGACACCCCTTCGCCCTACGTCCTGCCCGGTACGAGGACGACCCTGCCGAACGAGGCGCGAGGCTGCGAGCAGGCGTCCCTGGCGGACGCGATCCGGGTCTCCTGCAACACGGTGATGGCCCATCTCGGGGTCGAGGTCGGGCTGGAGGGGATGGTGGAGGCGGCGGAGAGGTTCGGCTTCAACGACACCGGGCTGCGCGTCCCGTCCGGGGTGGCGCGGAGCAACTTCGACACGGACATGAGCGACGACCAGCTCGCGCTCTCCTCGATCGGGCAGTTCAACACGACGGCGACCCCGCTCCAGATGGCGATGGTCGCGTCGGCGGTGGCCAACGGCGGGGATCTTCGCCGCCCCCATCTGGTGGACCGGGTCACCACCAACGACGGGGACACCGTCCGGCAGCAGGGCTCCGACCCGTCACAGCGGCCGATGAGCCCGTCGACGGCCGTGCAGCTCCAGCGGATGATGGTCGACGTGGTGGAGAACGGCACCGGGGCGAACGCGGCGATCGACGGAGTGAAGGTCGGCGGCAAGACCGGCACCGCCCAGCACGGTGTCGACAACTCCGGTCTGCCGTACGCCTGGTTCATCTCCTGGGCCCAGGCCCCCGACTCCGGCCGCCCGGCCGTCGCGGTGGCGGTGGTCGTGGAGGACGCCTCCGCCGACCGGGACGACATCAGCGGCGGCGGCAGCGCGGCCCCGATCGCCCGTGCCGTGATGGAGGCGGCGCTGGAGGAGTAGCCGGGGCGCGCGCAGCGGCGCACCGGCAGACTGGGCCCATGACTCGGACGACCTCCGCGGTGGCGCGGGCCCTGGAGCGGATCGGCCGGCTGGACCCGGCGCTGCACGCGTTCATCGAGGTCTGGCCGGACGGGGCGCTCGCCCGGGAGCGGGAGGCCGTGGCGTGCCGGCTCCCCCTGGGCGGGCTGCCGTTCGCGGTGAAAGGCCCCTCCGGGTTCCGGTCCTTCGCGGCCCGGCGGCTGATCGCGGCGGGCGGCTCCCCGGTCGGCGCGACCTCGGTGCCCGGGCCCGGCACCCACTGGCAGACCTGGGGCCTGGGCGCGCACGGCCGTACGGTCAACCCGTGGCGGGCGGACCGTACCCCGGGCGGCTCCTCGGCCGGGTCGGCGGTCGCGGTGGCGACGGGGATGGCGGAGCTGGCGGCGGGCAGCGACGGGGCCGGGTCGGTCCGCATACCGGCAGCCTGGTGCGGGGTGTTCGGGCTGAAGACGACGAACGGGCTGCTCCCCTCCCCCGACCGGTCGGGGCTGGCCTCGGCCGGGGTGCTGGCCCGGTCGGCGGCCGCGGCGGAGCCGTATCTGCGCCAGGTGCTGGACGGGTACGCACCGGTGGCTGCCCCCGCCCTGCCGCTGCCCGCCGTGTACAGCGAGGACCTCGGATACGCGGAGGTGGACCCGGAGGTGGCGGCCGTCGTGCGGGCGGCGGTGGACCGGCTCGTCGCGGCGGGGACCGTACGCCTGCTGGGGCGCGAGGCCGTGCTGCTCGACCCGGTGGGGGCCTGGACGGCGATACGGGGCGGCTCGCCCGACGACCCGGACGCGGTGCGGGTGCGGCGGACGAACGACGAGCGGCTGGCGGCACTGCTCGCCGGCGGGGCCCTGCTGCTGACCCCGGTCACCCCGAACCGGCCGCATGGCCACGGGGGCCCGGGGGACCACTACTCCACGGCGCTGACCTGGGCGTTCAACCTGAGCGGGCATCCTGCGGCCAGCCTGCCCGCCGGGTTCACCGGGGACGGCTGCCCGGTGGGGCTCCAACTGGCGGCGGCGCGGGGCGCGGACGTCCGGCTGCTCGCCGCGGCCCGCGCGGTGGAGGACGCCCTGCCCGCCGCGCCGATGCCACCCGCCGCCGGGGGGCGCTGACGGGCGGGCGGCCGGCCCCCGGCTCCGGCCGCCGGCCGCCGGTCTCTGGTCTCCGGCCGCCGGTCTCCGGCCGCCGGTCTCCGGCCGCCGGTCTCCGGCCGCCGGTCTCCGGCCGCCGGTCTCCGGCCGCCGGGCGCCGGTCAGCCGATCGGCTTGCGGGCCTCCTCGCGGACCTTGGCCGTCTCCGCCGCGACCGCGGCGAGGTCGATGGACTTGGCGTCCTTGAGCACGCTCTCCGGGCGGATCACCGCGATCATCGCGGCGGTGTTGTCGTCGCCCCAGGCGCACATGGGGATGTTCGCGACGCCGCCGGCCTCGTTCGACTGCACGACCTGGCACTCGATCGTGATGTCGTACCCCTCGGGCGTGAACTTCTTGGCGGGCACGACGAGCTTCGCGCCGTCGGCCTCCGCCGCCCCCTCCATGATCTTGTCGCGCATGAAGCCGGGGCTGGCCAGCCGCCCGTACATCCCCGAGAGCACCAGGGCGCCGCCCTTGTCCGACGTGTAGTGCGCGACGACCGCCTCGGCGTCCCGGATGCTGGGGTCGGGAGTGTCCTCGATCTCCTTGCCCTCGGTCTCCGACAGGTCCTGGCCCAGGCTGAACTCGCCGTCCAGGAGCTTCTGCTGTACGAGGAGCCGGTACTCCGCCTTCGGGTACGCCAGGTCGGTCCCCCGGTCGGCGAGCTGGGTGACGCCGAAGACGATCGCCCCCGCCACCACCACGGCGCCGACCGCGATCCCGACGATGAGTCCGGTCTTCTTCCCGCGCGGCGGCGGACCCTGGGGCGGCCAGCCGCCGGCCGCGCCCGGGCCGCCGGGTATGCCGGCGCCGCCCCAGCCGCCCTGCTGGGGCGGCGCCGGGGGCTGCTGCGGGTAGCCGTAGGGCGGCTGCTGCGGCACGGACCCGGGGGCGGCCGGCGGCGCGCCGTAAGGGTTCTGGCCGTAGGGGTTCTGCGGGGACGGCGGCCCGTACGGGCCCTGCGGCGGGTGCGGCGGGGTGGTCATGCGCTCACCGTACGACACGTTTGCGAACGGGATTTCGGTGCTTCCGGTATCGGTATCAGGTCGAGAGCATCGGCCCCGAGCAGCCGGCCGCCCAGCGCCTCGCCGCATCACCTCACCCCGTCACCTCACATCCCCTCGGACCGCTCCTCGGCCCACTCCCTCAGCCCAACGGCTCGCGCCTGCGCAGCCAGTCCTCCGGCGCCCCGGCCGTCCCCGTCGCCGCCCCGACCACGCCCCCGGTGATCGCGCACGTGGTGTCGACGTCGCCGAGGCCCTCCGCGGTCGCCCAGAGCGCCGCCTCCAGGTCGTCCCCGTGGCGGGTGGCGGTCCACAGGGCGAAGGGCACGGTGTCCTCGGCCCGGATGCGCTGTCCGTTGCCGAGGAGGTCCGCGGCCTTCCACGGTTCCGTGGTGAACGGCGTCCGCGCGGCGCGCCGCACTCCGTCGCGTACCGGCCCTTCCGGCGTACGGTCCGCCACCGCGTCCAGGGTCAGTTCGCCGCGCGCCGAGAGCGCCGCCGCCACCGCGACGGCCACCGCGCCGGCGATGCCGTCCGGGTGGGCGTGGGTGACCTCCGCCGACAGCGCGGCCTGTGCCGCGGCATGGTCCAGGTCATCGTGGAACCGGGCCCCGAGCGGTGCGACCCGCATGGCCGCGCCGTTGCCGAGGCTGCCGCCGTCGAAGAGTCCGGGGGCCAGGGTGCGCCAGTCGGCCGGGGACTCCAGCAGCCGGGGCAGCAGGAGGTGCATGCCGTGGCCGTAGCCTCGGGCCTGGTCGGCGTCGAAGGCCAGGGCGTAAGCGAGGGCCAGGTGGTCCTGGTCGACGTGGCCGTGCTCGTCGAGGGAGCGGGTCAGCGCGAGCGCCAGGGCCGTGTCGTCGGTCCAGTGCCAGCGGGGCTCCGGCGGGGTGCGGCGGGCCCGGATCTCGTTCACGGCCTGCCGGGGCTCACGGAAGAGCGGGAACCAGCGCTCCCCGAACGCGTCGCCGAGCGCGAGGGATTCGAGGCTGCGTCGGGCGGCGGTGCGACCGGCGGCGGTGGCTGCGGGCGGGTTCGTCGTCATGCCCGCATCGTGACGGCGGGGACCCGATGGCGTACATCCATTATCGTGCCCCGGGCCCCCGGTGCGCATCGTTCCGGAAGATGATCTTGTGGGAGTTCCGGCCGCCTACGGTCGCCCGTATGACAGTTCTGCACACCCACGATCACGGCGGCGGCGGGCGCCTTCTCCTGCTGCTGCACGGCGCCGGACGGTCCTCGGCCGGCTGGGCCGCCACCGCTCCGCGGCTGACCGGGCGGCACCGGGTGCTCGCGGTGGACCTGCCGGGCCACGGCCGCAGCGCACCGGCTCGCTCCTGGGACTTCGAGCAGGCCTGCGCCGACCTGGACGACACCCTGGCGGCGGCCGGAGCCACGGACGGGGTGGCGGTGGCGGGGCACTCGCTGGGCGGCATGGTGGCCGCGGTGTACGCGGCGACGCGTCCGGACCGGGTGGCCGCCGCGGTCGATCTGGACGGCTTCGGATGGGGCCGGCCCGATCAGTACCCCGGGGTGCCCGGGGACGAGGCCGCCCGGCGGCCGGCGGAGATCGGGGCGATGTCCCGGGCGGGGGCCGGAGCCCGGATGCCCGCCGGGTATGTGGCGGACCAGGTGGCGTACAGCGCCGGCCTCGGCATCCCCCGCGTACGGGCGGAGGCGGCCTGCCGGGCGAGCGCCCGTGAACTTCCGGGTGGCGCGTGGCAGTTGCTGCCCGAGCTGCCGGGCGCCGTGGAGATGCTGGACGCGATGGACGGACTGGACCTGTTCGCGGTGTTCCGGCGCGTGCGCTGCCCGCTGCTGCTGGTCCGGGCCCTGGAACAGCCGTCGATGCCGCAGGGCCCGGAGTGGCTGGACGACCTCCTGGCCGCGTACGGGCGGGGCCTGGACCGGGATCTGGCCGCGCTGGCGGCCCGGGAGCCCGGGGTCGTGGTGGAGGGCGTCGCGGCCACCCACGCGATGCTCCTCCAGGCTCCGGAACGGGTGGCCTCGCTGGTCGGGCACTTCCTCGCCCGGTCGGACGGCAGCGGCTGAAGCGCCGTGCGGCCCCCGGGGCCGGGCCGCGTCCGGTCGGCCCACGCACGGGCCGCGTCCGGTCGGCCCACACAGGCCAAGGGGGGCGGGCCGCGGGCGGCGGGCCGCGCAGGCCGAGGG
>NZ_JAAXYC010000582.1 GCF_018619185.1 Streptomyces sp. McG3 | reverse complement strand
CTCACCCGTCACCGTCGACACAACCGGGATCCGGGGCGCCTCGAAGGGCAGGCCGGCTATCGACTGGGAGAACTCCTCCAGCATCGGGTCCATCAACGGCGTGTGAAACGCGTGACTCACCGGGAGCCACCGGGTCCGCACACCCTCAGCACCCAACTCATCGACCACACCACGCACAGCTTCAGCCTCACCGGCCAGCACCACCGACCCCGGCGCGTTCACCGCAGCCACCCACACCCCGGCAACCCCAGCAACCCGCTCCCGGATCTCCTCCACAGGAGCAGCCACCGACACCATCACACCACCGGCCGGAACCCCCTGCATCAACCGGCCCCGCACACACACCAACCGCACCGCATCAGCCAGACTCAACACACCCGCGGCAACAGCCGCACTGACCTCACCGACCGAATGCCCCACCACCACATCAACCCGAACACCACACCCCACCAGGACCCGCCACAGCCCCACCTCCAAAGCAACCAAACCCACCTGCGCGAAAACCGTCTCATCGATCAGTTCACCGCGGCCACCCTCACCGAACAGCACCGGACGCAACGGCTCGGGCAACAACCCGTCCGCCACCCCACACACCTCATCCACCACACCCGCGAACACCCCGAACCGCTCATACAACTCCACACCCATACCGGCGAACTGCGAACCCTGACCCGTGAACAACACCGCCGACTTCCCACCCACCGGCGAACCACTCACCAA
>NZ_JAAXYC010000093.1 GCF_018619185.1 Streptomyces sp. McG3 | reverse complement strand
GAGCCCACCCGCCCCCGAAAGCGCCCTTCAGCAGGTGCGGAACACGTACCCCGGCTGTCCGGCCGGCCGGACGTCGAGATCCCGGCGCACCACCGAGACCTTCGCCCCCACGGACGAACACGCCTTCGCGAAGTCGTCGTCGGTGTACTCGACGACGAACACCCTGTCGTCGTACGCGGAGGCGTAGCCGGCGCATTCGTCGTACCGGCCGCACTCCTCGGCGACGGCGAAGTCGAACCCGATGGTCTCCCGCTGCTCCAGCAGATCGGTGGTGTTCTTCTGGCCGATCGCCAGCCCGGCAGCGTGCGCCCGGTCGGCCAGGAGCTTCGCGAACGCCGCGTTGTGCGCCCGGGTCAGCAGGCCTTTCGAGCGCTCGTAGGAGTCCAGGTTGTCCGGCTCCACCGCCTGGAAACCGGACTTCGCGCAGCCGTCGACCCAGCCCCCGACGATGTCCGCCAGCCGGGTGCGCTTGTCCGCGGTCGAGGTGTCCAGCAGCGCCTCGCCCCACTCCTCGTCATTGACCAGGTCGCCGTCGCCGTCGCGCAGCAGCAGATCGGGGTTGTCCTTCTCCCACCGGTCCAGCGCGTCGGGCTGGGTCTGGAAGGCGTTGACGTAACAGACGTTGTACAGGCCCTCGGCCGGCTCGTCGCCACGGTCGCGGGAGACCGCCCCGACCCCGGCGGGCGGGGTGTACGCGCCGCCGATCTGGTAGTCGAAGGCCACGTCGGCCTCGGGCGGCACCACCTCGGGCGCCGCCCCCGAGGCGAAGGCGTTGGACAGGAGCAGTCCCGCTCCCGTCGCGATCACGACTCCGCCGGCCAGACCGGCGAGCGTGCTTCCCCGGCGGAGGAACGGACGGACGGCGTGCTGGGACATACGTGACTCCTGTGCGTGGGCTCCGGAACCTGCCCCCACATCATGGACGGCCGATCATGAGCGAATCGTGAGCGCCCGCCCGACGCCGCGCCGCGACCGGGCGGGCGCGAGACGCAGGACGAACTCCGCGCCGCCGCCGGGGCGAGCCCGGACGGTCAGTGACCCCCGGTGGGCCTCCGCGATCCGCCGTACCAGAGAGAGGCCGATCCCCGTTCCCCCGCCCGGCGAGCTGAACCGTTCCATCAGCTCCGGCAGCCGGGCCGGAGCCACTCCCGGGCCCCGGTCGGCGACCCACACCTCCGGTCCGCGCACGGTCACCAGCAGTTCGGCCCCGTCCGGCGCGCCGGGGGACCGGCCGTGCCGCACGGCGTTGTCCAGGAGGTTGCGCACGGCGACCCGCACCAGCGCGGCGTCCGCCTCGACCACCGACTCCTCCAGCCGCGACTCCAGGCCGTGCCCGCCCTCCGGCAACTCCGCGCACACCTCCTCGACGAGCTGGTCCAGGCGCAGCGGCTCCGCCCGTACGACGTCCACGGCGGCCTCCAGCCGCCCCCGGGTCAGCAGGTTCTCCACGACATCGGCCATCCGGTCCGCCGCCCGCCGGATCCGGGGCAACTGCGCCTCCAGTCCGCCCGGAGCCCCGGCGGCCACCTCCACCGATCCGCGCATCACCGCGACCGGGGTCCGCAACTCGTGCGCCGCGTCGGCCAGCAGCCGTTCCTGCTGCTCCAGCGCCTCCCAGGCCGGCCGGATGCTCCGCCCGGAGAGGACATGCCCGGTCAGCGCGGCCAGCGCCGTCAGGGCACCGGCCCCGACGACGAGGGAGAGGACCAGACTGCGGTGCCCGGCCGCCCCGCGCTCCGGATCGCCGACCGCGACGGCCGCGCCCGCCACCTCGTCGGTGGCGTCGTGGTAAAACGGCACGGCCAACAGCCGGACGGGCTCTCCCGTGCGGTCGCGCGCCTCGGCCCGTACCGGCCCTTCCCCGTCCATCGCCGAACGGGTCACCGCCCGGATCGTCCCGGCCTCCACGGCGAACTGCGCGGTGCGCCCCCGGAACACGGTGACCGGCTCACCGCCGGGGCGCCCCTCCACCACCAGGACCTGGGGGGTTCCCGAGGTCGCCTCGTCGTCCGCGAGCCCGTCCAGCCGGATCCGGTCGTCCTCGTAATAGACGAGCGAGGCCGCGACGGACGCCCGGCGGCGCATCTCGTCGTACTCGGCGTCCAGCCGCGCGCGGTCGTCGGTACGGATCACCAGCCAGGACAGGCAGGCCAGCCCGACGACGGTGATCAGGGTGTACGCGGCGGTCAGCCGCAGCCGCAGCCGGTGCAGCCGCCGCCGGGCCGGCGAGCGGCGCCGCCGCACGGGCGTCGCCATCAGGACGGCCCCGGCTCCGCCGACAGCAGGAACCCCTGCCCCCGCACGGTGTGCACCGGGCCGGGGGAACCGAGCTTGCGCCGCAGCCCCGCGACGACGGCGTCGACCACGTTGGAGACCGGGTCGGCCATCTCGTCCCAGCAGTGCTCCAGCAGCCCGGTACGGGTGACGACGGTGTCCCGGTGGACGAGGAGCTGCTGGAGCACGGCGTACTCCTTCGGGCTCAGCGACAGCAGCACACCACCGCGCCGCACCTCGTGCCGGGCCACGTCCATGACCACGTCCGCACAGCTCAGGAAAGAGGGGAGCCGGGCCGACGCCCGTCGGCTCAGGACCCGGACGCGCAGGACGAGCTCGCGCATCGAGAACGGCTTGGCCAGGTAGTCGTCCGCCCCGCTCTCCAGCCCCCGCAGCCGCTCGTGCAGGGAGTCCAGTGCGGTGAGGCACAGCACGGGCACCGACCAGCCGGCCCGGCGCCTGCCCTCCAGCGGCGCGAGGGTGTCGCCGGAGGGCACCATCCGGTCCAGCACCACACAGTCGTACGCGGCCATGTGCAGCAGCACGTCCGCCTCCGGCCAGTCCGGCGCGCAGTCCACGGAGAAACCGCCGTCCCGCAGCCCGGCCGCGATCACGTCCCGCAGGTCGTCGTCGTCCTCCACCAGCAGCACACGCACGGGGAGGATGCCTCCGATGTCTTTTCGGGGGGGGAGAGACCCACCATCGTAGGGCGTCCCGCGCACCCGCACCGAGTCGCCCCGTCAGGCCGGTGCGGCCTCCACGATCTGGAAGGTGCTGGGCGCGGGCAGCGGTGTCACGCTCCGGAGGGCGAAGCCGCCCGCCGTGCACCCTCCTGGGCCGTCATACTCCGCCCCTCGTTTAGTCGGGTGAATCTGGATTCGGGAAGACGGAGGTGGCGATCACGCATAGGTGCGGCGAGCGGGTCTCGGTGCCGGACGGGAGCGCCGGTCAGTCCGCCCAGTCGCCGTCGAGTGCCTCGGCGGCCTCCGCGGCCACCGCCTCGGCGACGGCCGCCAGGGCAGGTGACTCCAGCTTCCACTGCTGCCAGTACAGCGGGACGTCCACGGTGGGGTCCGGGGCGAGCCGCACCAGCCGGCCGTCGCTCAGCAACGGCTCCGCCTGGACCTCGGGCACCATGCCCCAGCCCATGCCCGACGCCACGGCGTTCACGAACCCCTCCGACGTGGGAACCAGGTGGCGCCGGGCGCTCGGCCGAGGGCCGGGGCCGAGCCGGCGCACGAAGGCGTCCTGAAGATCGTCGCGCCGGTCGAAGCCGATCACCGGGGCGTCGCCGATCAGCTCGCGCAATGCGGTACCCTCCCGCCGCCCCAGCCACCGGTCGGCGAAACCGGGACCGGCCACCGGCAGATACCGCATGCGGCCCAGCCGGCGGACCGAGCAGCCCGTCACCGCCTCCGGCGACGAGGTCACCGCGGCCATCGCCAGCCCCTCCCGCAGCAGGGCGGCCGTATGGTCCTGGTCCTCCCGGTGCAGCTCGTAACAGACTCCCAGCTCCTCCGGCACACGCCGCAGGGCGGGGAGGAACCAGGTCGCCAGGGAATCGGAATTCACAGCGATCGGCAGGAGCGTCGGCTCACCCGGCCCGGACATCCCGAGCGCTGCCTGCGCGTCGTGTTCCAGCCTGGCCAGCTGGCGGGCGAAGCGCACCACCACCTCGCCGGACTCGGTGGGCCGCACCGGCTTCGTGCGCATCAGCAGGACCCGGCCCGTGCGCTGCTCCAGCGCCTTCACCCGCTGGCTGACCGCCGACGGCGTCAGCCGCAGGGCGTGCGCCGCCGAGTCGAAGGTGCCTTCGTCGACCACGGCCAGCAGGGTCCGCACCTGATCGAGAGGAAGCTCAGACATCATGAGTGTTAATGATACGTAAGAATCTTTAGCTGGACACCAGGATTGTTCGCTCCGTAGCGTCGCCGCATGACGAACGCCCTGACCACCGCAGCCGCCGGTTTCGGCACCGGCCTCTCGCTCATCGTCGCCATCGGAGCCCAGAACGCCCTGGTGCTGCGCCAGGGCGTCCGCCGAGACGGCGTGCTCGCTGTGGTCGGGATCTGCGCCCTGTCCGACGCGGTGCTCATCGCGCTGGGGGTCGCCGGTGTCGGCGCTCTCGTCGTTGCCTGGCCGTCGGCCCTGACGGTGGTGGGGCTGCTCGGCGGGGTGTTCCTGATCGGCTACGGTCTGCTCGCCGCGCGCCGGGTTCTGCGGCCGTCGGCCCTGCGCGCGGGGGACGCTCCGGCCGCCTCGCGCCGGGGTGTGGTGCTGACCTGCCTGGCGATGACCTGGCTCAACCCGCACGTGTACCTCGACACCGTGTTCCTGCTCGGGTCCGTCGCCGCCGACCGGGGGCCGTTGCGCTGGACCTTCGGCCTCGGCGCGATCCTCGCCAGCGTGTGCTGGTTCGCCGCGCTCGGGTTCGGAGCCCGGCTGCTGAGCGGAGTTCTCGCGCGGCCCTCCGCGTGGCGGGTGCTGGACGGTCTGGTCGCCGTGACGATGATCGGCCTCGGCGCGAAGCTGGCGCTCAACGCCTGAGCCCCCACCCGCGCCCAGGGGCCTCCCCGGACGCTCCACGCGTCCAGGGCCGAGGGTGCTCGCCCGGCGTACCATGCCATGATCGCCATCTTTCGACAGGATCGGTGCCATGGGAAGCGTGCGACGGGCCGTCGTTCTCGCCCTGGACGGTGCGTCCGTTCGAGCTCGGCTTCCCGGGCCGCGTGCGGACAGGTGCGCGGGAAAGGGGAGCGGATACCGCCTTTCGTGCAGTCGGCGCCTCGGGAATTCCCGTAATCGTCGCGGCCCGCCAGAGGCATTTCCCGGGGGCCCGTGATGGTGTGCGGCCTCGTCCGGACATGGAGAAAAAAACCGATTATTCTGTATCTTGTCCTACCAGTACGCGCATCGCAGGAACGGCTCGCCACTACATGACCCCTGGGGGGAGTTATGCCCGAAGCAGCAGTCTTGATCGATCCGGTGCCGACTATGGACGCGGAGGCCGAGGTGGTGCATCCCGTGGGGATCGACATGGTGCACCGGACCAGGCCGGAGGACGCCTTTCCGCGGAACTGGGTACGCCTGGGGCGCGACCGGTTCGCGGTGGAAGCGGTTCTTCCGCACGACCATCCCTTCTTCGCTCCGGTGGGTGACGACCGGCACGATCCGCTGCTGGTCGCGGAGGCGATGCGGCAGGCGGCCATGCTCGCCTTCCATGCCGGGTACGGAATCCCGCTCGGCTACCACTTCCTCCTGACGGAACTGGACTACGTCTGTCATCCAGAGCACCTTGCCGTGGGGGGCGAGCCCACCGAAATCGGCCTGGAGGTGTTCTGCTCCGACCTGAAGTGGCGGGGCGGGCTCCCGGCGCAGGGGCGCGTCGGCTGGGCGGTGCACCGGGGCGACCGGCTCGCCGCCACGGGGGTGGCGGCGACCCGGTTCAGCACGCCCAAGGCGTACCGGCGGATGCGCGGCGACGTCCCGGTCGAGGGAATATCCATACCGGAGACCGCGCCGGTCACAGCCGTCCTGGCGGGCCGTGCCCGTGTCGAGGACGTGGTGCTCTCGGGGACCGGGCAGGACGGAGTCTGGGAGCTGCGTGTGGACACCCGGCATCCCACCCTCTTCCAGCGCCCCAACGACCATGTCCCGGGCATGTTGCTGCTGGAGGCGGCCCGCCAGGCGGCGTGCCTGGTGGCAGGGCCCGCCGGAATCGTTCCGGTGGAGGCGAGTACGCGGTTCCACCGGTACTCCGAGTTCGGCAGCCCGTGCTGGATAGGGGCGGCGGTCCTGCCGGAGGCGGACGAGGATACGGTGACGGTCCAGGTGACAGGTCATCAGGACGGCGAGACGGTCTTCTCCACGGTCCTGTCCGGCCCCCGGGCCGACGGCTGAGAGGTTCCTCGAGTGATTCTCGTGACGGGTGCGACCGGAGCGGTGGGCCGTGAGGTCGCCGGACAGCTGGCGGAGGCCGGCCCCGTGCGGATTCTCGCGCGCCGCCCCGAGCGGGTCACGGTGCGGGGAGCTGGGGTCGAGGTCGTCGAGGGGGCGTACGGGGACCGCGCCGCTCTCGACCGGGCCCTGCGGGGCGTCGCCTCGGTGTTCCTGGTGACGAACAACCCGACGGAGCCCGACGACGAGCGGGTCGCCGCGGCGGCGGCCGCGGCGGGCGTACGCCACCTGGTGAAGCTGTCCATGATGGCGGTGGAGGAGCCGGGCGCCGACGACTTCATCACCCGGCGCCAGCGGGAGAACGAACAGGCGGTCAGGGACTCGGGGGTCCCGTGGACGTTCGTGCGCCCCAGGACGTTCATGTCGAACACCCTCGCCTGGGCCCCCGGCATTCGGTCGGCGGGAATGGTGCGCGCCCTGTACGGCGACGCTCCCGTGGCGTGCGTCGACCCGCGCGACGTCGCCGCGGTGGCCGTCGCCGTTCTCACCGGTACGGGGCACGAGGGCAGGGCGTACGCCGTGTCCGGCCCGGAGGCGATCACCGCCCGGGAGCAGACGGCCCAGCTCTCCCGGGTGCTGGGGCGGCCTCTGCGCTTCGAGGAACTGGGCGTGGACGCCGCGCGTACGGCCCTGCTGGCGAAGTATCCGCCGCCCGTCGCGGAGGCCTTCCTGCAGAGTGCGGAGCGGCAGCGGGCGGGAGCGAAGGCGTGCGTGGTGCCCACGATCCAGGAACTGACGGGCCGTCCTGCGAGGCCGTTTCGCCGTTGGTCGGCCGAGCACGCGGAGGCATTCGCGCCGGAATAGGGCCGCTTCGCGGGGTGAGTCGAGAGCCTTTGTTCCTCGCGGAAGGCGGATAAGCGCGACGGCGCAGGCATTCCCTTTTCCGGTCCGCTTTTCGCGGCTCGCGGTGGAGGCGGGCCCGGAAAGGGCCGTGAGTCACTGCCGTACTCATCCGTATTCCGAAAAGGAAAACCGGTGAGCTGGATTCGGCGACTCCCGGTCTCCGGCCACGCGTCCGGCTCCGCGCGGCAGCTCGTCCTCATCGCTCGTCGGCCCGGCCCCGCCCCGCGCCCCCGATGACGTCGACCCGTCCCGCGTCCGCTCCCCAGCTCGCCAGCAGGCGCAGGGCCTGGGCCGACTCCGAGCCCGGCTCCGCGTGGTAGGTCACCAGATGCTGCTCCTCGTCGTCCGGGAGGTTCAGCGTCTCGTACGACAGGGTCAGCTCCCCGACGAGCGGATGCCGCAGCAACTTGATGCCGTGCCCCTTCTCCTTGACGTTGTGCGTGGCCCACAACCGCCGGAACTCGTCGCTCTTGACCGAGAGTTCGCCCACCAGCGCCGACAGCTCCGGATCGTCGGGGTGGCAGCCCGCGTACAGCCGCAGATAGCTGACCATGTCCGAGGCCTTGGAGTCCCAGTTCACGAACAGGTCCCGGTAGGCGGGGGAGAGGAACACCAGCCGCGCCCAGTTGCGCTCGGCCGGCGGCAGCGCACTCCAGTCACCGAACACCGCCGCCGCCATCGGATTCCAGGCGAGGACGTCGGACCGTGCCCCGGTCACGTACGCGGGGATGCCGTCCATGCTGTCGAGCAGGTACAGCAGGCCCTTCCGCACCCGCTGCACCCTGGCCGGGCGGCGCTTCTTCTTGTGCTGCGCGGGCTTGGCCAGGTGGGTCAGATGTGCGCTCTCGGCGTCCGTGAGCCGCAGCGCACGCGCGATCGCGTCGAGCACCTCGGCCGACACGTTGCGTCCGTTGCCCTGCTCCAGGCGTGTGTAGTACGCCACGGACACCCCGGCCAGCTGCGCCAGCTCCTCCCGGCGCAGACCGGGCACCCGGCGGTGCCGGCCGAACTCCGGAAGGCCCACGTCCCCCGGCTGGAGCTTGGCCCTCCGGGTGCGCAGGAACTCGCTGAGTTCGGCGCGCCCGTCCAGCGGCTCGGGGGCGGCGGCCTCTGGTCGATCGTCCATGGCTTCCATTATTCCTGTGATTCCTGGTCGCGGGAGCCTGAGCCTGTCCCCGTCAGTAGTAGGACCGCTGGACGTAGGTAAAGCGGTGACCTGGGTAAACATCCGTCATGGCGTGATGCTGGGAGACGTTCCTACCGCATCACCCAGAGGAGAACCTCCGGCATGACCACCGTTGCCGCCTATGCCGCTCCCCGTGCCAAGGCCCCGCTGGAGCGCACCACGATCGAACGCCGCCCGGTGGGAGAGTTCGACGTCCTGATCGACATCAAGTTCGCCGGGATCTGCCACTCCGACATCCACCAGGCCCGCGACGGCTGGGGAGAGGGCATCTTCCCGATGGTGCCCGGCCACGAGATCGCCGGGATCGTCGCCGAGACCGGCCCCGGGGTCACCCGGTTCAAGGTCGGCGACCGCGTCGGCGTCGGCTGCATGGTCGACTCCTGTGGAGCGTGCGACGCGTGCCTGATGGGCCGCGAGCAGCACTGCGCCGAGGGGAACACCCAGACGTACAACGCACTCGACCGGGGCGGCGAGCCCACGTACGGCGGCTACTCGACGCACATCGTCGTGGCCGAGGCGTTCGCCCTCTCCATCCCCGAGGGCATCGCCCTGGACGAGGCCGCGCCGCTCCTGTGCGCGGGCATCACCACCTACTCCCCCCTCAAGCGCTGGGGCGCGGGCCCCGGCAAGAAGGTCGCCGTCGTCGGTCTCGGCGGTCTCGGCCACATGGCCGTCAAGATCGCGCACGCGCTCGGCGCCGAGGTCACCGTCCTGTCCCAGTCGCTGCGGAAGAAGGACGACGGGCTCAAGCTGGGCGCCGACCACTACTACGCGACCAGCGATCCGCGGACCTTCGAGGAACTGGCCGGGACGTTCGACGTCATCCTCTCCACGGTCTCGGCCCCGCTGGACTTCGGCGCCTACCTCGCTCTGTTGCGGACCGACGGCACCCTGGTCAACGTGGGCGCCCCCGAGGAGCCGGTCTCGCTGAACCTGTTCTCCCTGATCCTGGGCAACAAGTCGATCGCGGGTTCGGCGATCGGCGGGATCAAGGAGACCCAGGAGATGCTGGACTTCTGCGCCGTGCACGGACTCGGCGCGGAGATCGAGGTGATCGGCGCCGGTCAGGTCAACGAGGCGTACGAGCGGGTTCTCGCCAGCGACGTCCGCTACCGCTTCGTGATCGACACGGCGACGATCTGAGGCGTCGGCCGCCCGGCCGCCCCCGCCACGCGAACGTCCGCCCCGAGCGCCCGAGGTGCTCGGGGCGGACGCGTACTCATGCCGGGTCCGGTGCTCCCGCCGACCGGCGCGCCCCTTCCAGGACGGCAGGCAGCAGCCCCGGGAAGAGCGCCTCCAGGTCCTCCTCGCGCAGCCGGCTCAGGCGGGAGGTCCCGACGTAGTGCTGGCGGATGACGCCCGCCTCTCGCAGCACCTTGAAGTGGTGCGTGCTGGTGGACTTGCTCACCGGAAGGTCGAACGCGATACAGGCCATGTCGATGTGCCCGTCCGCCAGCTCACGGGCGATGCGCAGCCTGATGGGGTCGGCCAAGGCGTGCAGGACCGCCTCCAGTCGGATCTCCGTCCGGAGCGGATGGGCGAGCTTTCGCCCGGACGCGGCTGCGCGGGCTGTGGTGGACATGGGTGGCAGGCCTCCTCGGGGTCCTCATCAAAGTACGAGAAATATCGTATTTTGACAATCGGCGTACTACGATGCCTATCGTACTTACCTCGGTGTCGCCGCCCGGCGACCGCACCCCACGTGAGGAGACAACCTGTGAGCGCCCTGTTCACGCCCCTGACTCTGCGGTCCCTTGAGATCCCCAACCGTGTGTGGATGTCTCCGATGTGCATGTACTCGGCGGCCGCGGACGGACCGGAGGCGGGCGTTCCCACGGACTTCCACCTCGCCCATCTCGCGGGCCGGGCCGCCGGAGGCGCCGGCCTCGTGATGACGGAGGCCACCGGTGTGCGCCCGGACGGCCGGATCAGCCCATGGGACCTGGGCCTGTGGAACGACCGCCAGCAGGAGGCCTTCGCCCGGATCGCCGCCGCGATCACCTCACACGGATCGGTGCCCGCGATCCAGCTCGCCCATGCCGGGCGCAAGGCCTCGACCGACCGGCCCTGGCTCGCCGACCGCTACGTGCCCGAGGAGGAGGGCGGCTGGACGTCCGTCGCCCCCAGCGCCGTCGCGTTCGCGGGCCTGCCCATGCCGCACGAGCTGACCGAGGACGAGATCCGGCAACTGGTGCGTGACTTCGCCGCTGCCGCCCGGCGGGCCCTCGCCGCGGGTTTCCGGGTGGTGGAGATCCACGGCGCACACGGCTACCTGATCAACTCCTTCCTGTCCCCGGCCGCCAACCGTCGCACCGACTCCTACGGCGGCAGCCGGGAGAACCGGCTGCGCTTCCCGCTCCAGGTGGTCGACGCCGTCCGCGCCGTATGGCCGGACGACCTGCCGGTCCTCTTCCGTACCTCGGCCACCGACTGGCTGACCGAGAACCCCGAGGACCCGCGCGAGGGCTGGACCGGCGACGACACCGTCACTCTCGCCCAGGAACTGGCCGCACACGGCGTCGACCTGCTCGACGTCTCCACCGGCGGCGTCGTCCGTGACGCCGCGATCACCGCACACCCCGGCTACCAGGTCCCCTTCGCCGAACAGGCCCGGCGAACGGCCGGCATCCCCACCTCGGCCGTGGGCCTGATCCTCGACGCCGCCCAGGCCGAGGAGATCGTCGCGACGGGCCGGGCGGACGCGGTCATGATCGGCCGAGAGATGCTCCGTGATCCGCACTGGGCCCACCACGCGGCCGAGGCCCTGGCGGCCGGGCCCCGCTGGCCCGACCAGTACGGCTACGCCCTGGCGCGACGTCCCGCCAAGGTCTGACCGCCCACCGGGCCGCTCTGCCCGACCGGACCGCCCGCGCTCCTCTCGCGGCCGTGCTCTCCGGTCCAGCGCGCGCGGGCGGCCCGTAGGCGTCCGACAATGGCGGGAGCCGGACGGAGGCACGCCACCGCGGCCCGGCCGGGAGAGGAGCGCCGGATGAGCGGAGCGGGGAAGTGACCGCCGCGCAGGACCGGGCCACGATCCTGCGCCGGGCCGTCCGCGTCGCCGCCGCGGCGAGCGCCGGGTTCTATCCGCTGCTGTACGGGGCCGGGCTCCCCGTCGCGGCGCTGTACGCGCTCTTCGCGCCCATCGCCGCGGGCCTGCTCTCCGCCGTGCCCGGCTCGGGCCGCCAACGGGCTTCCACCATGCTCCGGGCCCTGCCCCCGGCACTGGTCCTCGTGACCCTGGGAACCCTGCTGGCGGCCTACACCCCGGCCGCCGTCGGCGGCATGCTCCTCGTCGGATTCCTGCTGGCGTTCGCGGCCGTCGCCGGCCCCCGCCCCGCGGGCATCGCCCCCGGCCTCCAGCTGTTCTACATCCTCGCCTGCTTTCCGCCGTACGCCCCCGGCACGCTCGTCGAGCGGCTCGCGGGCCTGACGGCGGGCGCGCTGCTCCTCGCCGCCTGTGAAGTCCTGCTGCCCGATCCGGCCGCCCCCTCCTACCGGGACCGGCTGGCCGACGCCCTCGCGGTGGCGGCGCGCGGGGCCGCCACCGGCGGCGTGCCACCGCGGCGGCTGCGGGCCGCAGGAGCGAAGCTGCGCCTGTCCGACGTGCCGCCGGCGGAACGCCCGGCCGGCGCGGGCCGGACGGACCGTGCACTGGAACAGGCCGGACGCTCGGCACGCCGGCTCCTCGACCAGCTGGCCACCCTCGCCGAAGCCCCGCCGGTGACCGCAGACCCCGAGTCCGCCACGCTCCTGCACCGGGTCGCGGATCTGTGCACCGGCTGCGCGCGGTTCCTGCGCACCGGCAGCGCTCCACCGCCCGCCGGAGCACTGGAGGAGGCGATGCGGGCCTTCCAGGCCGACCGGGCGCGGGCCTTCTCGCGAGGCCCGGACGCCCGGCCCGCCGTCGACGTGCAGCGTCGGCAGTCCCGGGTGCTGGCGCTCGCCGAATCGGCGCGTACGGTGGAGATCGCCGTCGACATCGCCCTGCACGGGCGGCCCACCGAACCGGCCTTCCCACCCGAACAGTTCTGGTACGCCGGGCTGTCCACGCCCAGGCTGTGGGCCCGGCGTCTCGTCGGCAACGTGACGTTCCGGTCGGTGCTGTTCCAGAACGCCCTGCGCACCGCGCTCGGACTCGCCGCCGCCCGCGCGGTGGCCGGTTCCCTGGACCTGGCCCATGGCTTCTGGGTCCTCCTCGCCGTCCTGACCCTCGGCCGGACGACCGCCGGCGCGACCTGGCGGGCGGTCCGCCGGGCGGTCATGGGCAACGCGGTGGGAGCGCTGGTGGCCGGGGCGCTCGTCATCGGGCTCGGCCGGCACACCGACGTGTACGCCGCACTCCTCGCCCCCGTCATGCTGATGGCCTTCGCGCTGGGGCCGCTGCTGGGCCTCGCGTACGCGCAGGCGCTGTTCACACTCGTCGTCGCCACCGCGTTCGCCCAGATCGCACCGGTCACCTGGCGGCTGTCGGAGGCCCGGATGATCGATGTCGTCACCGGCAGCGTCATCGGCCTGGTGTGCGGGCTCCTGGCCTGGCCGGCCGGGGCACGACGGGAGGTGCACCGGGCCATGTGCGGGCTCCTGAGAGCGTGCGCCCCGCTGGTGCCGGCCACGGCACAGACGCTGCTCGCGCCGTCGGGCGGCTCCCGTACCGCACCGGTCACCCTCCCGGGCATCCACCGGCTGCGCCTCGCGGAGGCCGCGTACGCGCAGTACCGCGCCGAATCCCCGGCCGACCGGGAGGGCGACCGCGCCGACTGGCACGCCCTGCTCATCGCCGCCCACCACATGCTCCTCGGGGCGCAGTGGCTCCCGCGCTTCGGCCTCCGGCCGGTGCTCGCCGCGCGTGACACCTCCGCCGCCCGGGCCCTGGGCGCCGCGGCGGCACTGGAGGCCGAGACCGACCGCATCGCCTCTCTGCTCGTCGCCGAGCGGCCCGGCCCCGCGCCGGCGACCGCGCCGGCGACCGGCCCGGACCGCGACCCGCCGGCGCCGCTCTCCGTGGACCTCGAGGTGTGGATGACGAGCCTCGCCCGGCAACTCGCCCGCATCGAAGCCTCGCTGACGCCCGCACCCGGCACCGGCCCCCCGCCGGAGTCGACCGGCGGTCCCGTACCCGGGAAACCCCGAAAAAGGGGGAGGTGACCCCCGCCGAGCTGGGGTGCCAGCCCCAGTGATTCCCAATGGTCCTTCTCCTAGCGTCTATTGATGTGAGTTACGCAGAGGACGCAGAGAAGACCACCCGAACCCCGGCTGCCCCCCGCACCACCACGGCCGCCCGGACGACCGCCGCCGCGGGCCTGGCCCTGGCCCTCGCGGCAGGCATCACGGCGTCACCGGCCCTGGCCACCGCACGGCCCGGCCCGCCACTTCGTACCGTCGCACCGGCGACGACTGTTGGAGCGCTCGACCGCTACTACCACCAACCCCTGGACTGGGGCACCTGTATGCGCTCCCCGCAGGACGAGACGGGCAGAGACCTGGACAAGGCGGGCGTGCAGTGTGCCGACGTCACGGTCCCGCTGGACTACACGGCCCCCGGGGGCCGGACGATCACGGTCGCGCTGTCCCGTCTGAAGGCCACCGACACCCGCCGCCGCATCGGCGCGATCCTCCTCAACAACGGCGGCCCCGGCGGCCCGGCCGTGGATTCCCCGCCGATCGTCCGCACGGCGATGAAGGAGGTCGGCCCGCGCTACGACATCGTCGGCTTCGACCCACGCTTCGTCGGCCGGAGCACTCCGCTGGACTGCGGCTGGCCCGTCGGCTTCACCTGGTTCTCGGCCGGCGCGAGCCGGGCGGGCTTCGACCGCCAGGTGGCGCTGAGCAAGAGCCTGGCCGCCAAGTGCCGCGCCACGAACGCCTCGGTGCTCCCGCACATCACCACCCGCAACACGGCCAGGGACATGGACGTGATCCGGGGCGCTCTGGGTGAGCGGAAGATCTCCTACCTGGGCTATTCGTACGGCACCTACCTGGGCACGGTCTACACCCAGATGTTCCCCGGCCGCTACGACCGGATGGTCCTGGACGGAGCGGTGGGGCCGGACGACTACCACCCGCGCCTGCTGAAGGACACGGTGCGCGAGAACGAGCAGGCGCTCTCCGCCTGGGCCGCCTGGGCGGCCGCCCGCCACACGACGTACGGCCTGGGGCGCTCCCGTACGGCGGTGCTCGCCACCATCGACCACGTCATGGCGAAGGCGGCCCGCGCCCCGCTGACCCTCGGCACCGCCCCCGAGGTCTTCCGGGTCGACGACACCCACATACCGACGCTCCTCTTCATGGGCGTGGCCGACGACGGCGACGGCTCGCGGGACCTCCTGGCCCAGCAGGTGGCGGCACTGTCCCAGGCGTCGAAGGGCCACGAGGCCCCGTTGCCCCCGGAGTTCGCGGAGGCGCTGCGTCTCCTGCTCTCCGGCGCGGACTCCTCCTCCGGCAGCTCCCAGATGGCGATCATCTGCGGTGACGTACCGGCCCCGCGCGAGACCGAGCGCTACTGGCGCGACATCCAACGGAGCCGTGGCGCACACCCCCTGTTCGGCCCCCTCACCGAGAACATCGGCCCCTGCGCCTTCTGGGACGCGCCACGGGAAGCACCCACCCGTATCGAACACGACGCCCGCGCCCTTCTGGTCGCGGCCACGGGCGACCCCCGCACCACCTACCGGAGCACCACCACCCTGCACGGCAGGCTTCCCGGCTCCAGGCTCCTCACCCTGGAGAACGCCAACCGCCACGCCCTGTACGGGGAGTACGGGAACGCCTGCGTGGACAACGAGGTCAACCGCTACCTGGCGACGGGCCGGCTCCCGAAGAAGGACGAGACCTGCGTGAAGTGACCCGGGAACGGGAGACCGCCTCCCGCCGGTGTACGGGCGGCCTCCCGTCGGAGGATGCCGGGCGCCCGTCCCGCTCCGTACCGTCCGAGGCGTCGGGCGAAGTCCGGCCGACGATGTCGGGAGGTCGCGGTGATGAGCATTCCACGCAAGGTGATCGCCTGGGGCGCTGCCCTGCTGCTGCTCCTGCCCGGAGCGGCGGCGGCAGCGCCCCCGCCCGGGGACCGGCCCCCGGGGATACGGGTGACGGGGGAGCGGTGGATCGGCGACCGGCTCCTCGAACTGACCGTGCGGTCGGCGGCGTTGGAAGGCCCCGGCACGGTTCGCCTGCTCACCCCGGACGGCTGGGAGGATCGCGGGCGCGACGAGCGCTGGCCGGTCCTGTATCTGCTGGCGGGTGGCCACGGCGACCCCGAGGCCTGGACCGAGGACTACGCGGTGGAGCGGCTCCCGCAACTGCGCGACGTGCTCGTGGTCATGCCGTCGATGCCGCTCTTCGGGTTCTACAGCGACTGGTGGAACGGCGGCGCCGGCGGCGCGCCGCGCGTGGAGACCTTTCACCTCGACGAGGTGCGCCCGCTGCTGGAGCGTCTCTACGGCGCGGGGGACCGGCGGGTCGCGGCGGGGGAGTCGCAGGGCGGCTTCGGCGCGCTGACCTACGCGGCACGCCACCCCGGGCTGTTCCGCGCGGTGGCGGGCCTCAGCGGCTACGTCCATCCGCTCCAGCACCCCCGGGCGGTCCGGGCCGGACTCGACTATCTGGGCCTGGACCGGTCGGCCCTGTGGGGCGACCCGGTGGCCCAGCGGCGGATCTGGCAGGACCACGACCCGTACTACCGGCCGGAGCGACTGCGCGGCGTCGAGGTCCACCTCTCCAGCGGCGACGGCCGGGCGGGCGCGCTCGACCCGCCCGGCACGGAACCGGACCCGCACGTTCCCGGCCTGGAGGACCCCGACGACCCCTTTCCCGAGGACGTCCTGTCCCCGACCGAGGCCATCATGGGGGCGGAGAACCGGGCGATGGCCTCCCGGCTGCGGGCCCACGGGGTGGCGGTCACCACGCACTTCTACCGGGGCACCCACTCCCCGCCCTACTGGGAGCGCGAGTTGCGCGGCGCGCTGCCCGCGCTGCTGCGCACCCTCGGGCGGTGAGGGGCCGGACCCTACGCCGACGGGACCGGTGCGCCGGACCCGTCGGCCGGATCCGCCGCCTCGGGCTGACGCGGCTCCTCCACGAGCTGCTCGCGGAGGTAGTTCCAGACCACGCCGAGCAGCGCCGCCACCGGCACGGCGAGCAGGCTCCCCACCACGCCGGCCAGGCTGCCGCCCAGCGTCACGGCGAGCAGGACCGTGGCCGCGTGCAACCCCAGCCCACGGCTCTGGATCATGGGCTGGAACACATTGCCCTCCAACTGCTGCACCACGACGATGATCGCCAGCACGAGCAGGGCGTCCATCGGTCCGTTCGAGACCAACGCGATGACCACCGCCACGAATCCGGCGAACAGCGCCCCCACGATCGGCACGAACGCGCAGACGAAGGTCAGCACCGCCAGCGGCAGCACCAGCGGCACCCCCAGGATCCACAGGCCGAGCCCGATGAAGACCGCGTCCAGCAGACCGACGAACGCCTGCGACCGCACGAACGCACCCAAGGTGTCCCAACAGCGGGAGGCCACCTCGGGGACGTCGGTGGCGAGCCGGCCGGGAAGCTGACGGGTGAGCCACGGCAGGAAGCGCGGGCCGTCCTTGAGGAAGAAGAACATCAGGAAGATCGCCAGAACCGCCGTGACCAGCCCGTTGACCACGGTGCTCACTCCGGTGACGGCGGTGGTGACCACGCTGCCGACACTGTCCTGGAGCTGAGCGGTCGCGGTGTCCAGGGCGCCGGTGATCTGGTCGTCGCCGATGTTCAGCGGCGGACCCGCCGCCCACTCGCGGAGTTTGTCGATGCCCTCGATCACCCCGTCGGCCAGCTCCCCGGACTCACCCGCGACCGGCACCGCGATCAACGCCACGATGCCCGCCCCCACGAGCAGGGAGAACACCGTCACCACCGAAGCGGCGAGCGAGGGCCACCAGCCGAGCCGGCGCAGGAAACGGGCGAGCGGCCAGGTCAGCGTGGTGAGGAACAGGCCGACTATCAGCGGCCATACGACCGACCACATCCGGCCCAGCACCCACAGTGCGACCGCCGCCGCCACGAGGACCAGCAGCACCTCTGCGGAGACCCGTGCCGACGTGCGGAGAGCAGCCGCGGTCTTTGTCGAACTCAATGGCGAAGACATGGCGTTACCCTATGGCTTCGCCAACCGTGTTCCGGCCACGCCCGCGGTCCGCCGAAGCCGAGCGCCACGAGGGCGGGCCGGCCGGACCCGTCAGCGCAACGCCGGGGGCAGTTCCTCCCGATGGACGATGGCCAGGCGCTGAGTGGCACGGGTGAGCGCCACGTACAGATCGCTCGTGCCGAACCGGGCGGGCTCCACGACCAGCACATGGTCGAACTCCAGCCCCTTGGCCTGGCGCGGATCCAGCAGCACCACCGGGCGCGTGAGGTCGGGGGCCTCGCCCGCCGCGACGCCGTCCAGCGGGGCGGCGATCTCCTCGTGCAGCGCACGCGGCGCGATCACCGCGAGGCGCCCCTCCCGGGGGGTCAGCTCCACGACCGCCCGGGCCACCTCGCCCGCCAGATCCGCTCCGGCATCCCGCGTCCACGGCTTCTCGCCGGTCGACCGCACCGAGACGGGGGCGGTGAACGAGGGGTCCCTCTCCCGCAGTACCCCGGCCGCCAGCTCCATGATCTCGGCGGGCGTACGGTAGTTGACCTCCAGCGTGACGTGCTCGAAGCGGTCACCGACGTACGGCCGGAGGATCTTCTCCCACGACCCGACGCCGGCCTCCTCGGACGTCTGGGCCGGGTCGCCGACCAGCGTCAGCGAGCGGCTCGGCGCCCGGCGCATCAGCAGCCGCCACGCCATCGGCGACAGCTCCTGCGCCTCGTCGACGATGATGTGCCCGAACGCCCAGGTGCGGTCGGCGGCGGCCCGCTCGGCGGCGGTGCGGTGGTCTGCCTCCTCGTGCCGCTCCGCCATCCGCTCGGCGTCGATGATGTCGTGGGCGGCGAGGACCTCGGACTCCTCGTCCTCGAACTCGTAGCTCTCCGAGCCGCGCGACAGCTCCAGCACGCCCTGCGCGTAGCCGACCCGCTCCTGACGGGCGGCCTCGGCAGCCGCCTTCTCCGCGCTGTCGTCGACGCCGAGCAGTTCGGCGGCCTCGTCGAGCAGCGGTACGTCGGCGGGCGTCCACGCCGCGCCGGCGGAGGGGCGCCGGATCGCGTCGGCGTCCTCGTCCGGCACGTACACCGGGTCCGCCAGATAGCCGGCGAGGAAGCCCTCGGGGGTCAGCGGCGGCCACAGCTCGTCCACCGCCGCGTGCACCTCCTTGCTCAGCGCGACGCCCCGGCCGAGCTGGGCCACGTCGTCGGGGCCGAGGAAGTTGGGTCCGCCGTAGGGGTCCGCGCCGATCCGTTCGACGAGTTGCGCGGTGAGCGCGTCGATGACCCGGAAGACGAAGTGGGGGCGGGCGAGATTGTGCGGCAGACGGGTGTCCCTGGCCGCCTGCCGGGCCTCGTACGCGATCTCCCAGTCCAGGACCAGATCCCCGCCGTCCTCGTGCGGGACGACCATCGCCGCCCCGGGCTCGGGCAGCCGCTGCCGGTCGCGTACGGCCAGGGCGAGCGTCTCGGCCATCGGCTCGCCTCCCTTGACGGCCGCGGCGCGGGGGGAGTCCGTACCGGTGGCGTGCACCCCGGGGAACAGCTCCGCCTGCGTCGCCAGCAGCACCCCGGTCTCGCCGAGCGCGGGCAGCACCTCCGCGATGTAGCGCAGGAACGCCGGGTTGGGCCCCACGATGAGCACGGCCCGCTTCGCGAGCAGCTCGCGGTGCTCGTACAGCAGGAAGGCGGCCCGGTGCAGCGCGACGGCCGTCTTGCCCGTGCCGGGGCCGCCCTCGACGACGAGGACCCCCCGGTGCGGGGCCCGGATGATGGCGTCCTGCTCGGCCTGGATGGTCCGCACGATGTCGCCCATGCGTCCCGTGCGCGCGGAATCGAGCGCCGCGAGCAGCACGGCGTCCCCGTTCGGATCCTCGAAGCCGGTGCGGTCGCGGTCCCCGAGATCGAGGATCTCGTCATGGAGCTCGGTGACCGTGCGGCCCTCGGTGGTGATGTGCCGGCGCCGGCGCAGCCCCATCGGCGTGTGCCCCGTGGCGAGATAGAAAGGACGCGCCACCGGCGCACGCCAGTCGATCAGAACAGGGGTGTGCTCGGCGTCGTCCTCACGGATCCCGATACGGCCGATATGGTGCGCGAGCCCGTCGGAGCGGTCGATGCGGCCGAAACACAGCGAGCCGTCCACAGCGTTGAGCGCGGCGAGCAGACCCGAGCGCTCCGCGACGACGATGTCGCGCTCCAGCCGCGCCTGCTGGCCCGTCCCGACCGGCGTCAGCGCGTGCTCGACGCCATCGGCGGCCACTGTGCGCAGGGCGTCGACCCGGGCATGGAGCCGGTCGATGAATTCCTGCTCTTCCCGCAATTCGTCGCTTTCCCGGTTTGACAAAACGGCTCCCCGCCAGATATATTCGTACTCATAAGGCCCCCGAGTGGGGCCTTTCTGCATGAGCGCAGAAGAATCCAATATACCCGCGATAATCCCCGGACCGCCATGACGGTCCGGGGAGTTTTCGTGCCCACGGCTACGTCCGGGGTGCGGCGGCCCGCGCCTCCCCGTCCATGCCGATCGGCGTTCCCGCCGCCAGGTCCCGCGGGGACAGCGCCAGCGACCGGGCGGCCGTCGCGCCCACGTCGGCGAGACTCCGCGCGTCCGGCAGGAGTTCCACCCCGGCCCCGTCGGGGCGGTGGATCAGCACCGGCACGTACTCCCGGGTGTGGTGCGCGTGCCCGATCGAGGGGTCGTTGCCGTGGTCGCCGGTGACGATCAGCCGGTCCCCGGAGTCCGTGAGCAGCGCCAGGAGCCCGGCGAGCCCCGAGTCCACCTGTTCCAGCACCTGCCCGTAGCGCCCGGTGTCCTGTTGGTGCCCGGCCAGATCCGTCTCCTGGACGTTCGCGACCACCAGGGCGTCGCCCCCGGCGCGTACCGCTTCCAGGGTGTACGCCAGGACATCGGCGGTGGCCACGGCCGGCCGCCGGTCCGCCTGTTCGCACACCAGGATGTCGGCGGCCTTCCCCACCAGGGTGACCGGGATACCGGCCCGCGCCGCGAGAGAGGGGAGCTGACGGGTGTGGTCGAGCGGGGCGCCCAGGTGCTGGACCTCCAGGCCGCCGTTGCGGTAGAAACCGGTGGCCGGGGTGTCCAGCCCGACGGTGCCCCCGTCCCCGCCCCGTACGTACGAGCCGAGCGGACCGTCCGCGTGCCCGCCCACCGCGATCACGCGCGCGACCGGGGCGACCGCACGCACCGTACGGGCGACGGCGAGAATCCCGCCCGGACCGTCGAACGGCAGATCCTCCAGGCGCCCCGAGGCGTTCCAGTTGATCCCGGGGTCGGCCTCCAGGTTGTCGTGGACCAGCACCGCCCCGTCGACCAGCAGCAGCGGCTTCCCGTCGAGCCGCTCCGTCCGGTGACCGGCCGCCGTGAGTGCCTCGGTCACCTCGTCGAGGTGCTCGGCCAGCCGGGCCACGGTCACCCGGCTGAAGTCCGCGCCCATCATGGTCTGGTGGCCGGCGAAGGTGTCCGCGCCCGGGTAACCGAGGGCGGCCCGGCCCGCCGCCACGGGTAGCCGGGTGCTCCGCGCCAGGTCCCGGTGCGGGTGGACCAGACCGAGACCCAGCGCCCCGAGCACCGGGAGCCGCAGCGGCCGTCCGAACGCGGCGCGGGCGTGGTCGAGGACGTGTCCGCAGGTGTCGGCGGCGAGGTCGCCGGGGCGCGGGGTGCCCGCGTCGGGCATGGCGCCGACGCCGAATCCGTCGATGACGACGATGACGGTCCTGGCCATGAGATCGCTCCTTACAGGGCTCGGCCGTGGGCGTCGTAGAGCCCGTTCAGCCGGGGCCTGCCGGAGGCGAGTCCGGAGACGACGGCGACGGTCGAGCGGGTGACGAAGATCTGGGTGCGGAAGGCGAGCAGCGCGGTGTCGCCCAGCCGGACGTCCGAGCCGGACGGGGGCGCGTCGAGCAGCCGGTAGTAGTCGATGTTCTCGGCGGGAGCGTCCTGCACGCCCAGCCGCGCGCCGGTGCGTGGCAGGAGGGCGCCGCGGATGTGGGAGCGCGCGTAGAACCCGCCGCCGAACAGGGCCGGGCGGCCGTCGTCGAGGGTGTGGGCGACTTCGCTGACGTACACGTACGCCGGCTTCTCGGGCTGGGCCGGGTCCAGGGCGTGCAGCGGGGTGGTGCCGGTGAGGGCGTGACCCGGCTCCCCGTGCGTGGCCCCGCGCTCGGCGAGCAGCGGGAGGGACGCCATCGAGGTGGCGCTGGGCGCGCTCAGCCTCAGCTCCAGGTGGCCGCGCGCGGCGAGGAGTTCACGGGCCTTGAGCGCCAGGTCGAAGGTGGCCGTGGCGGCGGGCTGCCCCGACTCCGGGTCGCAGAGCACACACGGGAAGGCGGTGACGCCCGCGATCCGGATGCCCCCGAGCGCCTCGGCGGCCTCGGCGAAGGCGTCCAGCCGCTCCAGCGGAACACCGCCCTCCTGGCCGGGGTAGACGGTTCCTTCGGCCCCTTCGAGCCGGATCAGGACGTCCTGGACGAAGCCCAGTTCCCGGGCCGCGTCCGAGACGGCGCGGGCGTTGGCCAGGTCGAAGACCGTGACGTTCTCCGGCCGCCACGCCAGCATGCCGGGCAGGGCCCGCCGGGGGATCTGGACGAGGTGGCCGAGGTTGCCCGGCCTGGCCCCGGCCGCGTGCAGGGTCCGGGCCTCGGCCGGGTCGATAGCGGCGGAGCGGGGGATGTGCCGGGCGACGGCGCGGATCAGTTCGGGGTTGCGGCCGATCTGCTTGACGACGAACCACAGGCCGATACCGAGGCGTTCGGCCTCGGCCGCCAGAACCGCGGCGTTGGCCTCGACGGCGTCGAGGTCCATCACATAGGTGTCGGGCGGGATCTCGCCCCGCCGGTGCAGGGCGGCCGCGGCGTCGACGAGCTCGGGGTTGCGGGTGAGCACGGTGTCGAGAAACACGGTCAGTGGTCCTTCGGGTCGGCCATCGCGGCGAGCGAGCGGCGCAGGATGTCGATGACGAGGTCCGCTCCGGCCCGCATCGGGTTGACGCGCACGGTCCAGTCGGCCAGCTCCGGGGCGTCGTCCAGGGCGGAGCTGGACATCCGGTAGAACAGCGGCGCGATCTCGTAGCGCGAGTTGGACCCGACGGGGTACGGCGCGGCACCGAACCGTGCCGCGACGGACGGCAGTTCCGCGGCGATGGGCCGGTCCAGGCGGATCAGCAGGCAGCGGTCCTGGGCATTGGCGACACGCACCTCCGCCACCCCGTCCACCTCGCCGGCCGCGAGCCGTTCGGCGACCTCGGCCCCCACCCGCGACTGCACGGCCCACAGGAGCGGTACGTGGGTGAGGGCGCGCAGCGCGTCCAGCGCCTGGTGGCCCTGGACCTGCCCGCCGCCGGAGTAGTTGGCACGGCGGACGCCCTCGACCAGGTCCCGGGCGCCCACGACCAGGCCGACGCCCTCGGGCCCGTGGAGTTTGAAGAGCGAGAAGCAGGAGGCGTCGGCGCCCAGTTCGACCCCGGCGGCCGGGGTACGCATGACGGCGTAGTTGTCGTCCACGACCGTGCGGACCCCGGCCGCCCGGCAGGCGGCGATGACCTCGGCCGGATCGTAGGAGTCGGCCAGCCGCTGCCGGGTGTGCTGGACGTACGCCCACCGGAACCGCCCGGACGCCAGAGCGGTGTCGAGCTCCGCCGGGTCGTTGAAGTCCGCCTCCGTGGTGCGCACACCGATGCCCCGGAACGTGACCTCGGTGGTGCGGTAGACCGGGGCCCGGTGGATCAGCAGGTCGTCGCCCGCCCGGACGACGGCGTTGAGCGCGGCCCGGATCGCCCCGGTGCCCGCGCCCTGTACGAGGGCGGCGTCCTCGGCGCCGAAGAAGTCGGCGAGGACCGCCTCGACGCGGGCGGTGGTGCGGGGCCGGCCGAGGCCGGGGACGACTCCCGCGTCGGCGGAGAACAACTGCTCGCCCTCGAAGTGCGCGGCGGTGGCCTCCAGCAGCCGGAACTGCCGGGCCGCGGCGTCCTCCAGGGCCACCGTCGGCAGCGGAAAGGTCGCGGGGAGCGCGGGTGGGGATGCGGGGCTCATGTCAGTTCTCCTCCACGGTCGCGCCGGTCAGGAAGCGCACCGGATTGCGGCGGGTCAGCAGGTCGATCAGGTCGTCGTCGGCCCCGGCCGCCCGCAGCCGGGGCAGGAAGCTCGCGAAGAGGTGCCCGTAACCCTGGCCGCCCTCGTCGCGCAGATAGCCGTGGCGGGAGATGTCGCAGCTCAGCAGGGCCCGGTCGGCGTGGCCCGCCTCCAGCAGCGCGAGCAGCAGCCGCAGCCGGGTCCCGTCGCTCTGGTACGCCGTCTTGCCCACGGTGTCGAACGCGACGTACGCCCCGCTCGCCGCCAGCTCCCGGTGGACGCCGGGGTCGTCCAGGAGGTCCTGGTGCCCGATGCTCACGCGGTGGGCGGGCAGGCCCTCACCGGTGAGCAGCTCCAGCTGGGCGAGGCCGCCCCGGCCCAGCTGGGCGTGGGTGGCGACGGAGAGTCCGGTGGCGAGCGCGGCGCGTGCGCCGGCCCGCAGCACCTTGGCCTCGGCGGCGGTCGGTACGTCGCCGTGGCTGCCGATCTCCCCGAGGACGCCGGGCCGGACACCGCTCCCGTCGATCCCGTCCTCGACCTCCCGGACGAGGACGCCGGTGAGCGCCGCCACGTCGAGGGCGTCGATCTCCGGAGTGTGGAACGGCTCGTAGTACCAGCCGGTCGCGGCGACGACGGCGACACCGGTCTCCCGGGCGATCCGGGACAGCGCGCGGATGTCGCGTCCCATGCCCCGGCAGGTCAGCTCGACGACCAGGGCGAGGCCGTACTCCTCGCGCAGTGCGACGAGTTCGGCGGTCACGGCCGCCGCGTGGCGTTGCGGTCCGAGGACGGCCGCGCCGTCGCCCACCCGGTCCAGATCGAGGACGAGGTGCTCGTGGGCGAGGGCGGGGCCGCGTACCGAAGCGGCCCGGAGTTCTCCGGTGACGGTGCGCAGGGTGTGCGGTGCGGGGTGGTTCATCGTGGCTTCCTTCTCCGTGTACGGCACGGCCTGATCCTGGGTCGGGCCTCAGCCCTTGACCGGGGTGAACAGGTCGAGCCAGTACAGGATGTTGAGGAGGACACCGCCGATGATCACGGCCGCCGGTGCCGCGGCCATCCTCACGACGGGCCGGCCCATCGACTCGTTCAGCAGATAGAGCCCGCCGACGACGAGGATGCCGAGCCCGCCCCCCATGGCGTTGGCGGCCATCAGCGAACCGAACAGGATCGCGAGCTGGAGGGTGTCCCCGATGGCGCTGCGCAGGTGCTCCGAGGAGTCCCGGACGCTCGGCAGCTTGCCGAGCACCTTGCCGATCCAGGAGAGGGCCAGCACCTCGACGGCGAACACGAGCGCACCGACGACGGCGGCCAGGAAGGGGTTCGGCATGAGGTACCCGATCGGGTACACCAGGGTGAAGCCCGCGATGCCGTACGCGCCGGACGCCAGGGCGGTGGTCGCGATCAGCGGGATGAAGCCGAAGACCCGGTAGAAGTCGACCTGTGCCGCCTCGGCGTACTGCCCCTTCGCGATCAGGAAGCTGGTCGCCTCGCCGCCGCCGAATATGTGCATCTGGGCCAGGACGCACACGCCCGCGCCGAGCAGCATGAACAGCGGCAGGTACTTCCGCAGCCGGGCCGCGCTGGCGCTGAAGAGGGACGCCATCGGGTCGTCCCCGGTCACCTCCTCCACGACGCCCGCCGCCCGGTCGGCCCGGCGCTGCCGCAGGTCCTTGGAGACGGCGAGGCCGATGAGCATCAGCACGCCCACCGCCATGGCGAGCGCCCCGGCGAACATGTTGGGCCACAGCTTCATCGTCATGACGACCAGGGCCAGTTCCAGGACGCCCGCGATGCCGCCCCACTTGCGCCCGAACTGCTTGGTGATGGCGAGCACGGGGAAGAGCGTGAACAGGAACAGGATCGGCGTGGACATCTGCTGCATCGCGGTCAGGAAGTCGACCGGGAGGTCATGCGCGATGTCGTTGGCGCCGTTCAGTCCGAAGACGACCACCGCGCCCCACGCGCCGCCGAGGATCGGGGCGAGCCACTTCTTCGGTGACAGCATCCCGAGGATGTCCGTGGGCAGGAAGAGCAGCCACGGGTTCAGCACACCGGTGGACAGGGCCATCGGCGCGCCGAGCCCGAAGATGAACCCGGCGGAGAGCCCGAACGAGACGGCCGTCGTCGCGCTGCGGGTGGTGCGCCCCTGGATGAAGTCCAGCAGGAAGGGGCGCACACCGTCGTTGAAGACGGCCAGCGCCATGTGCGCGATGAACGCCGTGAGCGCGCAGAGGACTATCACGGTCAGTTGCTGGGCCAGCGAGAAGTCGAGTTCCGCGCCGGCGGCGAGAGTGGTGCTCACGAGTCACTCCTTGGTGCCCGGGACGATGAGAAGGAGGCTGCGATCAGCCGCGGGCCGCGATGGCACGGGCCATCAGCGGGGCGATGACGTCGATCTGGTCCATCGAGAAGCCGAAGGCCTTCTTGCCGTCGGCGAGCAGCGCGGCGATCGTGTCCTCGGTGGGGACGCTCCGGCCGAAGGTGTGGCAGGAGGCGCTGCCCAGGAGGCCCACGAGCACGCCCAGCGACGCGCCGGCGCCGGTGTGGCAGGTGCCCAGGTAGTAGTCGGCCTGGCCGGCCCGCAGCTTCATCGCGGCGTCCATGTCGCTGGAGGGGACGACGTCGAGGGAGTCGATGCCGAGGCTGCCGATGGCCTGGGTGACCTCGACCTTGCCGACTCCACCGGTGAGGATCTTCGTCATGGCTGTTCTGCTTTCTGCGTGTTCCCGCGGGGTGAGCCACGGAGAGGGGACGTACGGGAGCTGTCTCTTATACCCATCT
>NZ_JAAXYC010000092.1 GCF_018619185.1 Streptomyces sp. McG3 | reverse complement strand
GGTCGAGCGCCACCCACTCCCCGGCCCGCCCCGTGTCCGCGCGCCCGGCCAGGACGTTGTCGTAGTGCAGGTCCCAGTGCAGCAGCCGGTCCCCCGGCTCCCCCGCGACCTCCCGCACCGCCGCCGCGCAGTCCGCGACGAGCCGCCGGTCCTCGGCGTCGGCCAGCAGGCCCACCCTCTCCGGCACCGCCGCGAGCATCCGCTCGACCACCCCGCCCAACGTACGCAGCCCCTCCGGCGCGGGCACCGCCACCAGCCGGGCGAGCACCGCGCCGAGCACCGTCACCGCCTCCCGCACATCGGTCTCGCCGGACAACGGCCGCCGCTCGTCGAGCCGTTCCAGCAGCATCGCACCGGTCTCCGGGTCATGGCCGAGCAGCTCCACCGCCCCGGCCCCCGCGTCGGTCCACGCCCGCAGCGCGACCGGTTCGCCCGCCGTCTCCTCGTCCACCGACTGGAGTTTCAGCGCGGCGGGCCGCCCGTCGGACTCCCGCACCACCGGCAGGACCAGCGCGCACATCCCGTACATCGACGGGCCGTCCGGCCGCAGCCCCCACCGCTCCAGGCACCGCTCGGCGAGGCCGGGCAGTGCGGCGACGAAGGCCCGGCCGGCCGCTCCGTTGTACCGGGACTGCGTGGCGATCAGCTCGTCAGGAATGTCGATCACCCCGCCGATCCTAGGGACCCGCGGCGACCGGGCCATGACGGAACAGCCCCGCGCGCAGTAACGTCCCGCCACACGTACGCTCGGCATCTCACCGGACAGGGACACCAGGGGCATCATGAGCACCGTCAGTACCGTCGTCGGCGGCATATCGTTCTGGTACGCGCAGGAGGGCACCCCCTCCCCGCGCGAACCCCTCCCCGGCGACACGAGCGTCGACGTCTGCATCGTCGGAGGCGGCTACACCGGGCTCTGGACGGCGTACTACCTGAAGAAGGCCGTCCCCTTCCTCAACATCACCGTTCTGGAAGCCAAGTTCTGCGGTTACGGCGCCTCCGGCCGTAACGGCGGCTGGCTGTACAACGGCATCGCAGGCCGTGACCGGTACGCCAGGCTGCACGGCCACGAGGCCGCCGTACGGCTCCAGAAGGCGATGAACGACACCGTCGGCGAGGTCGTCAGGACGGCCGCCGAGGAGAAGATCGACGCCGACATCCACCAGGGCGGCGTCCTGGAAGTGGCCCACACGCCCTCCCAGCTCGCCCGGCTCAAGGACTTCCACAGCGTCGAGATCGCCTTCGGGGAGAGTGACCGGGTCCTGCGCGGCGCCCGCGAGACCGCCGAGCGCGTCCATGTGACCGGAGCCGTCGGCTCGACCTGGACCCCGCACGGTGCCCGGCTGCACCCGGCCAAGCTGGTCAAGGGCCTCGCGGACGTGGTGGAGGCGCTGGGCGTGACCATCCACGAGTCGACGCCGGTCACCGAGATCAAGCCCAAGCACGCCGTGACGCCGTACGGCACGGTCCGCGCCCCGTACGTCCTGCGCTGCACCGAGGGCTTCACCGCGAGCCTCAAGGGGCAGAAGCGCACCTGGCTCCCGATGAACTCCTCCATGATCGTCACCGAGCCGCTGCCCGCCCGGATCTGGGACACCATCGGATGGGAGGGCCGCGAGACCCTCGGCGACATGGCCCACGCCTACTTCTACGCCCAGCGCACCGCCGACGACCGCATCGCGCTCGGCGGCCGCGGGTACCCGTACCGCTTCGGCTCGGCGACCGACAACGACGGCCGCACCCAGCCCGCCACCGTGGCCGCCCTGCGCGATCTGATGGTCCGGCTCTTCCCCACCACGGCGGGCGTCCACGTCGACCACGCCTGGTCCGGCGTCCTCGGGGTCCCGCGCGACTGGTGCGCCACGGTCACCCTGGACCGCTCGACGGGCCTGGGCTGGGCGGGCGGTTACGTCGGCTCCGGCGTCGCCACCGCCAACCTCGCCGCCCGCACCCTGCGCGACCTGATCCAGCAGGACTCCGGGCAGGCGGGCCCGACGGAGCTGACCACCCTGCCGTGGGTGAACCACAAGGTCCGCCGCTGGGAGCCGGAGCCCTTCCGCTGGCTCGGCGTCCACGGCATGTACGCGGCCTACCGCGCGGCCGACCGCCGCGAGAGCACCTCGCCGCGCCCCGGCACGGACCCCGTCGCCAGGGTGGCCGACCGCATCGCGGGCCGCCACTGAGCCACCCGGCCCGCGGCCCCGGCCCCGTTCAGTCGCGCGGCCAGGGCCGACCGTCGAGACGCTCGATGGAGAGGTTCAGGCGGCCGAGGGAGTCGGCGAGCTGCTGGGCCTCCTCGGGGGTCCAGTCGTTGAGGACCTTCGCGAGGCCCGCCAGATTCCGGCTCCGGTCGTAGTCGAGGCGGCGTTCGCCCTCCTCGGTGATGGCGAACTTGCGGGCGATGCCGCCGTCGGGGTCCGGGATGCGCTCGACGACCCCGGCCCGCAGCATCGCGGCGGTCTGCCGGTTGAGCGTGGAGGCGTCCAGACGGAAGGCGTCGCCGAGCTGGCCGATGGACATGGGCCCCTCCACCTGGATCCGGCTGAGGAGGATGTAGGCGGACCGGTCGAGCTGCCAGTCCACGCGCGGGGTGACCATGTGCATGTACCGGCCGAGCAGCATCGTCTCGCGTTCGATCCGGTCGATGGGCTTGTCCACGCGCTGCTTCCTTTGTCGAACAGGTCTGTCACGCAGGTCTATCACGATAGATGTGCATGATGCACATGCTATGCATCATGCACAATCCGTGTATCTTGCATAGTCGAACGCCGAGAGCGCGTACGCGAGAACGAACGACCCGAACGACCGACAGGCCCGGAAGGGCAAGAGGGAGCAGTACCCGTGGAGAGTTCACCCCCCGCAGCCCGCCCGGGAGGCGTGGTCGGCATCCTGGCCTTCGCCGGCATCGTGGCGGCGCTCACCCAGACCCTGGTGGTGCCGCTGATCGCGGAGCTGCCGAAGATGTTCGACACCTCCGCGTCGAACGCCTCCTGGGTGATCACCGCCACCCTGCTGGCCGCCGCCGTGGCCACGCCCGTCGCCGGCCGGCTCGGCGACATGTACGGCAAGCGGCGCATGCTGCTCGTCTCGCTCGTCCCGCTGGTCCTCGGCTCGGTGGTCTGCGCCCTGTCCTCGTCGGTGGTCCCGATGATCGCCGGGCGCGGGCTCCAGGGCCTGGGCATGGGCGTGGTCCCGCTCGGCATCAGCCTGCTGCGCGATGTGGTGCCGGCCGAGAAGCTCGGCCCGTCCATCGCGATCATGAGCGCCTCGATGGGCGTGGGCGGCGCGCTGGGCCTGCCGTTCGCCGCCGCCATCGCGGAGAACACCAGCTGGCGGGTGCTGTTCTGGGTGGTCGCCGTGCTGGCCCTCGCGGTCGGCGCGCTGATCCTGGCCCTGGTCCCCGGGGACCGCCCGGCCACCGGGTCCACCGGTTTCGACCTGCTCGGGGCCGTCGGCCTCGGCACCGCCCTGATCTGTCTGCTGCTCGCCGTCTCCAAGGGCGCCGACTGGGGCTGGGGCAGCGCCACCACGCTCACCCTCCTCGCCGCCGTGCTGGTGCTGCTGCCCGCCTGGGGCTGGTGGGAACTGCGCCTCAGCGAACCGCTGGTCGACCTGCGCGTCACCGCCCGCCCCCAGGTCCTGATGACGAACACGGCCTCCGTCCTGGTCGGCTTCGCGATGTACGCGCAGTCCCTCGTCGTGCCCCAGCTGCTCCAGCTGCCCGAGGCCACCGGGTACGGGCTGGGCCAGTCGATGCTGGCGATGGGCCTGTGGATGGCCCCGGCGGGCCTGATGATGATGGCGATGTCCCCGGTCGGCGCGAAGCTCTCCGCCGCCAAGGGCCCGAAGGTCACCCTGACCGTCGGCAGCCTCCTCATCGCCGCCGGCTACGGCCTGTCCGTACCGCTGATCGGCGCGGACTCCCCGTGGAGCCTGCTGATCGTCACCCTCGTCTGCAACTCGGGCGTCGGCTTCGCCTACGGGGCGATGCCCGCGCTCATCATGAGTGCGGTGCCCCGGTCCGAGACCGCGTCGGCGAACAGCTTCAACGCCCTGATGCGCTCGATCGGCACGTCCTTCGCGGCGGCGGTGATCGGCGTGGTCCTGGCCCGGATGACCACGGACTTCGGCGGCTTCCCGCTGGCTTCCCAGAACGGCTTCCGGGTCGCGATGCTCATCGGCTGCGGGGTGGGCCTCGCGGCGGCGGCCGTCGCCGCTCTCATCCCCGTACGCCCGGCGACCGCGCCGCTGCGGCCGACCGCGGCGAGCGGTCCCGCGGGGGTACCGGAGGCCTCGGATTCCAAGGCCTGACCGTCGCCCGTACGAAGTCCGTCCCGTGGCCCGACGGCTGAACCACCGGGTCACGGGCCGGATTTCGTACGGTGACCCGGCACCGGGGTCACGTCGACGGGGCGACGGGGCGATGGATCAGCGGGCCAGCAGGTCACCGCGCCACCGGGTCACCGGGCCAGCAGGTCACCGGCCACCGGCCACCGCGCCAGCAGGTCACCGGGCCAGCAAGCCATCAGGCCACCGAGTCACCGAGTCACCGAGTCACCGAGTCAGTCTCAGCAGCCGCCCGGCTCTCGCCGTCGCGACCAGCTCCTCGACGGTGGCGAGCTTCACCCGGGGCCGCCCGTCGCGCCGGCCCCGGTCCCGTTCGGCACGGTCGATCGCGGCCAGGCCCCGGGCGTCCACGACCCGGCGGTTACGCCGTCGGGCCAGGCGCCGGAACGCCTTGGCGCCGCCCGTCGGGGCGGGCAGGGTCCCGGCGACCGCGTCGGCCAGGAGCGTGCCGACCGTCTCCGCCGCGCAGGTGCGGTTCGCGCCGATCCCGCCGGAGGGCCCCCGTTTGATCCACCCGACCACATAGCCGCCGGGCAGCCCGGCGATCCGGCCGCCCTCGTGCGGGACGGTGCCCGAGGCCTCGTCGAACGGCAGCCCGGGGACCGGCAGACCCCGGTATCCGATGGCCCGCAGCAGCATTCCGGCGGCCAGATCGGCCGCGCCCCCGACGCCGCCGTCGGTGACCCGTACGGTGCGCGCGGCCCCGTCGACCAGGACCTCCACCGGCTCGGAGTGGAAGCGGAGCACGATGCGCCGGTCCGCACCCCGGCCGGGGCCGGGGGACGCGGCGGCCGTCCGCGCCCGGGCGAGCCCCCGGAGCAGCCCGGCCCGGTCGCCCGCCCCGGCCGCGTCGATCGCCGCCCCCGTGCGCGGGTCGTGGTCGTCCACGACCAGCTCCACGCCCGGCAGATGCTTCAGCGCGAGAAGTTCGGAGCGGGTGTACGCGGCGTCCTCGGGCCCCCGCCGCCCCAGCACCACCACCTCGCGGACCCGGCTCGCCCGCAGGGCCTCCAGCGCGTGGGCGGCGATGTCCGTGCCCGCGAGCGCCTCCGGGTCGGCGACCAGGATCCGGGCGACGTCGAGGGCGACGTTGCCGTTGCCCACCACGACGACCCGCCCGGCGGACAGGTCGACGCCCTGCGCGACGGCCTCCGGGTGGGCGTTGTACCAGGCGACGAACGAGGTCGCCGACAGACATCCGGGCCCTTCCTCGCCGGGGATGCCGAGCCGCCGGTCCGTGGAGGCGCCGACCGCGTAGATCACCGCGTCGTGGTGGGCGCCCAGTTCCTCCGCCGTGACGTCCCGGCCCACCTCGATGCCCAGGTGCATCCGGACCCGGGGGTGGGAGTGGAAGCGGGAGAAGGTGTCGCCGACCTTCTTCGTCGCGGGGTGGTCGGGGGCCACCCCGTACCGGACGAGCCCGCCGGCCACCGGCAGCCGGTCGATCAGGGTCACCTCGGCGGCGGTGTGCAGCAGCAGGTCCTGCGCCGCGTACATCCCGGCGGGCCCGGTGCCGACGACGGCCACCCGCAGCGGCCCGAAGTCGGACGGCAGGCCGCGCCCGAAGACCGGCTCGCCCCAGGCGTGGAAGTTCGGCCCCTCCGTCGTCCCGGGGGCCGGCTCGTCGCCCTCGTAGTACGCGGCGTTGATGTCCGCGTACTCCCGCTGCCCGGCGGACAGCGAGTCCACCGGGAAGATCGCGTCCACCGGGCAGGCGTCCGCGCAGGCCCCGCAGTCGATGCACGCCCGGGGGTCGATGTGGAGCATCTCCGTGCTGCCGAAGGCGCGTTCCTCGGGCGTCGGGTGGATGCAGTTGACCGGACAGACGGCCACGCAGGTGGCGTCGTTGCAGCAGGTCTGGGTGATGGCGTAGGTCATGGCCCCGGCTCAGATCAGGTTCGCGCGCTTGTAGAACGCGAGGGCGGGCTTGGTGAGCAGGCGGGCGGAGGCCAGGAAGTCCATCAGCCCCGAACAGCTGGACCGCATCATCGACTTGTGGTGCTCGTTGGCCCGGGCGGCGGCCAGCGCCCGCTGCTTGTCCAGCCCGGCCCTCCGGTAGACCTCCGGGTTCACCATGCTCGTCACGATGAAGTACGAGGCGACGGCGACGACGAACGCGTTGAGCTGCCGGCGCGCCCACCCGGCGCCCGCCAGGCGCTTGAGGGTCTCGTCCCGGGCGAACTTCATGTGCCGGGACTCCTCCACCACATGGATGTTGTTGATGGTGCGGACGAACGGCACGACCCGCTCGTCGCGCATCCAGTCCCGCTGCATCACGTCGAGCACTTCCTCGGCGACCAGGATCGCCGCGTACGCCGCCTCCCCGAACGCCAGCGTCTTGAAGGCCCTGCCCAGCTCCATCACCGCGCGGCGGGGCCGGTAATGGGGCGCCCCGAGCTTCTGCGCACCGCGCGCGAACATGATCGAGTGGCGGCACTCCTCGGCTATCTCGGTGAGCGCCCACTGGAACTCCGCGCCCGCCGGGTTCTTCATGTAGATGTCGCGCAGCACCATCTGCTGGAGGATCATCTCGAACCAGATCCCGGTACTGGCGACCGAGGCCGCCTCCTGCCGGGTCAGCTCCTTGCGCTGACTTTCGGTCAACTCGTCCCAGTACGCGGTCCCGTAGAGACTGCACCACTCCGGGCTCGCGCCGTGGAACTCCTTGTCCAGCGGCGTCTCCCAGTCCACCTCGGTGGCCGGGTCGTACGCCAGCTGCGCGGCCGAGTCGAGCAGCCGCCGCGCGACGTCGTCGCCCTCGGGACTCTCCTGGACCTTCGACGGAACGGTGCTGCCGGCCATGCTGCGGCTCCTTGGGTCGAGTGCGGTGATCCTCGATCGTGGTGAGGTGCGTACGTCGGCCGACCGCCGCGACGGATCGACTCGCGCTGTACGGAATCGCTCGCGCTGTAACGAGGTCGGGTCGCGCTGTACGGGGTCGGGTCGTGCTGTGTGCCGTACGGGATCACGGGGGCCGGGGGCGACGGCCCGCGCCGGACCGGACACCGGCCGGCCCGGGATCCTTGTTAGACGCAAGGTATAACAAGGATCCCGGGCCGCCTACCCCCCGGTAGAAATCGGTAGGGACGTTCACCGCGTCTCCTTGCCCCCACGGCAGTTCGGCACTACTCCTCTCCCCAGGTGACCGGCAGGGAGACCACTCCGTAGACGCTGGAGCGTTCACGCAGCGGCACCTCCCCCGGCGGGACCGCGAGGCGCAGGGAGGGGAAGCGGGCGAGGAGCGCCGGGAGCGCGACGGTCATCTCGACCCGCGCGAGCTGCTGACCGAGGCACTGGTGGGGGCCGTGGCCGAAGGAGAGATGCCCGGTCGCCCGGCGGCGGATGTCGAGCCGGTCGGGTTCGGGGAACCTGCGCGGGTCCCGGTTGGCGGCCTGCACGGAGACGGTCACCGTCTCCCCCGCCCTGATCAGCTCGCCCGCCACCTCGACGTCCTCCAGTGCGGACCGCAGCAGCGGGTCGGCCACGCTGAGGTAGCGCAACAGCTCCTCCGCGGCCGGCCCGGCGAGATCCGGGGCGGCGCGCAGGGCGTCCAGCTGGCCGGGGTTGGCCAGCAGGGCGAAGACGCCGAGGCCGAGCATGTTCGCGGTGGTGTCGAGCCCGGCGGCGAGGAGAAGCCCGCCGATCCCGGCCAGCTCGTCGTCGCCGAGACCGGAGGCGACGAGGTCTCCGGACCCGGGGGCGGGTGCGGGGCCGGGCGCGGCGAGGTCGCTGAGCAGGTCGTCAGTGGGCTCGGCCCGCTTGGCGAGGACGAGTTCACCGACGTACCGGAGCAGCCCCTCGTAGGCCTCGTCCCTGACCCCGGCGTCGGCCGCCTGGTCGAAGATGACCTCGACCAGGCCCAGAAAGCGCCCCCGGTCGGCGTAGGGCACGCCGAGCAACTCGCAGATCACCAGCGTGGGCACGGGCCGCGCGAAGGACTCCACCAGGTCGGCCGTGGGCCCGGCCTGCTCCATGGCGTCCAGGCAGTCGGTGGTGAACCGCTCGATACGACTGGTCAGTTGACGCATCCGGCGCACCGTGAACCGGCCGGCGAGCAGTCGGCGGTAGCGGGTGTGCTCCGGGGCGTCGAGGCCGGTGATGTCCCCGACCGGCGCCGGCGGCAGCTCTCCCGGCACGCCTTCCATCGGCATCGGCAGGTGCAGGAGCTCGTAGCGGGAGCTGAAGCGCGGATCGGCCAGCACCGCGCGGGCCTCGGCGTGCCCGGTGACCAGCCGGCCCACGTGCCCGTCGGCGTAGCGCAGGCGGCGGACCGGCCGGTCGCTCAGCGCGGTGAGCCCGGCGGGCGGGTCGAAGGGGCAGCCGGTGTGCCGGTCGGTGGGCAGGACGGGCGGCGCGTCGGCGGTCGCCGAGTCGTACGCCATCGGGTTCTCCCCGGTTCGTGGGATCGAGGCACCGGAGACGAGGTCATCGGGGACGAGGTCACCGGAGGTGAAGTCGTCGGGGAGGGGGCTCACCGGGGGTCCTGGCCGAACTTCGAGGTCGCCCAGAAGTAGCCGAGCACCACGAGCCCGAGGCTCCAGCCCACGGCCAGCCAGCCGTTGTGGCCGATCTCGCTGCCGAGCAGCAGGCCGCGCAGCGTCTCGATGGCCGGGGTGAAGGGCTGGTACTCGGCGATCGGCCGGAACCAGCCCGGCATCGTCTCCACCGGGATGAAGGCGCTGGACAGCATCGGGAGCAGCACCATCGGCAGGGCGTTGTTGCTGGCTACCTCGGCGTTCGGGCTGATGAGGCCCATGCCCACGGCGACCCAGGTGAGGGCGGCGGAGAAGAGCACGAGCAGCCCGAACGCGGCCAGCCACTCCACGAGCGTGGCGTCCGTGGAGCGGAAGCCGATGGCCACGGCGACCGCGCCGACCAGGACCACGCTCAGCACGCTCTGCAGCACGCTGCCGACGACGTGCCCGGTGATCACGGAGCCGCGGTGGATAGCCATCGTGCGGAAGCGGGCGATGATGCCCTCGGACATGTCCGTGGAGACGGACACCGCGGTCCCGACCACGGTGGAGCCGACGGTCAGCAGCAGGATGCCCGGGACGATGTAGGCGATGTACGCGGAGCGGCCGCCCCCTCCGCCGCCGATGCCCGCGCTCATCACGTCGCCGAAGATGTAGACGAAAAGCAGCAGGAGCATGACAGGCGTGAGGAGCAGGTTCAGGGTGAGCGAGGGGTAGCGCCGGGCGTGCAGCAGATTGCGGCGCAGCATCGTGTTCGCGTCGCGTACGGCCAGGGAGAGGGAACTCATCGGACAGCCTCCTTCGGCTGGTTGTTCCGGGCCGGGGCGCCGGAGTCGGTGAGGGCGAAGAACACGTCGTCGAGGTCGGGCGTGTGCACGGTCAGTTCGTCGGCCTCGATCCCGGCCGAGTCCAGCCAGTCGAGGAGGGAGCGCAGTTCGCGCTGGCTGCCGTCGCTGGGGATCCGGAGCGACAGGGCCTCGTCGTCGCGGGTGACTTCGCGCAGCGCCGAGGCAGCGGACCGGTAGGCGTCCGGGTCGGTGAAGCGGAGCTTGACGTGGCCGCCGGGGACGATCCGCTTGAGCTGCTCGGCACTGCCCTCCGCGGCGATCCTCCCGTCGTTGAGGACGGCGATGCGGTCGGCCAGTTCGTCGGCCTCCTCCAGGTACTGCGTGGTGAGGAAGACGGTGACGCCGCCGGAGACCAGCTCGCGGATGATGCCCCACATGGTGTGGCGGGAGCGCGGGTCGAGGCCGGTGGTCGGTTCGTCGAGGAAGATGATCCGCGGGGAGCCGACCAGCGTCATCGCGATGTCGAGGCGCCGCTTCATACCGCCGGAGTAGCCCGCGGCGGGCTTCCTCGCCGCCTCCACCAGGTCGAACCGCTCCAGGAGTTCGGCGGCGACCCGCCGCCCCTCACGCCGGGGCAGGTGATGGAGGTCCGCCATCAGCAGCATGTTCTCCTCACCGGTGATCAGCCCGTCCACGGCGGAGAACTGCCCCGTGACACCGATCGCGGCGCGCACCGCCTGCGGGTCGACGGCCGGATCGTGGCCGCCGACGCGGATCTCGCCGGAGCCGGCGCCGGGGGAGATGAGAGTGGAGAGGATCTTGACGACGGTCGTCTTGCCGGCGCCGTTGGGGCCGAGCAGCGCGAAGACCGAGCCGGCCGGGACGGCCAGGTCGATGCCGTCCAGGACGGCCTGGTCGCCGTAGGACTTGCGCAGTCCGGTGGCGGTGATCGCCTGCGCCGCGCCCTGGGTGGCGAGCGGCGCGGAGGCCCGGGTGACAGTCATGCTGGTTCCCTTTCGCGAGCGGTGGGTCGGGGGTGGGCGGGACGAGATGCGGGCATGGCGAAGCTGGGCTCGGCGGAGCCGAGCTCCGTGGAGTGAGTGATGACGAAGTCAGGCGCGGCAGTCAGGCACGGCGGACGATGATGTCGCCGGCCCCGCTCCGGGCGTGCACCTCGACGGTCTCGTCGGAGTCCTCGGGCCCGGCGGTGGCGCCGAGCGAGTTGCGTACGGTGCCGAACTTGGGATGCAGGTCGAGCCAGGCGGCGGTGCCCTCGTGGATGCCCACTTCGAGGTCGCCTACGGAGGTGCGCAGAGCGATGCGGCCGCGGGTCACGTCGCCGACGCGGATGCGCCCGTTGGAGGAGGTCGCGTCGACCCCGGCCCGGGCCACGCCGATCTCGATGCGCCCGTTGGCGGACTTGGCGACGACGTCGCCGTGCGCGACGCCCACGGAGATGTCGCCGTTGGCCGCGTTGACCTTCAGCTCACCGCCGACCTCCTCGATCCCGGTCGCGCCGTTGCCGTTCTTGACGACCGCGGCCCCGGCGACGGCACCGACCTCGACCCGGCCCGAGCCGATGACCTCGGCGTCCCCGGTGGCGCGGACCAGCCGGATGTCGCCGTGGTCGGTCCTGAGCTCGGCGCGGGCCGCCTCCTCCACCTGGAGGTCGCCGAGGGAGGTCTTGAGCCGCACTTCGCCGAGCGGCCCTTCGCCGAAGAAGCCGCCCAGGGCGGAGGTGCCGCGCACATCGGACCCCGCGGGCAGTTCGACGCTCACCACGACGGCGCCCGGCTTGCCGAACAGGGAGCGCTTCTTGGGGGTTCTGACGGTGAGGCGGCCACCCGAGAAGGAGACCTGGGTCTGCTGCACGGCGCGTACGTCGTCCTCGTCGGACCCGTTGCCCGGCAGCACCTCGACGACCGTGTCGGTGCGCTTGCCGGCGGTGATGCGGGCGGTACCGGCGTCCAGCTCGATGACGGCGGAGACCGGCTCGGGGGTTTCGAAAGAAGGCATGGCTGTCCCGTCCTCTTGGCTCGGTGAGTGATGAGTGATCAGTGACGTCGGCCGGATCGGCGATCCGCCGGTGAAGTGGTGCCGGCTGCGAACAGGCGGCCCAGGGGGCCTAGGGCCTTTCGTTTGGATCAGGCCGGACCCCGCGAGCCCGGCATGATCCAAACGAGAGGCCCTAGCGGACCCAGCCGGTGAAGCCGCGACCGCCCGAGTCCTTGCCCCGGCCCGGTGCGCTCGCGCGCCCCCCGCCGTCGAGGGACACCGACACGGCCCGCACGAGCCAGGCGTTGACCGACAGCCCCTCGGCCGCAGCGGCGCTCTCGGCGCGGCCCTTGAGGTGGGCGGGGAGACGGAGGTTGATCCGCACCATGGTGCCGTCGTCGGCCTCCCCGGCCGACGGCGCGGCCACGACGGGAGCGACGACCGCCTCCCGCTCCTCCCGCACCGGCTCGGGCACCGGCGGCGGCGTCACCACGAACTCGGGATCGAGCCCGCGCAGCCGTACGTCGACCGACCCGGGAGCCAGCTCCCGGGTGACGTCGCCCATGGCCGCGGAGAGCACGTTGAGCAGGGTCAGCCGGACTGCGGATTCCAGGGGAGCGCTGAGCCGCTCGGCCAGGGCGCGGGCTTCGTCGCCGCTGGCGTCTGCGGCGACGGCGAGTTCCCGCCGGAGATTGTCGACGTAGGGGGTGAGGTCCATGACGCCATCATGGCACATATTTGGCACCACGTCGAGCCACCCTGGCTCACGCCCCACAAATGAGCCCCTGACCTGCGACATTGCTGCCGCAGCAGCCAAGATGGCACCGCAGGAGCACCCAAAGGGGCCCGGGATGGCACCAAACCAATGCCACCTGGCACCACGCGGCACCACATGGCGCCAAGCAGCGCCACCGCAACACCACCCGACGCACCCGGTACCCCGGCGCACCGGGACCCCGCATGGCACACCCACCCCCGCCACCGAACCCGGATGTACCGACAGCAGCCACCAAGCGCACCCCGCGAGGCCCGGCCCTCACGGTCGCGGCCTGCACCACCGCGGCCGGCACTTCCATCGACGACAGCACCTGGACCGTCAAGGGGCTCGCCCCGGAGGAGGACGAGGTGGAACTGACCATCGGCGCCCCGAACCGCACATGAGCGCGACGCGGCACCCGCGGCCGCGGCACAGGCGGCTACGGAGACCGCGGCCCCGCGCGCCGGAACCCTTTGCTCCCTACGACAACCTCGCCTGACCTCCCCCATGTTGGACCGGGGGAGGGTGGCCCTCATGGCTTGACGAGGGGACAAGTCCATGTACAGCGTCATCGTCGTACCTCCGGCATGCGCGCGCCCGGCCGGCCGGATCGAGATCGCCTCCGGTGAAAGTCTGGCCTTCGGCCGACGGGAAACATCCGGCGGCCTCACCATCGCCCACGACGGCGTCCCCCGCATCGCCGGGGAGATCTCCGCACAGCACGACGTCTGGCTCCTGACCAACCGCAGCACCCACCAGACCTATGTGGTGGAGAACCCGGAAGGCGCCGGCGAACACATCAAGATCGCCCCCGGCCGCGTCGACGCACCCGTGGCATTCAAATTCTCCCGCGTCGTCCTGCCCGCGGCGGGCGATCTGCTGACCTTCGACGTATGGGCACCACGCCAGAGATTCGCCAGTGCGGAAGACAGGGAGCTCCCGGGCTCCGCGACAGCGCCCGCGTTCACCCTCGACCGGACCAAACGCTACTTCGCCGTCCTGGCCGCCCTGTGCGAACCCCGCCTGCGCGGCGAACCCCACGCCCCGACCCCCGCCGTCGACCAGCTCGTCCGGCGACTGCGCCCCGCATGGCCGACGGTCAACCGCTCGTCCGTCTACTGGAACATCGACTACCTGGCCCTGAAACCACGGGTACGCCCCGGCCCGGAAACAGCCGAACCCGGCCGACGCGCCAACGGCAAGAAGCCGGCATGCGCCCAACGGCCCCGGCTGGACTGCAGCCGGTGCATGCTCGCGGCGATCTCGAAGAGGGGGTCGGGGGCGGGGGCGAGCCGGGTCCTGGCCAGATCCACGTCGCTGAAGTGGATGCGGAGCATGTGGTCCCCCATGGGTTCGGCTCCTTGCGAGCCTGGGGAAACGCGATAAAGGTCCGATGAACAAGCACTGAACGGGCATGCACGCCGCCCGGAAACGAAAGAAGTCCAGGTCAGACGAGATCCGACCTGGACTTCCCACAGAGCCCCCTGTCGGATTCGAACCGACGACCTACGCATTACAAGTGCGTTGCTCTGGCCAGCTGAGCTAAGGAGGCGCGCCGGAAGCAGTCTAACCAACCGCGCGCCCCGCCCGTCCGCGTTTTCCGTGTGCTCCGGACTACTGACAGATCGAGAAACGCCAGGTAGCGTCACGGCAGGTTCGCGTCTGTGGACCAGACCACTCCCTACTCGGATCGTCCGGCACGTTCCTGCCGGTTGAGGAGAAGATTCAGCATGGCCAGTGTCACGTTCGACAAGGCGTCCCGCGTCTACCCCGGCTCCACTAAGCCGGCCGTGGACCAGCTCGAGATCGACATCGAGGACGGTGAGTTCCTCGTCCTCGTCGGTCCCTCCGGTTGTGGCAAGTCGACCTCCCTGCGCATGCTCGCGGGTCTTGAGGACGTCAACGGCGGTGCGATCCGCATCGGTGACCGCGACGTCACGCACCTGCCGCCGAAGGACCGGGACATCGCCATGGTGTTCCAGAACTACGCGCTCTACCCGCACATGTCCGTCGCGGACAACATGGGCTTCGCGCTGAAGATCGCCGGTATCAACAAGACCGAGATCCGGGCGAAGGTCGAAGAGGCCGCCAAGATGCTGGACCTCACCGACTACCTGGACCGCAAGCCGAAGGCGCTCTCCGGTGGTCAGCGTCAGCGTGTGGCGATGGGCCGCGCCATCGTGCGTGAGCCGCAGGTCTTCCTCATGGACGAGCCGCTGTCGAACCTCGACGCCAAGCTCCGTGTCTCGACCCGTACGCAGATCGCCTCGCTGCAGCGCCGCCTCGGCATCACCACCGTGTACGTCACCCACGACCAGGTCGAGGCCCTCACCATGGGCGACCGGGTCGCGGTGCTGAAGGACGGGCTGCTCCAGCAGGTCGACTCGCCGCGCAACATGTACGACCGCCCCGCGAACCTCTTCGTCGCCGGCTTCATCGGCTCCCCCGCGATGAACCTCATCGAGGTCCCGATCACCGACGGCGGCGTGAAGTTCGGCAACAGCGTCGTCCCGGTCTCCCGCGAGGCGCTCACCGCCGCCGCGGACCGCGGTGACACCACCGTCACGGTCGGCATCCGCCCCGAGCACTTCGACATCGTCGAGCACGGCGGCGCCGCCGCGAAGACGCTGACCAAGGACTCCTCGGACGCGCCTGCCGGTCTCGCCGTCTCCGTCAACGTCGTCGAGGAGCTCGGCGCCGACGGCTTCGTCTACGGCGGCGCGCAGGTCGGCGGCGAGCACAAGGACCTGGTCGTCCGCGTCGGCGGCCGTGCGGTCCCGGAGAAGGGCACGGAGCTGCACGTCGTCCCGCGCCCGGACGAGCTGCACGTCTTCGCCACCTCCACCGGCGAGCGTCTCACCAACTGACGCCCCACCCGCTGTACGCCCGGCCCCGCACTCCCCGCAAGGGGGTGCGGGGCCGTTTGCGTGGTCCCGACGGGTTGGGGTTTCGGTGCCGGGCGGCAGCAAATACCCCGGCACACAGGGCATTTCACCCTGGTTCGTCAAGCCCGCATTCGAAAGGGCGCGTCGAACCATCCCCCGCAAGGGTGACGAATTGTCGCCAAGTCATCACCGGCCGCTACGCTCGCTGCGTGACCCACACCGCGCGCCGCATCGGCCGATCCCTCGCTCTCGTCCTGCCCGTCGTCATGGTTCTGTCCGGGACCCTCGCGGTCACCAGCGTCCAGTGGGCGGAGTCGGACAACGACTCCCAGCTGCTGGCCGCCTCCTCGGAGACCGTGTCCAAGCCCGCGAAGCCGCACGCCCCGCAGGACGTCCTGCGCGAGAAGCTGCTCGTGGAGCTGCAGGAGAAGGACCCGGGCACCGCGCTCACCGGCCTCCAGCGCGCCGTCGAGCAGCGCCCCTCGCTCGCCCGCCACTGCATGTCGATCGCGAAGGCCCTCGGCAAGGCGGCCGTCGAGCAGTACGGCCCGACCCGGGCGCACCGCTTCTCCCGGCCCGTCTGCGACACCTCGTTCGCCTCCGGCGTCGCGCAGTTCAGCTGAGCCCGGGAGGCGGTCGCGCGGAGCGCCGCCTTCCGCCGGCGGGCACCGCATATCGTGCCTGCCATGCATACGTATCCGACGCAGGCCGTGATCCTTGCCGGTGGCCAGGGGTCGCGGCTGCGGCCGTACACCGACGACCGCCCCAAGCCGATGGTCGAGATCCCGGGGACCGGGACTCCGATCATCGGCCATCAGCTGTCCTGGCTGGCCGCCGAGGGAGTCACCGACGCCGTGGTCTCCTGCGGGCACCTCGCCGAGGTGCTCCAGGAGTGGCTGGACGCCGCCGTACTGCCGCTCCGGGTCACCACCGTCGTGGAGACCGAGCCGCTGGGCCGCGGCGGCGGCCTGAAGTACGCGGCCGGACGGCTGCCCGATCCGGAGCAGCCCTGGTACGCCACCAACGGCGACATCTGGACGCGCTTCTCCCTGCGGGAGATGGCCGCCTTCCACGCGGAGCGCGACGCCACCGCCACCCTGGCCCTCGCCCGGCCCCGGATCCCGTGGGGCGCCGTGGAGACGGACGCGTTCGGGCACATCACCGACTTCATCGAGTCGCCGCCCTCCCCGTATCTGATCAACGCCGGGGTGTACGTGTTCTCGCCCACGTTCACGAAGCTGCTGCCGGACCGCGGCGACCATGAGCGGACCACGTTCCCGCGCCTCGCCCGCGAGCGTCGGCTGGCCGGGTATCCGCTGCCGAACGGGGCGTACTGGCGGGCCATCGACACGGCGAAGGACCTGACCGAGGCGGCCCGCGAGCTCGGCTCCCACGAGGGCTGACAGCCGCCGGCTTCGCAGCCGGGCCTTCTCGTTCGTACGAAGGGGCGGCCCCACCCGGTTCTTCCGCCCGGGTGGGGCCGCCCCTCACTGCTGTCGTACGGGGTCAGCCGAGGAGGCCGCCGATCGGGTTCCGGCCGCCGCCGCCGGAGGTCGATCCCTCGCCGCCGGAGGAGGTGGCACCCCCGGTCGGCGCCGGTTCGCCGCCGCCCGAGGAGCCGTCGCCGCCCGTGGAGCCGGACGAGTCGGGTCCGGCGCTGGTGGCGGCCGGGGGCTCCTGCGGGGTGGACTGCTGCGGGGGCGCCTGGTTGGTGCCCTGGGTCTGGCTGGGCTGGGTGGAGCCCGAGCCGGTGCTCTGGCCGCCGCCCGTGTCGCGGGTCGCGCCGGGGCTGGCCTGGCCGCCCTCGGGGGTGGTGGCCGCGCCGGAGCGGCTGGGCTCCGGCTGTCGCCGCTGGTCCGGCGTACGGGAGGCCTGGCGCTCGCCGGTGGACTCCTGGGGCAGCGGCATGCCGGGGAGGCGGTTGGTGGGGTTGTCGTTGCGGCCGGGGACGGTGACGACGTCGCTGGAGCGGACCGCGCCGCCGAGGATGGAGCCCATGAGCAGGGTGAGGCCGACGACGACCGTCGCGACGACGGTGCCCCGGCGCAGGACCCGGCGGCGCAGGTCCCAGATCTCCGAGCGCGGGCCGAGCTTGCGCCAGGCCTCCCCGGCCAGCCGGCCGTCCACGGAGTAGACCGGCGCGCCCGCGATGATCAGCGGGCTCCAGGCGGCCAGCAGGATGATGTCGGGTGCGTCGTACACGGCGACCGTGCGCCAGCTCACCGTCACCAGCAGCGCGGCGGAGAGCAGCGCCCCGAACGCGGCGGCGACCCGCTGCCAGAGGCCGAGCACGGTGAGCACACCGACCACGACCTGGAGGAAGGCGACGGTCAGGCCGGCGCCGACCGGGTGGGAGAGCGCGAAGTCGCGCAGCGGCTCGGCCATCGCCCACGGGTGCAGGGAGGTCAGCCACTTGACCATCGAGCCGCGCTCGCCGCCGTCGAAGTAGACGGGGTCGCTCAGCTTGCCCATGCCGGCGTAGATGGAGATGAAGCCGAGCAGCACCCGCATGGGGAGCAGGACGACGCCCAGGTTCATCCGGTGGCCGGGGTAATAGGCGTGCCGGACGGGGTCGCCCACGCCCCGCCGGGCGCGGGACTCGGCGGTTTCGTCGGCCTCGTCGTAGTCGTCGTCGCCGGGGGCGCCGGTCCTGCCGAGGTCGTCGGGCGCCTCGACCGGGTCGTACGCGCCGACCGCCTGCCGCATGGGCGGCAGCAGCGGACCGGTGTGTCCCGGCTGGTGGGGGGCGGTCAGTACGGGGTTGGGCTGTGTCTCCTCCAGGAGCGGGATGACCTGCGTCGCGCCCGCTGCGTGCCCGGCCCCGGACGCCCCGCCGAGTCCGGCGTCGAGCTGTCCGGCGGTGGAGTTGCGCACGGCCTGCAGGAGGCCTGTCGCGCCGGGGTCGCCGGGAGCGGACTTCCCGCTCCAGACGACCGGGGCCCGCCTGCGGCCTCCGCCGGCACCGCTCATGGCAGGGATGCGGGCCGTTTCCGCGGGGGCACCGCGCAGCCGTGCGCGCTGGCCCGGGGCGAGCTGCACCCGGAAGCTGGCGTGGTTGACGATGACCTGCGCGGGGTCGCTGTCCACCTTGGTCATGCTCAGGGCGGCGGGTTGCTCGTCGAACCGAGGCGTTCTGGTGTCCACACTCATCTAACCGAGTGATGTGTGTTTAGGACACTGCCTTGACCGCACCGGATGTGTCCGAGACCCGTCAAGATCAGGCCAAACTCGGGCAACCTGGAACTGTGTTCGGCGTTCGCGCGTCGACTCGCCGGGCGGGCGAGCCGGTTGCCGCGCGAACGCCGTGGCACCGGCGGGCCGTCGGGCCCCGGGCCGGCCAACGGCTATCCGCGGCGGCGCGCCACCTCGTACAGCACGATGCCCGCCGCGACACCGGCGTTGAGCGACTCCGCGCCGCCGGGCATCGAGATCCGCACCCGGTAGTCGCAGGTCTCGCCGACGAGACGGCCGAGCCCCTTGCCCTCGCTGCCGATGACGATGACGACCGGGCCCGCCAGCTGCTCCAGGTCCTCCACCGTGTGCTCGCCGTCGGCGGCCAGGCCGACGACCGTGAGGCCGGCCTTCTGGTAGCCCTCCAGCGCGCGGGTGAGGTTGGTGACCCGGGAGACGGGCGTACGGGCCGCCGTACCGGCGGAGGACTTCCACGCACCGGCGGTCATGCCGGCCGCGCGGCGCTCGGGGACGACCACGCCGTGGCCGCCGAACGCGGAGACCGAGCGGACGATGGCGCCGAGGTTGCGCGGGTCGGTCACCCCGTCGAGGGCGACGATCAGCGGGTCCTCGTTGTTGTCGTACGCGGCGGCGGTGAGGTCCTCCGGGTGCGCGTACTCGTACGGCGGGACCTGGAGGACGAGGCCCTGGTGGTTCAGGCCGTTCGTCATCCGGTCCAGCTCGGGGCGCGGGGCCTCCATCAGGTTGATGTTGCCGCGCTCGCTCGCGAGCTTGAGGGCGTCGCGGACGCGCTCGTCGTTCTCGATGTACTGCTGGACGTAGAGGGTGACGGCGGGCACGCCGTCCCGCAGGGCCTCGTAGACCGGGTTGCGGCCGACGACCATCTCCGAGGTGCCCTTCACACCGCCGCGCCGGGGCGCGGGGCGGCGGGCCGCGGCCTGCTTGGCCTGGGCCCCGGCGATCCGGTTCTTCTTGTGTCCCTTGCGGGCGGAGGCGGGCGGCGTCGGTCCCTTGCCTTCGAGGCCACGGCGTCGCTGGCCACCGCTGCCGACCTGCATGCCCTTCTTGTTGGACGTGCGGCGGTTCCTGCGCTGGCTGTTCCCGGCCATGATCTACCTGTTTCGTTGCTTTCAGACGTACGTATGTATAGGGAAAGTGTGCCGCCCGGATCGCCGGGCGGCACATCTGCACTGCTCGGCGCGGGCGGTCAGCGCGGTCCCAGCGTCCACCGGGGGCCGGTGGGGCTGTCCTCGATGACGAGGCCGGACTGGTTGAGCTGGTCGCGGATGGCGTCGGCCGCGGCCCAGTCCTTGCGGGCGCGGGCCGACTGCCGCTGGTCGAGGACGAGGCGCACGAGGGTGTCGACGACGCCGTGCAGGTCCTCGCCCCGGTCACCCTCGCCGGCCCAGTGCGGGTCGAGCGGGTCCAGGCCGAGGACGCCGAGCATGGCCCGGACCTCGGCGAGGCGGGCGGCGGCGGCTTCCTTGTCGTCGGCGGCAAGGGCGCTGTTGCCCTGGCGGACGGTGGTGTGGATGATCGCCAGGGCCTGCGGCACGCCCAGGTCCTCGTCCATCGCCTCGGCGAAGGCGGGCGGCACCTCTGCGGCCGGGGGGACGACCTCCCCCGTCTTCTCGGTGACGCGCTGGACGAAGCCCTCGATCCGCGCGAACGCGGACTCGGCCTCGCGCAGGGCCTCCTCGCTGTACTCGATCATCGACCGGTAGTGCGGGGTGCCGAGGTAGTAGCGCAGGACGATCGGGCGCCAGTGCTTGACCATCTCGCTGACGAGGACGGAGTTGCCCAGCGACTTCGACATCTTCTCGCCGGACAGGGTGACCCAGCCGTTGTGCACCCAGTACTTCGCGAACTCGTCGCCGTAGGCCTTGGCCTGGGCGATCTCGTTCTCGTGGTGCGGGAAGATCAGGTCGATGCCGCCGCCGTGGATGTCGAAGGCGGAGCCCAGGTACTTGTGGGCCATCGCGGAGCACTCCAGGTGCCAGCCGGGGCGGCCGCGGCCCCAGGGCGTCTCCCAGCTGGGCTCGCCCGGCTTGGTGGCCTTCCACATGGCGAAGTCACGCTGGTCGCGCTTGCCGGTCTCGCCCTCGCCGGACGGCTGGCGCAGATCGTCCAGCTCCTGGTTGGAGAGCTCCAGGTAGCTGGGCAGCGAGCGCACGTGGAAGTAGACGTTGCCGTCGGCCTCGTAGGCGTGACCGCTCTCGATCAGGCCGCGCATCATCTCGATCATCTCGGGAACGTGGCCGGTGGCGCGGGGCTCGTAGGTGGGCGGCAGGCAGCCCAGCGCGTCGTAGCCGTCGTTGAACGCGCGCTCGTTCTCGTAGCCGATCGACCACCACGGGCGGCCCTGCTCGGCGGACTTCGCGATGATCTTGTCGTCGATGTCGGTGACGTTCCGGATGAACGTGACGTCGTAGCCGCGGTACGTGAACCAGCGGCGCATGATGTCGAAGTTCAGGCCCGAGCGGATGTGGCCGATGTGCGGTGCTGCCTGGACAGTGGCGCCACAGAGGTAGATCGAGACGCAGCCCGCGGTGAGCGGGACGAAGTCACGGATCTGCCGGGCGTTGGTGTCGTGCAGGCGAATAGTCACGCCTCAAGGGTAGTAGGCCCGCACCAGTGCCCCGCGACCCTTGGGGATCGCGGGGACAACTTTCTGGTACCGGGATGCCCCGAAACGGCCCTGGAAGGGCCCGGAGAGCGTTCTCACACCCTCCGTGGGGCCTACAGGCGGCCGACGATCTTGCGCGCGGAGATGCGGACGACGACGCGGGGGTCGTCGTCGGCGGAGTTCGGGTTGAACTCCGCGTACGGCTTGCCGGTGTACTTCAGGGACAGCTCGTCGATCAGTTCCTGCCCGCCGTCCGTCGTCAGCGTCGCCTCGCCGCGGATCTCGGCGTAGCTGTACGGGGCGTCGAAGGGCTGGACGACCACGGTGACGCGCGGGTCGCGGCGGAGGTTCTTCTCCTTGCGGCGGCCGACGGTGGTGGAGATCAGGACGTCGTCGCCGTCGCGCTTGACCCAGACCGGGGAGACCTGGGGGCTGCCGTCGGGCTGGATGGTGGCGATGTTGACGAACACGGGGCTGTCGAGCAGGTTCTTGAGCTCGGCGGAGAGTGCGGCGGTCATGCGTACGGCCTCCTGTGCGCTGCGGTCGGTCCTTCGTCCAGTGCTGCTCCTACCCGGCAACCGCGCGCGTTCGCCGATCCTTCCCGCTCCGGCCCGCCGGAAGGGTGAACGCCAGCGCCGCCCCGGCCAGCGGGACCGCCGCGAGCACCGCCCACCGCACGGGCGCGGGTGCGTCGAGCAGTGCGCCGGTCGCCGCGCTCCCTGCGAGGACGGCGATCCCGGACACGGAGGACAGCGCCCCGGTGGCCAGACCGAGCTGCCGGTCCTCGACCAGGTCGGGCACCAGGCCCCGGGCGGCGGGGACCAGCAGCATCTGGCCCAGGGTCAGCAGGACGACGAGTGCCGCGCCCGGCAGCAGACCGCCGGGTCCGGCCGGGGTGAGCGGTACGGCGGCGAACCCGGCGGCGACGGTGCAAAGGCCGGTGACCAGGGCGGTGCGCGGGGCGATCCGGTGGGCGGACCAGCGGGTCAGCGGCAACTGGGCGACGACGACGAGCAGCGAGGACAGCGCGAAGAGCCAGCCGAGCGCGGCCCCCGATCCGGTGGCCCGCTCCACCTCGACGGGCAGCGAGAGATAGAGCTGGTTGTAGGCGACGAGGTAGCTGCTGTACGCGAGGCAGAGCAGCAGGAACGCCCGGTTGGTGAAGACCGCCCGCCACGGCGACCGGGCCCGTTGGGCCGTACGGGTGATGGCGTCCGGCGCCGGCGCCTCGCCTTGCTCGGTCACGGGATCGGCTGCCCGGTCCCGTACGGAGGTGGCGCGCGGCATCAGGCGGGCGTGCCCGGCCAGTACGCCGACGAAGACGGCGGCCCCGGCGAGGCAGGCGGCCCGGAAGCCGCCGCCGAGGAGCAGGAGCAGGGAGCCGAGCAGTGGCCCGATGAACGCCCCGGCCTGCCCGGCGGCGGAGAACAGGGCGAGGACGTGGGCGCGCGGGGTGCCGGTGTCCCGTTCGTGCCGGACGGCCTCGCGGGCGGCCTCGGACTCGACGGCCGGGGAGAACAGTGCGGCGGCGAAGCCGATGAGGAGGACGGCGGCGATGACGGTGGCCGTGGATCCGGCGAGGGCGAGCCAGCCGAACCCGGCGATCCGCAGGGCGCAGCCCGCCAGCACGACGGGGCGCGGGCCGTAGCGGTCGGTGAGGGCGCCGCCGACGACGAACAGGCCCTGCTGGCTGAAGGTGCGCAGCCCGAGGACGAGGCCGACGAGCCAGCCCGCCATGCCGAGGCCGCTGCCGAGGTGGGTGGCCAGGTAGGGCAGGACGGCGTAGAAGCCGATGTTGAAGGCGAACTGGGTGGCGGTGAGGAGCCGGAGGTAGGGGGTGGGCGCGCTCGCGAGCCGGGGCCGGAGACGGCGGCCCTCCCGGGCGGGGGCTCCCGCGCGCTCGGCGGCGTGCGCGGGCTCGGCGGCGTGCACGGGCGGCTCATCGGCGTGCGCGGGCTCATCGGCCTTCGCGGGTGCGGGCCGGTTCACTTCAGGCCCGCCGGGGTGCGCCCGCGCACCGCGGCCGAGGTGAGGACGGCCAGTGCGCCGAGGACGGCGAGCGCGGCGGCGGGGGCGAGGACGGCCCACGGGGCCCGTTCGGCGTACGGCATGTTCTCCGACAGCATCCGCCCCCACTCCGGCGCCGGGGCCTGGGTGCCGAGGCCGAGGAAGCCGAGGGAGGCGAGGGCCAGCGCGATGGCCGGGATACGCAGGAGCGCGTGGCGGGCCACCGGCGGCAGGACCCCGGGCAGGACGTGGCGGCGCAGCAGGTGGGCCCGGTCCGCGCCGAGGGCGACGGCGGCGGCGAGGTGCGGGGCCGCCTTCTCCTGGGCGTACAGGGCGGCGGTGTGGGCGGCGAGCGGGGCCCAGGCGACGGCGGCCACGGCCGCCGCGGCGCCCCAGGGGCCGGGTCCGGCGATGCCCGCGACGACGAGGCCGGCGAGGACGGCGGGGAGCGCGTTCGCGGTCTCGGTGAGCGCCCCGGCTCGGGCGGCTCCGAGGAGCAGCCCGAGCACCAGGGTGGCGGCTCCGACCGCCACGGCGGCCAGCGCGGTGCGGGCCGCGCCGTGGCCGAGGCGGGCGAGGACGTCGCGGCCGAGGTTGTCGGTGCCGAAGGGGTGCGCGGCGGAGGGGCCGGCGAGGCGGGCGGCCGTGTCGACGTGGAGGGGGTCGCGCAGGAGCCCCGCGACGGTGACGGCGATGAGGAGGCCGCCGAGGACGAGGGCGGCGACGGCGAGCGCGCGGCGGCCGGGGAGCCGGGGCGCGACGAGGGCGGGCAGCGCGCGGTCGGTGAGCGCGGGGCCGAGGAGGACGCGGACGGCGAGGCGGGAGAGCAGGCCCGCGGCGACGCCGAGGAGCAGCAGCACCAGCACGGTCGCCTGGAGGACGGGCAGGTCCTGGGCGAGGGCGGCGGCAAGTGCCGTTCCGCCGAGGCCGGGGATCGCGTACAGCGTCTCGACGGCGACGGCCCCGCCGGTCAGCCCGACCGCGACCAGGCCGAGCTGGGGCAGCAGGCCCGGCAGCGCCCGGCGCAGGGCGTGCCGGGCGACGACGCGGCCGGGCAGGCCGCTCGCGGCGGCGGCCCGGGCCCAGGGTTCGGCGAACGCGCCGGGCAGGGCGTCGTCCAGCAGCCGGCCCAGCAGCGCCCCGGCGGGGACGCCCATGGCGAGCGCGGGCAGCACGATCTGGTCGGGGGCGCCCCAGCCGAGCGCCGGGAACCACCCGAGGTGCACGGCGAACACCGTGGCCAGTACGGCGGCGAGCAGGAACTCCGGCAGCGCGGCGAGCACCGCCGCGCCCGCGCCGGCGCGCACCCGGACGATCCGGCGCGCGGCCCCGCGCCGCAGGGTGGCGGCGCTCAGCGCGAGGGCGAGGAGCACGGCGACCGCGAGCGAGACGGCCATCAGGGTGAGGGAGTTGCCGAGGGCGGCGGTCACATCGGGTCCGACGGGCTGCCCGGAGACCCAGGACGTGCCGAGGTCACCGCGTGCGAGCCCGCCGAGCCAGTCGCCCAGGACGTGCCACGGCCCGCCGTCGAGCCCGGTCTCGGCGCGGATCGCGGCGAGGGTCTCGGGCGTCGGTGCCCGGTCGGCGTACCGGGCGTGCAGGATCGTGCGGGCGGGGTCGGTCCGGGTCAGCCAGGGCAGCAGCCCGATCACCGCGACGACGGCGAGCAGCGCGCCGAGCCGTCCGGCGAGGTACTTCACGCGGTCACCCGATGCGGGTGTCGGCGGTGATGAGGGTGCGCTCCATCGGGTCGAGGGCGACGCCCTGGACGCGGGTGTCGTCGTACCCCTGCACGAAGCGCTCGTGGACGAGCGGGACGAGGGCGTCGGAGCCGAGGATGGCGGCCTCGGCGGTCATCTCGGCCCGGTGCCGGGCGTCGGTGTCGGCGAGGGCGGCGGCCTGGCCGACGGCGGCGTCGACGGGCTTCGCGCAGAGCTGGGTGATGTTGAAGCTGCCGTCGCAGGTGAAGTCGGAGGCGAGGTAGGAGACCGGGTCGGCGGTGTCCAGGAGGGTGTTGCGGGCCTGGATGAACGCGTCGTACTTCCCGGCGAGCGCGTCGGCCTCCATCTGCGCGTAGTCGCGGACGACCTGCTTGACGGTGAAGCCGCGCTTCTCCAGCTGCTGCTGGACGACGGTGGCGGCCTCGGGCAGCTCGGGCCGGTTGGTGTAGGTGGCCAGCACGATCCCGGACGTCTTCCTCACCTCGGCCGGGGCGGCGGCCTTCGCGCGGCCGGTGGGGGCGGTGCGCAGGTCGGCGGCCCACGGGACGCCGGGGCCGAGCAGCCCCTGGGCGGTGTCGGCGCGCCCTTCGTAGACGCCGTCGACGAGGGCCTGGGAGTCGATGGCCTCGCGGGCGGCGGCGCGCATCGCCGGGTCGGCGAAGACCCCGCGCCCGGTGTTGAGGGAGAGGCCGTTGGTGCGGGCGGAGGGGAACTCGTGGACCAGGCCGTCGCCGAGCAGTGAGGCCTGGGAGATCGGTACGTACTCGGCGACGTCCACGTCCTCGGTCCGCAGCGCGTTGGCGCGGGCGGTGCCGTCGGCGACGAACTTCACGTCGGCGCCGGAGGCCTTCGCCCGGTCGCCCCAGTAGGTGTCGTTGCGCTCCAGGGTGGCGCTGACCGCGCCGTTGACCTCGGCGAGGGTGAAGGGTCCGGTGGCGTGCCCGGCGGGGTCGACCTTGGCCGCGTCCTTGTACGCGGCGGCGGACAGGATGCTCAGCGACGGGTTGGCCAGTCGCTGGGGCAGCAGCGGGTCGGCGTCCTCGGTGGTGATCCGTACGGTTCCGGCGTCCGCGGCCGTGGCGGTGAGCGTGGTGTCGGACAGTACCCGGGGCTTGGGGGACGCCTTCTGCGCGGCGGTCAGCGAGCGGACCACGGCCGCGGCGTCGAGCTTCGTCCCGTCCTGGAAGACGGCGCCCTCGCGGACGGTGAACTCCCAGGCCTTCTCGCCGTCGCGCTTCCAGGAGGCGGCGAGCGCGGGCCCGGCCTCCCCGTTCCGGTCGAGCCGGGTGAGCCCCTCGACGACGGCGAGCCGGCTCAGGGTGACGGCGTCGTCGCCGTACGGGGACATGGCCTGGGCGGGCGGGAAGGCCATGGCCACCTTCAGCCGCTGGTCCCCGCCGGAACCGCCGGAGTCCGTGGACGAGGTGCAGGCGGTGGCGACGGGCACGAGGAGCGTGGCGGCGGCCAGGGGCAGCGCGACGCGGCGGCGGGGAAGGCGGGGGC
>NZ_JAAXYC010000091.1 GCF_018619185.1 Streptomyces sp. McG3 | reverse complement strand
GTGGAGGGAAGGTGCGTGGGGTGCGGCTCAGGCCGCTGCGGACTGGGCCAGTCGCTGGATGGCCGCCATCGGAACCGGCAGCCAGTCGGGGCGGTGCCGGGCCTCGTACAGCACCTCGTACACGGCCTTGTCGGTCTCGTGGGCGCGCAGCAGCTCCGGTTCGCAGCGCGGGTCGCTGCCCGACGCCTGCGCGTAGCCCTCGCAGTAGGCGGCACGGCAGCGGGCCGCCCACTCCGGGTTCCACGGGCGGTGCGAGCGGGCCGCGTAGTCGAAGGACCGCAGCATCCCCGCGACATCGCGGACCGGGGGCGCGGGCATGCGGCGCTCGGGCAGCGGGCGGGCCGGTTCGCCCTCGAAGTCGATCAGCGACCAGAACCCGTCGGCGGAGCGCAGCGTCTGTCCGAGGTGGAGATCGCCGTGCACCCGCTGCTGGGCCCAGCCGCTGCCCCGGACCCCGAGGTCCGTCACCGCCTCGAACGCGGCGCGCAGTCCGGGGACGTACGGCACGAGCGCGGGGACCGCCTGGGCGGCGGCCTCCAGCCGCCGGGTCATCTCCGCGACGAGCTGCCGCGTCTGGGTGCCGCGCAGCGCCGGGGTCGGCAGCGCGGCGGCGAGCGCGGTGTGGACCTCGGCGGTGGCCCGGCCCAGCGCCCGCGCCTCGGTGAGGAAGTCGCGGCCCGCGGCGAGCGCGCCCAGCGCCAGCTGCCAGCCGTCGCGCGCGCCGTGCAGGAAGGGCTGGAGGACGCCGAGGGTGAGCGGTTCGGGCCCTGGCACCTCGAACCAGGCGACCGGGGCCGGTACCCGCTCGCACCCCTCGCCGCTGAGGGCGAGCGGCAGTTCCAGGTCCGGGTTGGTGCCCGGGAAGACGCGCCGGAAGATCTTGAGGATGTACGCGTCCCCGTAGACGAGCGAGGAGTTGGACTGCTCGGCGTCCAGCACCCGGGGCGTGAGACCGGCCGGGATCGCGGCGGTCCGCTCGAAGCGCAGCGAGCCGAGACTCCCGGGGCGGCGGAAGCGTTCCAGCAGGAGATCGGCCAGCCGCGGGTCGTGCAGCGCGTCGTAGACGGCCCGTCCGGCGAGCGGGCCCCGCTCGACCCGGCCGATCAGGGCGCCCGCGAGGAGCGGTGGCAGTGACGTTCTTGCACCGAGGAGCAGTTGGTAGCAGTCATCGGCCGGGCGGGTCTGCTGGGCGGGCTGCTCGACCCGCACCAGCAGGTGCAGCAGCCCCGGGCCCGCCGTGCCGTCCAGCGGCAGCATCTCGGTGGCCGAGACCAGGGAGAAGCCGGTGACCGGCCGGCCCTTGCCGGCGAACCACCGCTGCCGGGGCAGCCAGGCGTGGAGCAGTGGGGCGAGGGACGGGAGCAGATTCCCGTCCGTCGTCACTGGGGCCGTTGCGCTGTTCCTCGTGCTCTTCGCCAGGGCGACGTGAGTGGATGCAGCCTCCGACATGGCATCGCGTCCTTTCCCCGGGCACACCACAGGATGCGAAGAGTGTCCCGGATTGCGGCAATGGCTGTCCGGCTGTGCGGGACGTGTCGGGTCAGGAGCGTCTCTACGGACTCGAACGGCGGAACGGTGAAGGCCGAAGGCGCCGGAACCGTGAAGGCCCAAGGCCTTTCATTGGGGTCAGGGTGCCCCGTGCGGGACGGTGGAAACCGTCCCGCACGGGGCGGGCGGAGCTCAGGCCGGCGGCGCGTCCTTGCGCAGCCGGAACCAGTAGAAGCCGTGTCCCGCGAGGGTCAGCAGGTAGGGCCACTGACCGATGGCCGGGAAGCGTACCCCGCCGATCAATTCCACCGGATGACGTCCGTTGAACGATCGCAGGTCCAGTTCCGTCGGCTGCGCGAACCGCGAGAAGTTGTGCACGCACAGGACGAGATCGTCCCCGTACTCGCGGGTGAACGCCAGCACCGCCGGGTTGGACGAGGGCAGTTCGGTGTACTCGCCGAGACCGAAGGCCGGATTCTGCTTACGGATCTCGATCATCCGGCGGGTCCAGTGCAGCAGCGAGGACGGCGAGGCCATCGACGCCTCGACGTTGGTAACCTGGTAGCCGTAGACCGGGTCCATGATCGTGGGGAGGTAGAGCCGCCCCGGATCGCTGGAGGAGAACCCGGCGTTGCGGTCGGGCGTCCACTGCATCGGGGTGCGCACCGCGTCCCGGTCGCCCAGCCAGATGTTGTCGCCCATCCCGATCTCGTCCCCGTAGTAGAGGATCGGGGAGCCGGGCAGCGACAGCAGCAGGGCGGTGAACAGTTCGATCTGGTTGCGGTCGTTGTCCAGCAGCGGGGCCAGCCGCCGCCGGATGCCGATGTTGGCGCGCATCCGCGGGTCCTTGGCGTACTCCGCGTACATGTAGTCGCGCTCTTCGTCCGTGACCATTTCGAGGGTCAGCTCGTCGTGGTTGCGCAGGAAGATGCCCCACTGGCAGTTCTTCGGGATCGCCGGGGTCTTGGCCAGGATCTCGGAGACCGGGTAGCGGCTCTCGCGGCGCACCGCCATGAAGATCCGCGGCATCACGGGGAAGTGGAACGCCATGTGGCACTCGTCCCCGCCCTGTTCGTAGTCGCCGAAGTAGTCGACGACGTCCTCCGGCCACTGGTTGGCCTCGGCGAGGAGCACGGTGTCCGGGTAGTTGGCGTCGATCTCCTTGCGGACCCGCTTGAGGAAGTGATGGGTCTCGGGGAGGTTCTCGCAGTTGGTGCCCTCGCGCTGGTAGAGGTAGGGCACCGCGTCGACCCGGAAGCCGTCGATGCCCAGGTCCAGCCAGAACCGCAGGGCCGCCAGGATCTCCTCCTGCACCGCCGGGTTCTCGTAGTTGAGGTCCGGCTGGTGCGAGAAGAAGCGGTGCCAGTAGTACTGCTTGCGCACCGGGTCGAAGGTCCAGTTGGACGTCTCGGTGTCGACGAAGATGATCCGGGCGTCCTGGAACTGCTTGTCGTCGTCCGCCCAGACGTAGTAGTCGCCGTACGGCCCTTCGGGGTCGGTGCGGGACTGCTGGAACCACTCGTGCTGATCGCTCGTGTGGTTCATGACGAAGTCGATGATGACGCGCATGCCCCGCTGGTGCGAGGCGTCCACGAACTCCACGAAGTCGGCGAGATCGCCGAACTCCGGCAGGACGGCGGTGTAGTCGGAGACGTCGTAGCCCCCGTCGCGCAGCGGCGACTTGAAGAACGGCGGCAGCCAGAGGCAGTCGACGCCGAGCCACTGGAGATAGTCCAGCTTGGCGGTGATGCCCTTGAGGTCGCCGATTCCGTCGCCGTTGGAGTCCTGGAAGGACCGGACGAGCACCTCGTAGAAGACGGCGCGCTTGAACCAGTCGGGATCGCGGTCCTTGGCGGGAGTGTCCTCGAACGTGTCGTGGACAGGCTCATTGACGATCATGGTGTGGGTGACCCTCCGGTCGGCGGGGACGGTCGCAGGACGGCGATGTGCGCGGGCGTGATGCCCGGCTCTAGGCGCACATAGAAGGCCCTGCCCCAGTGGTAGGTATCGCCGGTGAGCTCGTCGCGCACCGGTACGCGCTCGTGCCATGAGAGGCCGAGCCGCTCCATGTCCAACGAGACCGTGGCCTCCTGGGTGTGGTGCGGGTCGAGGTTCACGACCACCAGAACGGTGTTCGTTCCGGAGCGCTTGCTGTAGGCGATCAGCGCTTCGTTGTCGGTGTGGTGGAAGTGGACGTCGCGCAGCTGCCGCAGAGCGGGGTTACGCCGGCGGATCCGGTTCAGCGAGGTGATCAGGGGGGTCAGCGTGCGGCCCTCGCGTTCCGCCGACTCCCAGTCCCTCGGGCGCAGTTCGTACTTCTCCGAGTGCAGGTACTCCTCGCTCCCCGGCTTGGCCGGAGTGTTCTCGCACAGCTCGAATCCCGCGTACACGCCCCAGGAGGGGGCCAGCGTCGCGGCCAGGACCGCCCGTGCCTCGAACGCCGGGCGGCCGCCCTCCTGGAGGTAGCCGGGAAGGATGTCGGGGGTGTTCACGAAGAAGTTGGGCCGCATCGCGGAGGCGGCCTCGCCGGACAGCTCCGTGACGTACTCCGTCAGCTCCTGCTTGGTGTTGCGCCAGGTGAAGTACGTGTACGACTGCTGGAAGCCGACCGTGCCCAGGGTGTGCATCATCGCCGGGCGGGTGAACGCCTCCGCCAGGAAGACGACGTCGGGGTCGGCGCCGTTGATCTCCTCGATGACCTTCTCCCAGAAGACCACCGGCTTGGTGTGCGGGTTGTCGACCCGGAAGATCCGCACCCCGTGGTCCATCCAGAAGCGCAGGATGCGTACGGTCTCCGCCACGAGACCGCGCATGTCCTTGTCGAAGGCGATCGGATAGATGTCCTGGTACTTCTTCGGCGGGTTCTCGGCGTACGCGATCGACCCGTCGGGGCGGTGGTGGAACCAGTCCGGGTGCTCCTTGACCCACGGGTGGTCCGGCGAGCACTGGAGCGCGAAGTCCAGCGCGATCTCCATCCGCAGATTGCCGGCCACCGACACGAAGTGGTCGAAGTCCTCCAGCGTCCCGAGCTCCGGGTGGACCGCGTCGTGCCCGCCGTCCGGTGAACCGATCGCCCACGGCACGCCCGGGTCGTGCTCCCCGGGCGTCAGGCTGTTGTTCGGGCCCTTGCGGTGCGTCGTCCCGATCGGGTGGATCGGCGGCAGGTACACCACGTCGAACCCCATGGCGGCGACGGCGGGCAGCCGCTCGGCGGCCGTCCGGAAGGTGCCGCTGACCAGCCGCGTCTCCGCGTCCGGGGAGGTGTCCGCCGGGTCCACCGGCACCCGCTTCGCGCCCTCGGAGCGGGGGAACAGCTCGTACCACGACCCGAACAGCGCCCGCTCGCGCTCCACCCGCACCGCCAGCGGCTTCGAGCGGGTGACCAGTTCACGCAGCGGATAGCGGGCCAGGACGGCGTCGGCGGCCGGGGTCAGGGCGGCGGCCAGCCGGGCGGCCGGCGGGTGGGCCGTGTCGCGCAGCGCGTCCACCGCGGCCAGCACCGCCTCCCGGCCGTGCTTCTTCGGGACGCCCGACGCGGCCCGCTCCAGCAGCGCCGCGCCCTCCGCCAGCACCAGGTCCGTGTCGATGCCCGCCGGGATCTTGATCGCGGCGTGGTGCCGCCAGGTGGTGACCGGATCGCTCCAGGCCTCCACCGTGTACGTCCAGCGGCCCTCGGAGGCCGGAGTGACATCGGCCCCCCACCGGTCCGTGCCCTGCGCCAGCTCGCGCATCGGGGTCCACGGCCCGACCCGTCCGCTCGGATCGCGCAGCACGACATTGGCGGCCACCGCGTCATGGCCTTCGCGGAAGACGGTGGCGCTGACCTGGAAGGTCTCACCGGTGACGGCCTTCGCCGCCCGTCTGCCGCAGTCGACGAGAGGACGGACGTCCAGGACGGGAATTCGACCGATCATGGAATCACCTGAGGGCTGGAGGAGCTCGGCGTGCACGGGGGACGGCACGGGCGCGGAGGACCGACCGCGTGTGCCGCGAAGACGGGGATCTGTCCTTTGTAGCTGCTCAGCTGTCTGCTGACGGGCTGTGGGCATGGCCGCTCCTGTCCGCGTTCACTCGAATGGCACTCGAATGGGTGGGTCGCGGGGGTTTCGTGCATGTTTCTGGATGCACGGAGAACGTCTGCGGGCCGGGTCGTGCCGCGTACCGGGGAAGCCTTCCCCGCGTCCGCGGGTGGGAAATCCGGCGCTGTGTTAACTACTCGGTCGTATTCGACCGCCCGGGCCCCGCCGCACGCGGCGCGCACGCCCCCGGTGGGCGAGGGGAGCCCGGAGCGCCCCCACGGGTTCCGGATACCCGCTCTGCGGCGCCACACGGCAGCCTTCCCTGTGGCAGGGAGGTCCACAAGGCTGTGTACGGGGGTGAAATCGGCCAAACCCCCAGGTGAGGGAAGTGACGGAGGATCACGGGCGGGGAGGATGGGGCGTCTGGGGGGAGTGCGCGGCGGCCGGTCCCCGGCCCCGGTGAGCCGTCCGCGCGCCGTGGCAGGACGCCACGGACGGCCGCTACCTTCAGGGGTGACGGAAGGGACGCACACCGTGGTGCGTCCGCCCGGATGCGCAAGTCCCCTGTAAAGGTGGAGTACGTGAAGGCCATTCGTCGATTCACCGTGCGTCCTGTCCTCCCCGAACCCCTCCGACCTCTCCACGACCTCGCGCACAACCTGCGCTGGTCGTGGCACACCGAGACCCGTGAGCTCTTCCGGTCCGCCGACCCCGAGGGCTGGCGGCCCGCGGACGCCGACCCCGTACGCCTGCTCGGCTCGCTGTCCGCCGGGCGGCTCACCGAACTGGCCGGGGACGAGGAGTACCTCGGCCGCCTCGCCGAGGCCTCCGCCGATCTGGCCGAATATCTGAACGGCCCCCGCTGGTACCAGGAGCAGCGGGCCGCCGGAGCGGAACTGCCGTCCGCCGTCGCCTACTTCTCACCCGAATTCGGCGTCACCGCGGCACTGCCCCAGTACAGCGGCGGCCTCGGCATCCTGGCCGGCGACCACCTCAAGGCCGCCAGCGACCTCGGCGTCCCGCTCATCGGCGTCGGCCTGCTCTACCGGCACGGCTACTTCCGCCAGACCCTCTCGCGCGAGGGCTGGCAGCAGGAGCACTATCCCGTCCTCGACCCCAACGAGCTCCCGCTCGACCTGGTCCGCGAGGCCGACGGCGCCCCCGCCCGGGTGGTGCTCGCCCTGCCCGGCGGACGCTCGCTGCACGCCTGCGTCTGGCTGGCCCGGGTCGGCCGGGTGCCGCTGCTCCTGCTCGACTCCGACGTCGAGGAGAACGCCCCGGGCGAACGCGACGTCACCGACCGGCTGTACGGCGGCGGCAGCGACCACCGTCTGCTCCAGGAGATGCTGCTCGGCATCGGCGGGGTGCGCGCGGTGCGCACCTGGTGCCGGCTGACCGGCACTCCGGAGCCGGAGGTGTTCCACACCAACGAGGGCCACGCCGGCTTCCTCGGCCTGGAGCGCATCCGTGAACTGGCCGTCACCGGGCTCGACTTCGACGCCGCTCTGGAAGTGGTCCGGGCCGGGACGGTCTTCACCACCCACACCCCGGTGCCCGCCGGGATAGACCGTTTCGACCGGGGGCTCGTCGCCCGCCACTTCGGCGACGACGGCGAGCTGTCCGGGGTCGGCGTCGAGAAGATCCTGCGGCTCGGCACCGAGACCTACCCCGGCGGTGAGCCGGAGCTGTTCAACATGGCGGTGATGGGCCTCCGGCTCGCCCAGCGCGCCAACGGCGTCTCCACCCTCCACGGGGCCGTCAGCCGGGAGATGTTCTCCGGGCTCTGGCCGGGCTTCGACCCCGCCGAGGTCCCGATCACCTCCGTCACCAACGGGGTCCACGCACCGACCTGGGTCGCCCCCGAGGTGTTCCGCCTCGGCGCGGGCCGGATCGGCGAGGGCCGCGCCCACCAGGTGCTGGCGGGAGGCCCGGTGGATGACGAGGCCTCCTCGTGGAGCGGCACCCCGCGCCGCTGGGACGCGGTGACCGGCATCGGCGACCAGGAGATCTGGGACCTGCGCCGGGACCTGCGCGGCCAGTTGGTCACCGAGGTCCGCCGCAGGCTCTACGCCTCCTGGCGCCGGCGCGGCGCCGGCACCGCCGAACTGGGCTGGATCGACGGCGTACTCGACCCGGACGTCCTGACGATCGGCTTCGCCCGGCGCGTCCCCTCGTACAAGCGGCTCACGCTGATGCTGCGCGACCGCGACCGGCTGCGGGCGCTGCTGCTGCACCCGACGCGCCCGATCCAGATCGTCGTCGCGGGCAAGGCGCACCCCGCCGACGACGGCGGCAAGCGGCTGGTCCAGGAGCTCGTGCGGTTCGCGGACGACGCGGGGGTCCGCCACCGCATCGTCTTCCTCCCCGACTACGGGATGGGCATGGCCCAGAAGCTCTACCCGGGCTGCGACGTCTGGCTCAACAATCCGCTGCGCCCGCTGGAGGCGTGCGGCACCAGTGGGATGAAGGCGGCGCTCAACGGCTGCCTCAACCTGTCCGTGCGCGACGGCTGGTGGGACGAGTGGTTCGACCCGGACTTCGGCTGGGAGATCCCCACCGCCGACGGCTCGGCGATCGACGAGGACCGCCGCGACGAGCTGGAGGCGAACGCCCTGTACGCCCTGATCGAGGACCGCGTCGCCCCGCGCTTCTACGACCGGGGGGCCGGGGGGCTGCCCGACCGCTGGATCGAGATGGTCCGCTCCACGCTGGTCAACCTCGGGCCGAGGGTGCTGGCGGGGCGGATGGTGCGCGAGTACGTGGAGCGCCTGTACGCCCCCGCCGCGCAGTCCCGGCGGGCCCTGGATCCCGGGGCCGCGCGGGACCTCGCCCAGTGGAAGGCCAAGGTCAGGGCGGCCTGGCGCGGGGTCTCCGTCGACCATGTGGAGTCGGTGACCGACACCGCGGCGGGCGGCTCGGCGGAGCTCGGCGCCAGCCTGGCGCTGCGGGTGCGGATCGCGCTCGGCGGCCTGGACCCGGACGACGTGGAGGTCCAGGTGGTCGCGGGCCGGGTCGATTCGGGCGACGCCATCGCGGACGCCCAGACCTTCCCGCTGAAGCCGGCGGGCGGTCAGGACCTGGAGGACCGCTGGCTGTACGAGGGGCCGCTCGCGCTGGACCGGACGGGACCGTACGGCTACACCGTGCGCGTCCTGCCCGCTCACCCGCTGCTGGCCACCAGCGCCGAACTGGGCCTGGTCGCACTGCCGGCCGAGGCGGTGGGGGAGGGCGCGGGCGTGCTGCTGCGCTGAGAGCTCGCCACGGCGGACCCGAGGGACCCGGCACCCGTGCGGTGCCGGGTCCCTTCGCGTGTCGGGGGGTGCCGTTCCTTCGTGCAGTGAACACAGAACCTTGACGTGTTCATGGAATGGCTTTACGTTCCTGATTCATCGCAGGGTTCATCATGCTGCCCATCGTTCACATCCATGAACTCTCTGGACGGGACGGGCCGTTGAACCGCCACCGCACCGGAAGGCACCCCCACATGCGCACCGGCTCCATTCCCCGCGTCCTCGGCATCGCCGCCGGCCTGGCCGCGCTGCTCACCACGGCACTCGCCGCACCGGCCCTCGCGGAGAGATCCCCGGCCCCGGCGAAGGCTCCCGCCACGGCCGCCGCCCCGGCGGACTTCACCCACCCCGGGGTGCTCGTCAGCCGCCCCCAACTGGACTTCGTCCGGGGCCGGGTGCAGGCGGGCGCACAGCCCTGGAAGAGCGCCTACGACCAGATGGCGGGGAGCAAGTACGCCTCCCTGACCCGCACCGCCAAGCCGCGCGCCGTCGTCGAGTGCGGCTCCTACTCCAACCCCAACAACGGCTGCACGGACGAGCGCGAGGACGCCATCGCCGCGTACACGCTCTCGCTGGCCTGGTACATCACCCAGGACAGCCGGTACGCGCAGAAGGCCATCCAGATCATGGACGCGTGGTCGGCCGTGATCAAGGACCACACCAACAGCAACGCGCCGCTCCAGACCGGCTGGGCCGGCTCGTCGTGGCCGCGCGCCGCCGAGATCATCAAGTACACCTACAGCAGCTGGCCGAACTCCGGCCGCTTCGGCACGATGCTGCGCGACGTCTACCTCCCCGAAGTCACCAACGGCTCCCACTCCAACGGCAACTGGGAGCTGTCCATGACCGAGGCGGCGATCGGCATCGCGGTCTTCCTGGAGGACCGCGCCGCCTACGACAAGGCCGTCGGCAAGTTCCGCGGGCGGGTCCCCGCGTACATCTATGTGACCGCCGACGGTTCGCTGCCGAAGGTCGCCCCCGGCAGCGGGCTCGACACCCGGGCGAAAGTCATCAACTACTGGCAGGGGCAGTCCACCTTCATGGACGGCCTCTCCCAGGAGACCTGCCGCGATCTGACCCACACCGGCTACGGCCTCTCCGCGATCTCGCACATCGCCGAGACCAGCCGCATCCAGGGCCAGGACCTCTACCCGGAGGTCGCCGACCGGCTGCGGCACGCGATGGGGCTGCACGCCAAGTACCAGCTCGGCGCGGCCGTGCCGTCCTCGCTCTGCGGCGGCTCGCTCAAGGACAGCCTCGGGCCGGTCACCGAGGTGGGCTTCAACGCGCTCGCCAACCGGCTCGGCCACGCGATGACCAACACGCGGACGCTGACCGAGCGGCAGCGGCCCGCCGGGTCCAACAACCTCTTCGTCGCCTGGGAGACCCTGACCCACGCGAACAACCCCGCCTGAGACGGCTTCCGCCATGACGAACGGCCCGGAAGAGGTGTTCCTCCTCCGGGCCGTTCGGTCGGTGCGAGTGGATCAGAACGCGAGTGGATCAGAAGGTGAGCTTGAAGCTGTTGATCCGCCCGGTGTCCTGGCGTGCGATGTCCTGGACCTTGAGCTTCCAGACCCCGTTGGCCACCTCGGACGAGGCGTTGACCGTGTAGGTCGCCACCACGTTGTCCGCGGAGTCACCGGAGGAGGAGTTCTTCAGCCGGTAGGCGGTGCCGTCCGGGGCCACCAGGTCGACGACCAGGTCACCGCGCCAGGTGTGCGTGATGTTGACGTCCGCCTTCAGGGTGCTCGGCGCGTTGCCGGTCACGCCCGAGACGGTGACCGAGCTGGTGACGGCCGCGCCGGCGTCCGGGATGGTCACCGCGGTGGTGTTCTCGAACACCTTGCCGCCCGGGTCGGGGTTGCCGCCGCCGGGGCGGGCGCCCACGTTGATGCCGGCCCAGGCGTGGGCCACGGCCGCGTACTCGGGGCTGGTGGCCCCGTAGAGCTCACCGGCGACCGCGAGCGTGCCGGTGCGGGCAGCCGCGTAGTTGGTCGTCGAGGTGAACTTGGTGGTGAGCGCCTTGAACCAGATCTGCAGGGCCTTGTCCCGGCCGATGCCGGTCACCGGGAGCCCGTCCGAGGTCGGCGAGTCGTAGTCGACGCCGTTGACGGTCTTGGCGCCGCTGCCCTCGGAGAGCAGGTAGAACCAGTGGTTCGCCGGGCCCGAGGAGTAGTGGACGTCGACGTTGCCGATGCCCGAGTACCAGGCGTCCTTGGACGCGCCGTCCTTGGAGGGCTTGTCCATGTAGCGCAGCGGGGTGCCGTCGCCGTTGATGTCGATCTTCTCGCCGACCATGTAGTCGCCCGGGTCCTGGGCCGTGTCGGAGTAGAACTCCACGCCCGCGGCGAAGATGTCGGAGGTGGCCTCGTTGAGGCCGCCGGACTCGCCGCTGTAGACGAGCTTGGCCGTGACCGAGGTCAGGCCGTGCGTCATCTCGTGGGCGGCCACGTCCAGGGAGGTCAGCGGCTTGACGTTGCCGCTGCCGTCGCCGTACGTCATGCAGAAGCAGCTGTCCTGCCAGAACGCGTTGACGTAGTTGTTGCCGTAGTGGACGCGGGAGTACGCGCCGACGCCGTCACCGCGGATGCCGGAGCGGCCGTGCACGTTCTTGTAGTAGTCCCACGTCTCGGCCGCGCCGTAGTGGGCGTCCGCGCCGGCCGTCTCGGCGTTCTGCGGAGTGCCGTCGCCCCAGACGTCGTCCGGGCCCGAGAACAGCGTGCCGGTGCCGGAGCTGCCCCGGTTCAGGTTGTACGTCTTGTGGTTGCCGCGCGTGGTGTCGGTCAGGGTGTACGAGGGCGCGGTGCCCAGGGTGACCTGGCCGTTGTACTGCGTGTTGCCCGTGCCGTTGTGGACGGCCTGCCACTCGTAGAGCTTCTCGCCGGAGGCGGCGTCCGTGAGGACGTGCAGCTCGTTCGGGGTGCCGTCGTGCTGGAGTCCGCCGACCACGGTCTCGTACGCGAGCTGCGGGGAGCCGCTGCCCAGCCACACCACCTTGCGCGGGGCCTCGCTGGCCTTCTTCGCCTTCGAGCCCTCGGCCTTCGCCGCGCCGAGCGCCTGCTTCTCGGCCGCGGCCGGAGCCACGTCGGCGGTGAGGCCGACGGCCTTCAGCTGCGCGCTGGTCGCCTTCGACGCCTTGCTGACGCCCTCGGTCGCTCCGGCCGCGGACTCCTTGACCACGAGGTCGCCGCCGAGGACGGGAAGCCCGTTCAGGGTGCGCTCGTAGCGGGTGTGCGTCGTGCCGTCGCGGTCCTGGACGACATCGCGGACCACGAGCTTCTCCGTGGACCCGAGGCCGAGCTCCTTGGCGGTGGCCGCCTTCGTGGCGTTCGCCTCGCTGAGCAGCTCGGCGCGCTGGGCGGGGGAGAGCTTGGCGGGCAGGGCGCCCGGGTCGGCCTTCGTGCCGGCGGTGATGCCGCCGAGCGGGGCCGAGGCGGGAGCGGAGGTGGCGGTCGCGGCGCCGGACGGAATGGCGACGGCTATGAGGGCTGCTGCGGCTATCAGAGCGCCGGTCGCGGTGGCGCGACGGCTGGGCGTGGATCTCACGCGGACTCCTTCTGCGAGGGGGGTACCGGCGGCGCTGGACGAGCCGTCCGGACGGTGCAGGCGGTGCGCAGAACGGGGTGAAGAGTGTCAGCAGATGACCGTGTCTGTCAGGACCGCGTCAATAACTTGGCCGGTTTTCGTTCGTTGCCGGAAAGGTCATGTTCGTTAAGCGGACGTTTCGCCGATCATTGCCGCCGTGTTACCGGGCGTTGTGAAGCCCGGTATTCACAGGGTGGTCACAGGTTTCGCGCGCGACGGGCACCGCGCCGTCGCGGGCGGGAAGGGGTGTGATGACCGCCTGGTGAGACAGCATCGGGTTCTGGCCAGATTCGCGCGCCGGAACGCGCCGGTCCGTCAGGGCGCGGCGCGAGGTGGCCGAGGCGCTCGGGTGGTGGCCCCCGGCGGGTACACCGCGTCCAGGAGGTCGCGCACGAAGCGGTCCACGTCGTCCAGCCCCGACGCCGCGAGCGTGGCCGGGCCGTTCGTCAGCAGGTGCGGGATCGCCGCGTGCAGGGCGAGGGTGACGACGGCGGCCCGCTGCGGGGTGACGGGCAGCCCGGCGGCGCGCTGCGCCAGTTCGAAGCCCGCGAAGTCGCCACTGGCCATCGGGTCGAGGATGCCGGAGAGCCAAGGCCTGCGGGTCGCCTCGGCCTGGAGCTCCAGCACCGCCAGCAGCCGGGCGCGGCCGGGCCCCGCGACGTTCTCCAGGAGCGAGCGGAAGAGGGTGATCAGGCCCTCGCGGTCCGCCGGCCCCGGAGTCGCGGCCAACTGCCCGGTGAGCGCGAGGTACTGCTCCAGACAGCGCTCCGCCACCGCACGGAGCACCGCGTCACGGGTCGGGAAGTAGTTCTTGGCCGTGCCCGGCGGCACCTCGGCGGCCTGGTCCACGGCCCGGTGGGTCAGCCCGCGCCCGCCGTCCCGGGCCAGCACCTCGACGGCCGCGTCCCGCAGCCGGTCCCGGCGGTCCGGATTCACGCGCGCTCCCTCACTCCCGTACGGCTGCCGCCCCCTCGGCCTGTCCTTGCCGATGCTACCCCAGCCGTGGTACCACAGGCGTGGTGGTTCTCCGTGCGGCCTTCTCCGTACGGTCCGAACGAGCTCGGGAGCGCGACATGACAGGAACGGCGACCGTGGTCGGCGCGGGCATCGGCGGTCTGGCGACCGCGATCGGACTCCGCCGCGCGGGCTGGACGGTCACGGTGCTGGAGCGGCGCACCGAACTGGAGCGGTACGGCGCGGCCTTCGGCATCCACCCCACCGCGCAGTCCGCGCTCGACCGGCTCGGCGTGGGTGACGCGCTGCGCGACCACGCCGTGCCCTACCGCGACGCGCACATCCGCACCCCGGACGGGACGTCGATCGCCCGCCTCCCGCTGGAGCGGATCGAACGCAAGGCGGGCCGCCCCGAACTCCTCATCTCCCGGCCCTACTTGCTCGACGCCCTGCTCGCCGCCCTCGAAGCCTTCGGCGACGTCCCGCTCAGACTCGGCGAGCGGGTCACCGGCCTCGACGCACCGGCCGCCGGACAGGACCTGGTGGTCGGCGCCGACGGCATCCGCAGCGCCGTTCGCACCGCCCGCTTCGGCGACCGCAGCGGCCCGCGCCGGATCGGCACCGTCGCCTGGATCGGCATCGCCGACTTCGAGAGCCCGGTGCACGGCGAGACCTGGGGCAGCGGCCGCTTCTTCGGGATGACCCCGGTCGAACCGGGCCGCACCAACTGGTACGCCACCGTGCCCGAGGCCACCACCGCCGAGGAACTGCGCGCCTCGTTCGCCGGCTGGCACGACCCGGTCCCGCGCATCCTGGACGCCACCGACCCGGCCACCTGGATCCGCTACGAGATGCGGCACCTCCACCCGGCGCTGCCCAGCTTCGTCTCCACCGGCGCCCACCGGCCCGCCTCCTCCGATGCCCGGTCCGCCCCCGTCGCCCTGGTCGGCGACGCGGCCCACGCGATGACGCCCAACCTCGGCCAGGGCGCCTGCACCGCGATCCTGGACGCGGACGCCCTGAGCCGTGCGCTGGCCACCGCGCCCCCGGGCCCCGCGGGTGTCGAGGGCGCCCTGCGCGCCTACGACCGCGAACGCCGTCGCAGCGCCCAGCGGACCGCCTTCGGCTCCCGGACCCTGCACCGCTTCATGAGCACGGAGCGCACCCGGCTGCGGGACGCGGCGGTGCGGCTGCTGCCGGGGTGAGCGTCACGGGGCGCGAACACGGTCGCCCGGGGGCGGTCGCGCCCCTACGATCGGCGGACCGGGACCGCGCGGTCCCGCAGGGTGCGGTGCCGTGGCCGAGGGGTCCAAGGCGATCGGCGCGGGGGAGGCCCCCTCCGCGCCGACTGATGAGGCGGGGGCGGGCCTGCCCCGGCCCCGTCCGCGGGTTCGAATCCCGTCGGCATCGCACCCGCCGTTCCGCGTGCCCGGCCGGTCCGGGCCGGCCTTCGCCCTCCGGCCGCCGGCGCCGTCGAGGTGGAGCGGCCGGACGCCGACGGCCGGCTTCCGGACAGGGCGGGGCCTTCGGGGCGACAGTGGCCGACCCGCGCCACTACAACGGAGCCTCGGCGCCCGGGGAAGGCTTCGTCATGCGTCGCGGGACGATCGGTGTCCGGAGCCCGGCGTTCAGGGCCGACGAGGTGGTCCCCGGCCGGATCCGCTCAGGCCAGGCTGTCCTTCCACGTCCGGTGCAGCCCCGCGAACCGCCCTGTCCCGCCGATCAGTTCGGCGGGTGCGCCGTCCTCCACGATCCGGCCGTGCTCCATCACCAGCACCCGGTCCGCGATCTCCACCGTGGAGAGCCGGTGGGCGATCACCACCGCCGTGCGGCCGTGCAGCACCGTGTCCATGGCCCGTTGCACGGCCCGCTCACCGGGGACGTCCAGGGAGCTGGTCGCCTCGTCGAGGATCAGCACCGCCGGGTTCGCCAGCAGAGCCCGGGCGAACGCCACCAACTGCCGCTGGCCCGCCGAGATGCGCCCGCCCCGCTTGCGTACGTCCGTGTCGTAGCCGTCCGGCAGGGCGGCGATGAAGTCGTGCGCGCCGATCGCCTTCGCGGCGTGCTCGATCTCCTCGCGGGTGGCGTCCGGGCGGCCGATCGCGATGTTCTCCGCGACCGTCCCGGAGAACAGGAACGCCTCCTGCGTCACCATCACCACGCCCCGGCGCAGCTCGGCGGTGTCCAGGTCGCGCAGGTCGGTGCCGTCCAGCAGGACCCGGCCCTCGGTCGGGTCGTAGAACCGGGCCAGCAGCTTGGCCAGCGTCGACTTGCCCGCGCCCGTCGACCCGACGACCGCCACCGTCCGGCCCGCCGGGATGCGCAGGTCGAACGTGGGCAGCACCTCGCCGCCCGTACGGTAGGCGAACCGCACCCCGTCGAACGTGACCTCCCGGCCGGGGAGCCCGCCCGGGCGCGGCGGCAGTTCCTTCGGCCGGTCGGTCTCCGGGACGTTCGGCGTCTGGGCCAGCAGGCCGGCGATCTTCGTCAGCGAAGCGGCCGCCGACTCGTAGGAGTTGAGGAACATCCCCAGCCGGTCGATCGGGTCGTACAGCCGGCGCAGATACAGCACCGCCGCCGCCAGGACCCCGAGCGCCAGCGTTCCGTCCGCGACCCGGTAGGCGCCCCACAGAACCATTCCGGCCACCGCCGTGTTCGCGATCAGCCGCGAACCGATGACATAGCGGGCCATCTCCAGGATCGCGTCGCCGTTCGCCCGCTCGTGGTGGGTGTTCAGCGCGGTGAACACGGTGTCGTTGCTCCGCTCGCGGCGGAACGCCTGGACCGGACGGATGCCGTTCATCGTCTCCGCGAACTTCACGATCACCGCGGCGATCGCCGTCGACCGCGCCGTGAACGCGACGGACGCCCGCCGCCGGTACAGGCGCACCATCAGATACAGCGGTACGAAGGAGAGCGTGGCGATCGCGCCGATCCCCAGGTCCAGCCAGAGCAGCACCAACGCGATCGACACGAACGACAGGACCACGCCGATCAGCTCCTGGAGCCCTTCGCTCAGCAGCTCCCGCAACGACTCCACATCCGTCGTGGAGCGCGAGATCAGCCGGCCCGAGGTGTAGCGCTCGTGGAAGTCGACGCTGAGCGCCTGCGCGTGCCGGAAGATCCGGCCGCGCAGATCGAGCAGCACGTCCTGGTTGATCCGCGCCGCGGCCCGGATGAAGGCGTACTGGAGGACGCCCGCGCCGACGGAACACACCGCGTAGCCGATCGCGACCGCGATCAGCGGCCCGTAGTCGTGGTCCCGGAACGCCGGAACCCCGCTGTCGATGGCGTACGCCACCAGCAGCGGGCCCGCCTGCATCGCGACCTGCTGGACCAGCAGGAGCAGGGCCGACACCGCGACCCGGCCGCGCATCGGGGCCAGCAGCGAGAACAGCAGCGCCCTGGTCGCCCCGGGCGGCGCGGGCAGGTCGTCCCGGTCGAACGGGTCGTCCGCGCGCGCGGACGAGGGCGCGACCCGGTTCTTCGGGGGGCCGTCGTCGTCGGCGGCCGGGAGAGAGGCGTCGTCGGTGGTCGTGGTCATCGGGCACTGCCCTCCTCGGCGGGGACCTGCTGTACGGGCGTGCTCACCGAAGTGGCGGGGTGCGGTCCGGTGGACGGGGCCGCCGGTGCGGCCGACGCGTCCACCGGCGCCGCGGACGCGTCCACCGCTGCGGCGGGCTCGCTGCCCGCGCCCGACATCAGCCAGGCGTACTCCGCGTTGTCGCGCAGCAGCTCCTGATGCGTGCCGACCGCGGCGATCCGGCCCCCGGACAGCAGCGCCACCCGGTCGGCCAGCATCACGGTGGAGGGCCGGTGCGCCACGACCACCGCGGTCGTCCGCTCCAGGACCTTCCGCAGCGCGGCCTCCACCAGCGTCTCCGTGTGCACGTCCAGCGCGGAGAGCGGGTCGTCCAGCACCAGGAAGCGCGGCTCCCCGACCACGGCGCGGGCCAGCGCGAGGCGCTGGCGCTGGCCGCCGGACAGGCTCAGGCCCTGCTCGCCGACCTCGGTGTCCAGCCCCCGGGGCAGCCGGTGCACGAAGTCGGCCTGGGCCACCGACAGCGCCCGCCGCACCTGCCGCTCGTCCGCGTCCGCCGCGCCCATCGTCACGTTCTCGCCGACCGTCGCGGAGAACAGGGTCGGCTCCTCGAACGCCACCGAGACCAGCTCCCGCAGCCGCGAACGCTCCATCGTGGCGATGTCCTCGCCGTCCAGCGTGATCCGCCCGCCGGTCACCTCGTGCAGCCGGGGCACCAGAGCGGTGAGCGTCGTCTTGCCCGACCCCGTACCCCCGACCAGGGCCAGCGTCTCACCGGGCCGGATGTGCAGATCGATCCCGGCGAGGACCGGCGGCGAGTCCGGATCCGCGTCCGGGTAGCGGAACTCGACGCCCTCGAACACCATGCCGGGCCCGGTGGTCGGCGCGCTCTCCCGTACGGCGACGGCCCCGGGCTCCTCCGCCACGTCCATCACCTCGAAATACCGGTCGGTCGCGGTTGCCGACTCCTGGCTCATCGCCAGCAGGAAGCCGATCGACTCCACCGGCCAGCGCAGGGCGAGCGCCGTGGACAGGAACGCCACCAGCGTGCCCGCGGACAGCGTCCCGTCCGCCACCTGGATCGTGCCGAGCACCAGCGCCGCGCCGATCGCCAGCTCCGGGATGGCGGTGATCAGCGCCCAGATCCCGGCGAGCAGCCGGGCCTTGCCCAGCTCCGTGGTGCGCAGCCGGTGCGACATCGCCCGGAACGCCCGCGCCTGACTGCGGTGCCGGCCGAAGCCCTTGACGATGCGGATGCCCAGCACGCTCTCCTCGACGACCGTGGTGAGGTCGCCGACCTGGTCCTGGGCCCGGCGCGCGACCACCGAGTACTTCGTCTCGAACAGCGAGCAGAGGATCATCAGCGGCACCGCGGGCGCCAGCAGCACCAGACCGAGCGTCCAGTCCTGGGCGAACAGGATGACGAACCCGACCAGGATCGTCGCCGTGTTGACGACCAGGAAGGTCAGCGGGAACGCCAGGAACATCCGGAGCAGCATCAGGTCCGTCGTCCCGCGCGACAGCAGCTGACCCGAGGCCCAGCGGTCGTGGAACGCGACCGGCAGCCGTTGCAGATGGCGGTAGAGATCCGCCCGCATCGACGCCTCGACCCCGGCCAGCGGGCGCGCCACCAGCCAGCGCCGGAGCCCGAACAGCAGCGCCTCGGCGATGCCCAGCAGCAGCAGGTACAGCGCCCCCAGCCACACCCCGCCCGGATCGCGGTCGGCGACGGGGCCGTCCACCATCCACTTCAGGACCAGCGGGATCACCAGCCCCAGGCAGGACGCCAGGATCGCCACGAAGGCGGCCGTGAACAGGCGTGCCCGCACGGGTCGGACATAGGGCCACAGGCGCAGGAGGGAGCGCACGGCGGACCGGTCCGTGCGCTCTGCAGGCTTTTTGGGCATCAGGGGCGACCTTACGTTTCACCACTGACATCGGTCCTGCCAATTTCCGCCGGGGCGGACTGCTTGCGGGCGGCGGGCACCGGCCACCGCCGCCGGTCCCCGGTCGTACCCCGGATCAACCGATCGGCCGATGCGCCGTCGAGCGCGACGGCGGATACCGCCCGCGCCCGCCCGCCGGAACCCTGGTGGACATGGCAATCATCGAAGTCAACGGGGTACGCAAGACCTACGCGGGCCGTGCCGTGGTCGACGGCGTCTCCTTCTCCGTGGACGAGGGGGAGATCTTCGGCATCCTCGGACCCAACGGGGCGGGCAAGACCACCACCGTCGAATGCGTGGAGGGCCTGCGCATCCCCGACGCGGGCACCGTCAGGGTCGCCGGGCTCGACCCGGTCGCCGACCACGACCGGGTGACACGGTTGCTCGGCGCCCAGCTCCAGGAGAGCGAACTCCAGGCCAAACTGACCGTACGGGAGGCGCTGGAGCTCTACACCGCCTTCTACCCGGCCCCCGCCGACTGGCGGCCGCTCGCGGACCGGCTCGGCCTGGCGGACCGGCTCGCCACCCGCTTCGCCAAGCTCTCCGGCGGCCAGAAGCAGCGCCTGTTCATCGCGCTCGCCCTGATCGGCAACCCGAAGGTCGTCGTACTCGACGAGCTGACCACCGGCCTCGACCCGCGCGCCCGCCGCGACACCTGGAAGCTCATCGAGGAGATCCGCGACGGCGGGGTGACCGTCCTGCTCGTCACCCACTTCATGGAGGAGGCCCAGCGCCTCTGCGACCGGATCGCCGTCATCGACCGGGGCAAGGCAGTCGCCCTGGACACCCCGGCCGGGCTGATCCGGCAGGCGGCCGGCTCCACCGTGCTCTCCTTCGTCCCCTCCCGCACTCCGACCGGACCCGAACTGGACCGCCTCGCCGCACTGCCGGGCGTCGCGTCGGTGACCCCGCCCACCGCCACCGGCCTCCTCGTCCTGCACGCCACCGACGACACCATCACGCCGCTCATCTCCCTGCTCGCCGAACTCGGGGTCACCGCCCAGCGGCTGCGGATCACCGAGACCAGCCTCGACGAGGCCTTCCTCGACCTCACCGGACAGGACGCCTGACATGACCCCCGACGCCACCACCGCACCGGCCGCCGCACCCACCGCCTCCGCGCCCGCCCGTCGGCGGGGCCCCATGGCGGCCGTACTGCTCACCGAGACCCGGCTCTTCCTCCGCGAACCCGGCAGCCTCTTCTGGATCCTCGTCTTCCCGACCGCCCTCCTGGTGATCCTCGGCTTCGTCCCGGCGTTCAAGGAGGCCGACGACGCCCTCGGCGGACGCCGCGTCATCGACCTCTACGTCCCCATCTCGGTCCTGCTCGCCATGATCATGGCCGGGCTCCAGGCGATGCCGCCGGTCCTCACCGCCTACCGAGAACGCGGCATCCTGCGCCGCATGTCCACCACGCCGGTGCGGCCCTCCGCCCTCCTCACCGCCCAGATCACCCTGCACGGCGCCGCCGCCCTCGGCTCGGCGCTCCTGGTCGTCGCCGTCGGCCGCGTCGGCTATGCGGTCGCGCTGCCCGGACAACTGCTCGGTTACGCACTGGCGTTGTTGCTCGCGGTCGCCGCCGTGCTCGCCCTCGGCGCGACGATCTGTGCCCTGTCCCGTACGACGAAGGCGGCCACGGCGGTCGGCTCGGTCGCCTACCTCACGATGATGTTCACCGCGGGGGTCTGGGTGCCCGTCCAGGCGATGCCCGACACTTTGCGCCGCGTCGTGCAGATCACCCCGTTCGGCGCCGCCTCCCAGGCGCTGGACCAGGCCGCCTCCGGCCACTGGCCGAGCTGGGCGTACCTCGGGGTCGTGGCGCTGTGGACCGCACTGCTCGGCCTCGCCGCCGCTCGACTCTTCCGCTGGCAGTGACGGAGACTGCCCGCATGACGCAGCCGCCCTGCTCCCCGTACCCGTCCGGTGCGACGGGGCCCCGCACGATCGAGGAGCGCTGGGAGCAGTTCTACCGGTACGGGCCGTACGCCGTTCTCACCCTGTCCGTCCTCGTCGGGGCCGTCGCCGCCGACCTGATCATGACCCGCACCGAGATGTACGTGGCCGGGGCCCTGGCCGTCGCGGCGTACGGGCTCCAGATCTGGTGGGGCCGGACCCGCCCGCGTACCGCTCCGGGCGCCCCGGCCGGGGTCGCCTACTACACCCTCCGGACCGTCCTCGCCTTCGCCCTGTCCTGGTTCAACCCGTTCTTCTCGATCTACGCGGCCCTCGGCTACTTCGACATCGAACCGCTGCTCCCCAAGCGCTTCGTCCGCGCCGGACTGCTCACCACCGCCGTCACCCTGGCCGGTTCGCAGAGCGGAGGGCTGCCGCCCGCCTCCCTGATGAACTGGGTCGCCTTCGGCGCGCTGTACGTCGTCAACACCGCCCTCGCCCTCTTCTTCTGGCACGTCGGGATGCGGGAGGAGGAGAAGGCCCGCGTCCAGGTCGCGACCATCGCCGAGCTGGAGCGCACCAACCTCCGGCTGGAGCAGGCCATGGCGGAGAACGCCGCCCTGCACGCCCAGCTCCTCGTCCAGGCCCGGGAGGCCGGGGTCGACGACGAGCGGCGCCGGCTCGCCGCCGAGATCCACGACACCCTCGCCCAGGGCCTGACCGGGATCATCGCCCAGCTCCAGGTCGTCACCTCCGTCACGGACCGCGATCCGGCCACCGCCCGCCTCCACCTGGAGCGGGCCGCCGCGCTCGCCCGCCACAGCCTCGGCGAGGCCCGCCGCTCCGTGCACAACCTGGCCCCCACCGCCCTGGAACACGACGAGTTGGCCGGAGCGCTGGAGAAGACCGTCGCCGACTGGGCCGAACAGCACCGCGTCCGGGCCGACTTCACCGTCACCGGCACCGTCGAACCGGTGCACGACGAGATCGCCGCCACCCTGCTGCGCATCGCGGGCGAGGCCCTCGCCAACGCCGGGCGGCACGCCGGGGCCTCGCGGGTCGGGGTGACGCTGTCCTTCATGGACGACGAACTGACCCTGGACGTACGGGACGACGGCCGCGGCTTCGACCCCGCGACCGCCGCCCCGGCCGACCGCACCGGCGGCTTCGGCCTCGGCGGCATGCGGGTCCGCGCGGAGCGCATCGCGGGCACCGTCGAGGTGGAGTCGGAACCGGGCGGCGGCACGGCGGTATCGGCCAGAGTCCCCCTGGTCAGGCACCCCGTGAACAGCACCGCGCCGGCCGCTGGTCAGGCACCCGTGAGCTCCCGTACGGTGCCGTCATGACCGAGCCCGCCGCCCGTTCCATCAGCCTCGTCGTCGTCGACGACCACCCGGTCGTCCGGGACGGACTGCGCGGCATGTTCGCCGCCGCCCCCGGATTCGAGGTCCTCGGCGAGGCGTCGAACGGCGTGGACGCCCTCACGGCGGTCGAACACCTCGACCCCGACGTCGTCCTGATGGACCTGCGGATGCCCGGCGGCGGGGGAGTGGCGGCCATCGCGGAGCTGACCCGGCGCGGTGCGCGCTCGAAGGTCCTGGTGCTGACCACGTACGACACCGACTCCGACACCCTGCCCGCGATCGAGGCGGGCGCGACCGGCTACCTCCTCAAGGACGCCCCGCGCGAGGAGCTGTTCGCGGCCGTCCGGGCCGCCGCCGACGGGCGCGGCGTCCTGTCGCCCGCCGTCGCCTCCCGGCTGATGACCCGGGTCCGCACCCCCGCCGCCGACCCCGCAGGGACCTCCCTGTCGGCCCGCGAGCGCGAGGTGCTGGTCCTGGTGGCGCGGGGCACCACCAACCGGGAGATCGCCGCCGAGCTGTTCATCAGCGAGGCGACCGTGAAGACCCACCTCACCCACATCTTCGCCAAGCTGGGCGCCAAGGACCGGGCCGCGGCCGTCGCCGTCGGCTACGGCCGGGGCATCCTCGGCTGATCCGGCTCCGTACCCCCGCCCCTCACGCCGTCACCCGCAGCAGCAGCACCGAACGGGCCGGCACCCTCATCTCCGTACCGCCGTCCAGGACCGTGCCCGGAGCCTCGGCCTGCTCCTCCCGCGAGGTGTCCAGGACCAGTTCGTACGCGTCTCCCCACGGCGCTCCCGGCAGGGCGAAGACCGTCGGCTCCGGGCCCGCGTGCAGGACCGCCAGGAAGCTGTCGTCGGTGACCGGCTCGCCCCGCGCGTCCCGCCCCGGGATGTCCCGGCCCGAGAGGTACAGCCCGAGCGTGGCCGCCGGTGCGTACCAGTCGCCCTCCGTCATCTCCCGGCCGTCCCGGGCGAACCACGCCAGGTCCCGCAGTCCGTCCGGGGCCTGCGCCCGGCCGGAGAAGAACGCGCGGCGCCGCAGCACCGGATGGGCCCGGCGCAGCGTCAGCACCCGGGCCGTCAGCTCGGTCAGCTCCCGCCACGCGGGCTCCTCCAGGAGCGACCAGTCCAGCCAGCCGGTCTCGTTGTCCTGGCAGTAGGCGTTGTTGTTGCCGCCCTGCGTCCGGCCCATCTCGTCGCCCGCCACCAGCATCGGCACCCCGGTGGAGAGCAGCAGGGTGGTCAGCAGGTTACGGAGCTGACGGCGGCGCAGCGCGTTGATCTCCGGGTCGTCGCTCTCGCCCTCCGCCCCGCAGTTCCACGCCCGGTTGTCGCTCGTCCCGTCCCGGTTGCCCTCCCCGTTGGCCTCGTTGTGCTTCCGCTCGTAACTGACCAGGTCGCGCAGGGTGAAGCCGTCGTGCGCGGTGACGAAGTTGACCGAGGCGTACGGGCGGCGGCCACCCCAGGCGTACAGGTCGCTGGAGCCGGTCAGCCGGTAGCCGAGATCCCGTACGTCGGGGAGCGCGCCCCGCCAGAAGTCGCGCACCGCGTCGCGGTAGCGGTCGTTCCACTCGGTCCACAGGGGAGGGAAGGCCCCCACCTGGTAGCCGCCGTTGCCCACGTCCCACGGCTCCGCGATGAGCTTGACCCGGCGCAGCACCGGGTCCTGGGCGATCACCGCGAGGAACGGGGAGAGCATGTCGACGTCGTGCATCGAGCGCGCCAGCGCGGCCGCCAGGTCGAAGCGGAAGCCGTCGACGCCCATCTCGGTGACCCAGTAGCGCAGTGAGTCGGTGATGAGCCGCAGCACCTGGGGCTGCACGACGTGCAGGGTGTTGCCGCAGCCGGTGTAGTCGGCGTAGCGCCGCGGGTCGTCCCTCAGCCGGTAGTAGCCCCGGTTGTCGATGCCGCGCAGCGACAGCATCGGGCCCAGCTCGCCCGCCTCCGCGGTGTGGTTGTAGACGACGTCGAGGATCACCTCGATCCCGGCCTCGTGCAGCGCGTGCACCATCCGCTTGAACTCGCCGACCTGCTGGCCCGCCGTCCCGGAGGCGGAGTACCCGGCGTGCGGGGCGAAGTAGCCGATGGAGTTGTAGCCCCAGTGGTTGCGCAGCCCGCGCCGCAGCAGATGGTCCTCGTGGGCGAACTGGTGCACCGGGAGCAGTTCGACGGCGCTCACCCCGAGCCGTGTCAGGTGCTCGATCGCGGCCGGGTGCCCGAGCCCCGCGTACGTGCCGCGCAGCGCCGGCGGGATGTCCGGGTGCAGCTTGGTGAAGCCGCGCACGTGCAGCTCGTAGATCACGGAGTCCGCCCACGGGGTCTTGGGGCGGCGGTCCTCCACCCAGTCGTCCTCGTCGCGGACGACGACGCCCTTGGGCACGAAGGGCGCCGAGTCCCGGTCGTCCCGCACGGTGTCGGCCACATGCTGATCCGGCCAGTCCCGTACGTGCCCGTAGACCTCGGGCGGCAGGGTGAAGGTCCCGTCGACCGCGCGGGCGTACGGGTCCAGGAGCAGCTTCGCCGCGTTCCAGCGGGCGCCCGTCCACGGGTCCCAGCGGCCGTGCACCCGGTAGCCGTAGCGCTGACCGGGCCGCACCCCGGGGACGAAGCCGTGCCAGATCTCATGGGTCAGCTCGGTCAGCGGACAGCGGGTCTCCGCGCCCCGCTCGTCGAACAGGCAGAGCTCGACCGCCTCGGCCCCGCCCGCCCACAGCGCGAAATTGGTCCCCGCCACTCCGTCCGGTCCGACCCGGAAGCGGGCCCCCAGCGGCATCGGGGCCCCGGGCCAGACGGCGGGGGACGGCGCCCCCGCCCGGGCGGCGACGGCACGGGCCTCCGCGATCTCCGCCCCGCTGCCGGCCACCGCTTCCGGATCCTGTACTGCCTCCTGCTCGGCTGCGCTGGACACCGTGTCGCCTCCCGCGGCTCGTGGGACGGGCACCTACGAGGGGGCGCGCGGCGTCCCGGCCGCGGCCCCCTTCAGGTAGTCCTCCCCTCTGTTCTGCCCACCGGGCGGCCCGCACTCACGTTTCCCCCGACCGGCCCCGGTCGTTGGGGGGAGCGTGAACCACACAGCGAAGAGCGCACGGGCCGGCTCGGCCGCCGTGCTGACATGGGCAGGACTGCTGACCGTGCTGGCCCTTCTGACCGGCTGCACCGACGCCCGGGAGGCCGTGTTCAACGGCAAGGCGGGATCCTCCGACGACGCGATCAGCGTCTTCCCCGAGGACGGTGCCGAGGACGTCGACGAGGAGACCCGCATCGCGGTGAAGGTCCCCGACGGGCGGCTGGAGAGCGTGAAGGTCATGCGGATCGAGGACGCGCGGCAGCAGACGGTGGCCGGGCGCATCACCGATGACGGGAGGTCCTGGAAGCCGGAGCCCGCCGCGGGGCGGCTCGCCCTCGCCGCGAAGTACAGCATCGACGCGGTGGCCGTGGACGGGGCGGGCCGCCGCTCCGCCCGGCACGCCACGTTCACCACCCTCGTCCCCGAGCACCGCTTCATCGGGTACTTCAAACCGGAGAACCGCTCCACCGTCGGCACCGGCATGATCGTCTCGTTCTCCTTCAACCGCCCGGTCGCCGACCGGGCCGCGGTGGAGAAGGCCATCCGGGTGACGTCCGATCCGGTGGTGGAGGTCTCCGGCCACTGGTTCGGCAAGGACCGGCTCGACTTCCGCCCCAAGGCGTACTGGAAGCCCGGCACCGAGGTCACCGTCGACATCGGGCTGCGCGACGTCGAGGGCGCCCCGGGGGTCTACGGCAGCCAGGACAAGACCGTCGTCTTCACGGTCGGCCGCTCCCAGGTCTCCCGGGTCGACGCGGAGAAGAAGACCATGGAGGTGCGCCGGGACGGAGAGCTCGTGGACACGATCCCGATCACCGCGGGGGCCCCGAAGACGACCACGTACAACGGGAGGATGGTCGTCACCGAGATGCACGAGGTGACCCGGATGAACGGGGCCACGGTCGGCTTCACGGACAAGAAGGGCAAGGGCGAGTACGACATCAAGGACGTGCCGCACGCGATCCGGCTCACCGAGTCCGGCACCTTCCTGCACGGCAACTACTGGGCCGACGAGTCCGTCTTCGGCGAGGAGAACGTCAGCCACGGCTGCGTCGGGCTGCGCGACGCCAAGGGCGGCAGCGGCTCCACGCCCGGCGGCTGGTTCTTCGACCGGACCCTGATCGGCGACGTGGTCGAGGTGGTCAACTCCCAGGACAAGAAGGTCGCACCGGACAACGGACTCAGCGGCTGGAACCTCGGCTGGAAGAAGTGGAAGGCGGGCTCCGCCCTGCGCTGACGTCCGGGTCCCCGCCGTGTCCCGCC